>SXPB01000317.1 GCA_005776475.1 Planctomycetia bacterium
CAGTGGCGGCAAAGGCACCGCGGCCGACAAGAAGGCGGCGATGAAGAAGGCGGGCGTGCACGTCTGCGATACGCCGTCGGTGCTCGGTGCGACCATGAAGAAGGTCCTCGGCAAGTGACGTCGTGAAGCTGACCGACCTGTTCCGCGTGCTGTCGCCAGTGGTGCTGCTCGGCACGGCGGGCCTCGTGTTGTTGGAGGACTCGTTGCCGGGCACTGCCTGGCTGCGGGCGCACTTCGGCCAGCAGGTCGTGCTGCGGCTGTGCGTGGTCGTGCTGATCTTCTACGTGCTCATCCTGTGGGGGGAAGCGCAGCGCCTGCACGGCTCCCTCACCAGCGTGCTCGGAGCCTGGAAGCAGTTCCAGGGGAGTGCCGGCGGCCAGGCGACGGCGGCCGCGCGCAACCCCAAGACCCGGCTCGAAGCGGCCCGCCTGCTGATCGCGGCGATGCGGTCGGACGACCCGGCGGTGAAGGCGACCAGCCGGCACAACTTGTCCCGGTTGGTGGGCAAGGACCTCGGCGACGACCCGGCGGCATGGCAGGCCTGGCTGCAGCAGCAGGAAGCCGACCAAGGCGCCTGAAAGTCGGTCGTGGCCGCCCGCATTGGGCCATTCGGCTGCTCGCGGCCGGGTCGCTTTCGCGACCTCGCCGACACCCGCAGCCCGACGCGCGTCAGGTTGCGCGTCGCTGAGAAGTGGTCCCGGTGCTGGCGTTCGCCGCGGACCATGGTGATGATCCAAACCATGCCGAGGTCGTTCGCATGATCGCATTCTTGGGCCACTGGGAGCTGATCGCCATCCTGGCGGTGGTGCTGCTGCTGTTCGGCAACCGCATCCCCGGCATGATGCGTTCGCTCGGTTCGGGCATCACCGAGTTCAAGCGCGGCCTGAAGGACGGCAACAAGCCGCAGGATCCGCCCACCGGCAATCCGCCGGCGCGCACCAACGACACCCCCAGCGACGGGGCTTCGCGGTGACCGAGACGGTGCCGCTGCAGGACCTGGTGGCGCTGGTCCGACCGCAACTCGAGCGCCTCAACCGCGAGATCGTACAGGACCTGGCGCCGGGCCATCGCGAGATGCTGCCGTTGGTGGACCACGTCGGTGGCTTCCGCGGCAAGCAACTGCGGCCGGTGCTGACGTTCCTGTCGGCCATGGCGGTGCGCGGGGCGACGCACGGTGGCGGGCTGGGCGACGACGTCGTCACCGTCGCCAAGGTCGTCGAACTGCTGCACACCGCGACGCTGGTGCACGACGACGTGCTCGACAGCGCGAACGTGCGGCGCCGCATCCCGACCGTGAACCAGATGGCCGGCGTCGAAGTGGCGGTGCTGCTCGGCGACTACATCTACGCCAAGGCCTTCCACATGGCCGTGCAGCTGCCGGACCCGACCGCCGCGCGCTGGCTCGCGGAGACGGTTCGCGTGATCTGCCAAGGCGAGATCACGCAGGTGCTGCACCGCTTCGACTTCCAGTGGACGGAGCCGCGCTACTTCCAGGTGATCGCGGAGAAGACCGCGAGCCTCTACGCCGCCGCCTGTCGCCTCGGTGGCCACTACGCCGGTGGGCTCGAAGGCCGGCTGCGCGCGCTCGAGGAGTACGGGCTCGAACTCGGCATCGCGTTCCAGATCATCGACGACTGCCTCGATCTCGACGGCGATGAACGCGTCGTCGGCAAGTCGCTCGGCACCGACCTGGCGAAGGGCAAGATCACGCTGCCCTTGCTCTACCTGATGCAGCAGGGGCCGGATGCCGCCGAACGCCTGCGCACGCTGCTCGGCAAGACCGAAGCCGAAGGGCTGCGCCGGCTGCGCGCCGAGTTCCCGCTCGAACACGCGGTCGCCTACGCGATGCAGGAGGCGGAGCGTCGCATTGCCAAAGCCCAGGCGTCGCTGTCGGTACTGCCGGCCGGGCCCGCCCGTGATGCCTTGCACCAGCTCGCCGGCTACGTGCTGACGCGGCGCATGTGATCGGCGGCGGCGGGCAATTCGCCGCCAGCTGCGAAGTTCGAGTGCGCGAGTTCCGTGTGCACCCTGCTGCGCGCCACGTTTCGGCAGTATCCTGTTCGCCCTGCCATTGGGCCCTTCCGATGACCCGAATCCGCTTCGCCTCCCTGTTCCTGGTCGGTTGTCTTGCTGCTTGCGACGGCAGCAACCAGGCCGAGTTCGGTCCGTCCCGGAGCCTGCCCAAGGACCATCGGCCGACGGTGTGGGACAGTTCGATCCAGGATCGCCTCGGCTTGCAGCCGCCGGCGTCGGGCCAGAACGACCCGCACGACAGCAAGCCGCGCCAGTGGAGCGGGACCACGCCGGCGGGATGGGAGTCGTTGCCGGCCGAGCCGGCCCGCTTCCGGCATGCGCAGTGGAAGGTCACCGGCGAGCCCCAGACGGACTGCTACCTGACGGTCGGAGTTGGCGGCGGCGTGCCGGGCAACCTGAAACGCTGGTACTCGGACCAGTTCGGCATCGCCACGGTCCCCGCACCCGAAGCGCTGCCGGTCGCCGAACTTGCCGGGCGCGCCGGTCGCCTCGCCGAGATCACCGGCACGTTGGGTGGCAAACCGGGCCAGGCCGCGTTGATCGCGTTCTACCACGACGGCGACCAGGTCACTTCGCTGAAGTTCACCGGCCCCGAGTCGATCGTGCTCGGCAACAAGGACAAGTTCATGGCGCTCGCGAAGTCGGTGCGGTCGTCGACCGCGAGTGCGGATGCGAAGGCGCCGCCGATCGAGCCCGGCACGCCGATGCCGGCAAGCCATCCCGACATCGGTACGGCCGCGAACGGAGGCACTGCGCCGCCGGCAACGGGACCGTTCACCGCCACGATTCCGGCGGGATGGACCGCGAAGGCGGGGTCGGCGCGTTGGCAGCACCACACGTTCGGCGCCGGCGGCGAAGTCTACGTCGGCCAACTCGGTGGCACGCTGGCGCAGAACTTCGAGATCTGGCGCGGCGAGTTCCAGCTCGGCGCGCTCGACGATGCGGCGATCGCCGCCCTGCCGAAGGTCGCGTTCCTCGGTGACGACAGCGTGTTGCTCGACCTCGCCGGCAAGTTCCGCAGCTTCACCGGCAAGGAGATCGCCGACGCCCGCGTGTTGGTCGCGGCGCGGCACGAAGCGGGCGCCACGGTGTTCGTGAAGCTGGTCGGCACGGCCGCCGAAGTGGCGCCGCACCTCGAAGCCTTCCGCCAGTTCTGCGGTTCGCTGCGGAGGACGCAATGAGCGCGTCATCGACCACCACGCAACCGCCCTCGTTGCGGCAAGGGCCGGGCAACGTCGTGCTGCGCGTGCTCGCCTCGATGAAGCTGTCGGTGTGGTTGCTGCTGTTGCTGGCGCTGCAAACGTGGCTCGGCACGTTCGCGCAGTCGTGGAAGAGCATCGAGGACGTGCAGCGCGACTTCTTCGAGTCGTGGTTCGTCATCGGTGAGTTGCCGATTTCGTTCTGGGGCACCCCGTTGTGGCCCGACGAGCACAACCAGCCGTTCCGGTTGCGCATCCCGATGCCGGGCGCCTACCCGGTGATGGGGTTGTTGCTGGTCAACCTGCTGGTCGGCGGCATCTGGCGCATGCGTTGGCAGATGCGCAACGTCGGCATCCTGATCACCCACTTCGGCATCGTGTTCTTGCTGGCGGCGGGCTTCGTCAAACTGAGCTTCGGCTACTCCGGCTTCCTCGGCGTGTTCGAAACGCCGGCCGACGGCAACCTGGCGCCGGGTCGAGTCTACGAGACGACGCGCTACGTCAGCGGCTACGACGACGAGTTGGTGCTGCTGGTCGATCGTGGCGACAGCATCGAAGAGCGCGTGATCCCCGAGCACCACCTGTGGGGCGCGCGCAACAACGGGGTCGTCACCATCCGCGACGAGGCGTTGCCGTTCACGCTGCAGGTGAGCCGCTGGATCGACCATTCGATGATCGTGCCGAAGGGGCCGATGGTGCAGACGCTGATGCCGGTCATCGATGGCGTCTTGCTGGAGGCTCAGCAGTGGCCTCCCGGCGTCCAGCCGCAGAGCAGCTCGGAGTACTCCGGCTGCTACGTGAAGATGTTGCCGAGCGAGGGCAAGTCCGAAGCGGCGATCCTGCGATGCCGGCGCCTGGAGCCGTTCGATCGCGCCCGCTACCCGTGGACCTTCGCGGTGAAGGGACAGCGGTATGGCCTCGAACTTCGCCGCGTGACGCGCGACCTGCCGTTCTCGATCCGGGTCGACAAGTTCGTGAAGCGCGACCACCCCGGCACGCTGTCGCCGATGGACTTCCGCAGTTTCGTGACGGCGCGCACCGGCGAAGCGACGCAGGAAGCGCAGATCTTCATGAACAACCCGCTGCGCCGCGACGGCTTCGTGCTCTACCAGTCGAACTGGGGGCCGCAGCCGATGGGCGGGCCGCCGTGGTACTCGATCTTCGAGGTAAAGCACGACCCGTCCGACATCTGGCCGATGTTGGCGTGCTTCGTGATCTTCGCCGGGCTCGCGACGCACTTCGTGATGAAGCTGCGCCGGTTCCTCGCATCGTCCACCCGCACTTCGCTGCAAGCCTGAACGAGGCAGATCCATGCGCACCCGGTTCCTGACCCAAGTCTGGCTGATCCTGTTCGCGATGGCGGCTGCCTGCAGCAGGCCGGCGCCGCGCCTCGAAGGCGATCTCGAACGCACCGTCGATTGGCCGGCCGAGTTCGTCGAGACGTTCGGCACGCTGCCGATGCAGCACGAAGGCCGCGTGATGCCGTTCTCGACGCTCGCCGCATCGACGCTCTATGCGGTGCATGGGCGGCGCGACGTGCAGTTCGTCGTCGCCGACAAGAACGGCGACCGCACCGTGAAGCTGAGCCCGACCGAGTGGATGCTCGACGTCTGGTGCTTCCCGGACCAGGCGGCGCGCTACCCGTTGTTCCGCATCGAGAACGTCGGCGTGCTGTCGGCGCTGGGCTACGAACACGGCGGCCAGACGCAGGGATTCGAGTACCTGGCCTACCTCAAGTTGCTGCCGGTGGGGGAGAAGCTGGAAGAGCTCGCCGACAAGGCAGCGGAGAAGCACCAATCGGTGCGTTCGCCGGTCGAGTCGCATCTCGTCAACCTGTTCAGCCAACTGGTGCTCTACCACCGCCTGCATCGGCAACACGAAGCGCTGCAGGGCGAGGTCGAACTCGATGGCGAGAGCTTGCGCGCCGTGTTCGGTGGTGCTTCGCGCCTGCCGCTCGCAGCGATGCTGGAGCATGCGCCGGCGTTCCGCACCTATGTGCGGGGAGCTGGAGAGAAGTTCGAAGAGGCCCAGTACGGCAATCTCGGGCGCGTGCTGCAGTTTTTGAGCCAGGCGGCGACGGTGCGGCCCGGTCCGCAGGGTGTGCCGCTGCTGTTGCCGCCGTTGCTGCCGCAAGGCGAGAAGGACGCGTGGCATTCGCTGCCGCAAGTCGTCGACGCGGTGATGCGCGGAGCCGGTGATCCCGACAGCAAGGTCGAAGACAAGGCAATGCGCGCGGCGGCTGATCCGAAGCTCGTCGCGATGATGCTGCAGCTGCAGCGTGGTCTGCTCGCCGAGGCGATGGAGGAACGCGTGCGCCACCTCGACGGCTACCGCCAGGCGGTCGAAGCCGCCACCAAGGCGCGCGGCGAGTACGGCAAGATCGAACTGGAGACCTACTACTACCGAGCGAATTGGCACTTCCACGCGATGATGACCTTCGTGCTGGCGTTCGTGCTGGCGTTGGTCGCGTGCGTGTTGCCGAAGAGCCGGGTGATGTGGTGGGCCGGTATGGCCACCTCGAAAGGCTCCCTCTTGCTGTTGGTTGCCGACGTTTGGATCCGCTGCATCATCACCGGCCACCCACCGGTGGGTCGCCTCTACGACACGTTCCTGTTCATCGGCGGCACTGGTGCCGCGACCCTGCTCATCGCCGAATTCGTCTTGCGGCGTCGGTTCGCGCTGCTGCTGGCCCCGTTCCTGGGGGCGCTGATGATCCTGTTGGCGCGCCTGTTCGAAGTCGCCGACGGCGCCGACACGATGAAGCCGTTGCAGGCGGTGCTGCTCAGCAACTTCTGGCTCGGGATCCACGTGCCGACGATGAACCTTGGCTACGCCGCCGG
>SXPB01000318.1 GCA_005776475.1 Planctomycetia bacterium
CCGCAGGCAGCGAACGAGTCCGCGCGCGCACGGGCCCTGATCGCTGCCTTCATGGCGCGCGCGTGGCGACGCGAGGCGACGGTGGCGGAGATCGAGCAGAAGATGCGGCTGTTCGAACGGCTGCGTCCGGCCTGCGACAGCCTGCAGCAGGCCGTGCTCGAAGTGTTGGCGACCGTGCTCTCGTCGCCGCACTTCCTGTATCTCGTCGAGTCCGTGCCGGCCGCAGCCGCCGTCGCTGTCGAACCTGTCGCCGACACGCCGCTCACCGACCTAGAACTGGCCACGCGGCTGTCGATGTTCCTGTGGTGCAGTGTCCCCGACGCCGAGTTGCTGGCGGTGGCCAGGTCCGGGCAACTGCGCAGCCCCGAGACCCTCGCGGCCCAGGTCGCGCGCATGCTCGCCGACGCGAAGTCGCGGCGCTTCAGCCAGCAGTTCGTGCGGCAGTGGCTCGGCCTGCATTCGCTCGACTACCTGCACGTCGACGGCAAGCTCTACCCGCAGTTCGACGATGCGTTGCGCGAGGCGATGCGGGAAGAGCCGGTCGCCTTCTTCCAGGAAGTGCTGCGCAACGACCTCAGCGTGTTGGAGTTCCTCCACGCCGACTTCACGCTGGCCAACGAACGGCTGGCGAAGCACTACGGGGTGCGCGACGTGATCGGCAACGAGTTCCGGCGCGTCGCGCTGCCGCCGGAGCAACACCGCGGCGGCTTGCTGGCCCACGCAGGTCTGCTGGCGATGAACTCGGACGGCAAGGACTCGCACCCGCTCAAGCGCGGCGTGTGGTTGCTGGAGCGCCTGCTCGACGATCCACCACCGCCAGCACCGGCCGCGGTGCCCGAGATCGATCTCGCCGATCCCGAGATCGCCAAGCTGACGCTCAAGCAGCAGATCGAGAACCACCGCAACGCCGCGGCCTGCATGTCGTGCCACGTGAAGATCGATCCGTGGGGCATCGCGTTGGAGAACTTCGATGCCGTCGGTCTCTGGCGAACCGAGGTGAAGGGCCAGCCGGTCGATGCGGTCGGCGTGCTGTTCAACGACCAGCGCCTCGAAGGCATGGACGGGCTCAAGCGCTTCCTGCTCGAGAACCGCCAGGACCAGTTCGTGCGGGCGATGGTCAAGAAGCTGCTCACCTTCGCGCTGGGCCGGCCGCTGACGTTCGGCGACCACGCGGCGATCGACGGCATTGCCACCGAAGTGCGCAAGCGCGGCGATGGGCTCACGAGCACGGTCACGGCGATCGCGACCAGCGCGCTGTTCCGGTCGAAGTGACGCGGCGCCCCGCGCAGCGCGCTATTCGCGTCGCAGCGTCGCCACCCAGCGTTCCCAACCGGGCTGGAACGCGTCGAGGTCGGTGACGCCCAACGCCGCGCGCAGCGCGTGGGCCCCGGTCGGATCCTCGGCGCACCCATCGCGGAAGGCGCGGTAGAACGCGCGCAGTTTGCCTTCCTGCTGCAGCCAGTAGAGCAGGTAGCGCGCCATCGCGTAGTGCAGCCGCGAACGGTCGCCATAGAACTCGGCGGTGGTCGTCGCCACGAGCGCCGACAGCTTGACCGTGCTGCCGTTGCGGATCGCTTCCTGCAGGCCGTCGAGGCGCCAGTTGGTATGCCCGACGATGTGGCCGTCGGCTTCGCCACACTGCTCGAACAACGACCCGAGCCCTTCGTTCATCCACGCCGGACAGCCGGGGAAGTCCGCCGCCACGAACGGGTGCACGATCTCGTGCACGAGGGTGCCGGTGCCCGTCGCGATGTTCATGATCAGCGCCCCGTGCGTCGGCGAGTAGTAGCCGAACGGCGTCGACGGCACATCGTTGAACAACTCGCGTGCATGTTTGCGGTAGCTCGCGGCGTCGCGGAACAGCCAGATCTCGAGCACGCGGTCCGGCGACTTCGCGAAGAAGTCCTGCCGCAGGATCCGCACCGCCCAGCGCACCGTGCCCGTCGCGCAGCGCTCGACCGCCGCCGGGGCACCGTCGCCGGCGACGACGAACGGATCCTCGCTCACGATGTGGAAGCCCTTGCCGGCGACCCGCGCGGCCACTTCCGCCGCACGTTCCTCGAGCTCGAGCCGCGGCTCGTGCGGCGCGACCGGTGGCGGTTCGGGTTGCACGACCGGCGTCGGCAGCGGCTGGACGACGCGTCCGGTGCACGCGGTCGCCAGGAGGATCAGGAGGGTCGAGCGCATCGGAGCCGGTTGCCGCACAGTATGCCGCCGCGCAGCGCCGCAGGGTCGCATGGACCGGGACTCCAGGTCGCGTCGCGCCCCGCTTCGACTTCGTCCGACTTCGCCCGCGGACCTTCGGCCGCCGAGTTGCTAGCATGCTCAGCGATCGCGACCAGCGTGTTGGTCCGGTCGAGCGAGGCCCTCTCCATGCGCATCGACATCGCAGCGCTTGATCGACGCCGGTTCCTGCGGGGATCGGCGCTCGCGCTCGCGCTCCCCTGGTTCGAGTCGCTGGCTGGCGCCGCCGGCCGCGTCGGCCGCCGGGCCCGGCCGAAACGGTTTGCCTGCATCTACTTCCCCGACGGCGTGCCGATGCCGCTGGCGGCAGACCCCGCCTACCAGGATTGGGCCTGGTTCCCCCACGGCGGCGGCACGGACTTCCAGTTCACCAAGTGCCTCGAACCGCTCGCGCCGCTGCGCAAGGACCTGACGATCCTGTCGGGTCTGTCGCATCCGTCCGCGCGCGCCATCCACGGCCACTCGAACGCCGACCAGTTCCTGACCGGTGCCGCGACCGGGCCCCGGGGCACCTACAAGAACTCGATCTCGCTCGACCAGGAGTTCGCCGCGCACGTCGGCAGCGAAACCCGCTACGCGTCGCTGGTGATGTCGACCGACGGCGGCACCGGCACCCCGCGCGGGGCGCAGACGCTGTCGTTCGATCGCAACGGCCGCGCGATCCCGGCGGCGCACCGGCCGAAGAAGATCTTCGACTCGCTGTTCGTGACGAGTGATCGCGACGCGGCCCGGCGGCTGGCGCTCGACCAGAGCGCGCTCGACGACCTGCTCAGCGATGCCAAGGCGCTGCGCCAGAAGCTGTCGGGCAACGACCAGCGCGCGTTGGACGAGTACCTCGATTCGGTGCGCGAGACCGAACAGAAGATCGAGAAGGCCAAGCGCTGGGTGAACATCCCGCTGCCCCAGGTCGACGGCGGACACCTCGAACTCGAGGTCACGCCCGAGGAATCGCGTGCCTACCTGCAGGCGATGTACGGGCTGATCCACCTGGCGTTCCAGACGGACTCGACGCGTGTCGCGACCTACCAGATCGGCCGCGAGAACGGCATCGGCCTCAGCGACCACCTGAGCCGTGCGGTCGGGTTCCCGCTCGCCCACCAGCTCACCCACGAGACGAAGAAGCCGGACGGCTGGAAGAACTTCGGCACCTACTGCCGATTCCTCAGCGAGGAGCTCGGCCGCTTCATCAGCAAGCTGAAGGCGACGCCCGAGGCGGGTGGCGACGGCAACCTGCTGGACAACACGCTGGTCCTGTTCGGATCGGCGTCGAGCGCCTTCCACCTGTCCCGCAACTACCCCCTGATCCTGCTCGGCGCTGGCAACATGGGGTTCGAGCACGGCCGCTACCTGAACTACGCCGGAGCCAACGCCTATGCGGGCGGTTGGGACGGCGGCACCGAACCCTGGCAGCGCGAGTTCGCCACCGAGGAGATCCCGCTGGCGAACCTGTTCGTGAAGCTGCTGCAGCGGCTCGGGGTGCCGGCCGAGTCGTTCGCGGACAGCACGGCCGCGCTCGCCGACGTCTGACGCGGACCGTCGCCGGTCTGCGCCCGGCCGGACCGGACGCTGGCCGGAGACCGCGACTCGTGCAGCGGCCCACCTTTGCGCTCGCGCGGTGCCCATGGCCATGCCAACATCCTGCGCCATGCGTTCGCTGCGCCTCGCCCTCGTCGCGTCCGAAGTCGCACCCTTCGCCAAGACCGGCGGCCTCGCCGACGTGCTGCTCGGTCTCGGCCGGTGGCTCGGCAAGAAACCGCCGGCTGGGCCGGGTCACGACGTGCGTCTGTTCCTGCCGCTCTACCAACGCATCGCGAAGAGCGGGTTGAAGACGACGCCGCTCGCCGGCGCCCAGAACATCGACGTGCGCTTCCCGAGCCGCACGATCCGCTTCTCGATCCGCACCGCCCCGCTGCCGCAGAGCGAGGTGCCGGTCTACTTCGTCGACTGCAAGGAGCTGTACGACCGCGAGGGCATCTACACCGAGGACGGCGATGAAGCGCTGCGCTTCGGGTTGCTCAGCCGCGCCGTGCTCGAAACCTGCCAGCGCCTGCAATGGTCGCCCGACGTGGTGCACTGCAACGACTGGCACACCGGGCTGCTGCCGCTCTACCTGCGCACGGTCTACGCCTGGGACAAGCTGTTCGCCGGCACCAAGACGGTGCTGACGATCCACAACATCGGCTACCAGGGCTTCTTCCCCGACAGCCAGCTCGACGTGCTGGGCCTCGGTGACCAGCGCGCGCACGTGCATCACGGCGACCTGCGCGACGGCAAGATCTCGTTCCTGAAGACCGGTGTGCTGCACGCGACCAAGTTGTCGACAGTGTCGCGCACCTACGCGCGCGAGATCCAGACCGACGAGTACGGCATGGGCATGCAGGAACTGCTGCGCTCGCGCAGCGGCGACCTGCTCGGCATCGTCAACGGCGTCGACTACGGCGAGTGGAACCCGGCCGACGATCCCCGCATCCCGCACCACTTCACCGCCGCCGACCTGTCCGGCAAGGCGAAGATGAAGGCGGCGATGCTGCAGCGCTTCCAGTTGCCGCACGACCCGCGCGCGCCGGTGTTCGGCGTGGTGTCGCGGCTGACCGCGCAGAAGGGCTTCGAGCTGTTCAGCGATTCGATCCCGATCTTCCTGCAGCGCGAAGACATGCGCCTGTGCGTGCTCGGCTCGGGCGAGGACAAGCACGAGAAGTACTTCCAGTGGCTGCGCGACACCTGGCCGCAGAAGGTCGGCCTGTTCCGCGGCTTCCAGGAAGACCTGGCGCACTGGATCGAGGCCGGCAGCGACGTCTTCCTGATGCCGAGCCGCTTCGAACCGTGCGGGCTCAACCAGCTGTACAGCCTGCGCTACGGCACGCCGCCGATCGTGCGTCGCACCGGCGGACTCGCCGACACGGTCGATGCCTGGGACCCGCACACGCAGCAGGGCACCGGCTTTTTGTTCGACGAGTACTCGAGCCACGCCCTCGCCGGCACGATCGACTGGGCCCTGCGCAACTGGCGCGACCAGCGCGGCTGGCAACAACTGGTCAAGAACGGCATGAGCCGCGACTTCTCGTGGGATCGCCAAGGTCCCGAGTACGTGGCGCTCTACCGTTCCCTGCTCGGACTCTGACCCCGTCTCGCACCCACCCATGCACGTCGTCTTCATCGAACCAGCTTTTCCCAAGAACCAACGTGAGTTCCTGCGCGGCCTGCTCAGCACCGGCGCCCGCATCTCGGCGATCAGTGAGCGGCCGCCGGAAGCGCTGCCGAACGAACTGCGCGAGGGCCTGTTCCAGTTCGAACGCGTGCGCTCCGTGGTCGACGAGCATGCGGTCACCGAAGCGGTGAAGCGGCTGTCGCAGAAGGCTCGCGTCGACCGGTTGGAGGCCACCGTCGAAGCGCACGTGATGGCGGCGGCGCACGTGCGCGAGCAATTGAAGATCTACGGCACCACGTCGAAGACGGCATGGTTGTGCCGCGACAAGCCGGCGATGAAGGAAGCCGCGCGCGCCGGCGGCGTTGCTTGCGCGGCGAGTGCGCGCGTGACTTCGGTCGCCGATGCGGAAGCGTTCGCGAAGACGACCGGCTACCCGCTCATCTTGAAGCCGCTCGACGGCGCCGGTGCCTCGGGCACCCACAAGGTGACCAACGACGCCGAGCTGCACGCCGCGTGCGATTCGCTGCGCGTCGCCGCCGGCCGCACGGTCGCCATCGAGGAGTTCCTCGAAGGCCACGAAGGCTTCTACGACACGCTGTCGGTGTGCGGCAAACCGGTGATCGACTTCGCCTGCCACTACTACCCCAACGTGCTCGAAGCGATGCGCACGCGCTGGATCTCGCCGCAGATCGTCTGCACCAACCGCGTCGATGCCGGCAACTACCAGGAAGTGCGCGCGATGGGCCAGAAGGTCATCACCGCGCTCGGCATCTGGACGTCGCCGACCCACATGGAGTGGTTCGCGGGCGCCAAGGGCCTGAAGTTCTCCGAGATCGGCTGCCGGCCGCCGGGTGTCGGCGTGTGGGACCTCTACTGCGCCGCCAACGAGTTCGACCTCTACGCGGCGTGGGCGCACGCGATCGTGCACGAGAAGGTGCCGTTCCAACCGTCTCGCAAGTACTCGGCCGGCATGGTCGCGCTGCGGCCCGACAAGGACGGCGTGATCTCGCACTACGACGGCGTCGAGGCGATGCAGAAGCGTTTTGGCGAGTGGGTGCTCGACACGCACCTGCCGCCGGCCGGTTCGGCGACGCAGGGGGTCGAAGGCGGCTACATGGCGAACGCCTACGTGCGCCTGCGCCACCCCGACTACGACACGCTGCGTTCGATGCTCGACTGGGTCGGGCAGAACGTGAAGGTCAAGGCGCGCTGAGGGCGGCGGTTCGCGAACTCAACAGCCCGGACTCAGCAGCCTTCCAGGCGGAACCTGCGCAGCGTGACCTTCTTGCTGCGCAACGCCAAAGCGCCGACGAACTCAGGGCCGGGCGACACGTCGAGCAGCGACCAGTTCGCCGGATCTTCGCGGCCGTCGTGGCAGGCGAGGAACTTCGGCTCTTCGCACAGGCTCACGTCGAACGTGTCGAGCGGCATCGACAGCCCTTCGCCAAGGGCCTTGATGTAGGCCTCCTTGCGCGTCCAGCAGCGATAGAACGCCATCTCGCGCGCGTCGCCGGCCAGCGCATCGAGGGCGGCGAACTCCGACGTCGAGAAGTGCTTGCGCGCGATCTCGGTGAGGCTCTCGAGGTGCCGGATCTTCTCGACGTCGAGGCCGAGTTCGACGTTGGCGATGCCGATCACCGCCAGCTTGCCGCTGTGCGACAGGTTGAAGAATGGACCCTTGCCGGTGAGGTAGGGCTTGCCGCGCGGCCCTTGCGTGAACTGCACCGCGGTCGCGTCGATGCCGAGGTAGGCGCCGAGGATCGTGCGCAGGGCCCCGTGCCCGATCTGGTAGCGGCGCCGGTGGTCGGCAAAGTGGAAACGCGCCAGCCGCGTCTGTTCGGCCGCGGACAGCAGGAGGCCCCAGCGCTCCGGGTCGCCGAGCAACGGCACGGTCCAGACGTGGACTTCGTCGGGGCCTAGAACTGCCCCTGCCGGGTTGGCCGAAGCAAACGAACCATGGAGGCGAACTTCATCCATGCAGGGCGATCGCGCGCAGCCTAGCAGAGTGCACGGAAGCGAACAGGCCGCACTTGCGGAATGTGCCGCTCATGGCAACGACAACCGGAACGGGGCACCGGGGAAACCGTCGGCTTCGGTGATCGACCAACGCGGCACGGCGGCCCAGGCGTAGCGCACGTGCTTGGGCTCTTTGAGGCCATCGGCCCGCACCACCACCGTGCCACCGTCGAGGCGAGCGCGCGCCGGCACGAACTTGCCGTCGGCGCCGGCCAGTTCGAACCCGGCGCCATCGTTCACCAACTGCACGGGGCCGTGCGAGGTCGCGAAGGTGACGACGAGGCTGTCGTCGTTGGCAGTGACGCCGATGGCGCGCGGGCCTTCGCACGGAATCGGCTCGCCGTAGTGTCGCGCGCGCGCCAGCGCCGCCAGCCGGCTGCCGACCGGTTGCTTCCAGGTCGGATGGATGTCGCGGGCATCGCCACAGTCGAGCGTGACCGCCATGCCGGTGCGCGGCAGCGCCAGCGCGGCCGCTTGCGCCTCGCGCAACAACGCCGTGCGGCCTTCGCCTTCGTCGCCATAACCGAACGGCGCGATCTGCACGAAGAAGAACGGCAGCGGCGTGCCGAACGCGCGGCGCCAGTCTTCGATCATCGCCGGGAACAGCCGCGCGTACTGCTCGTGCCGGGCGCGGTTCGATTCGCCCTGGTACCAGATGGCGCCGGTGAACGGGAACGGCACCAGCGGCGCGATCATCCCGTTCCACAGCACCGACGGCCGGTTGGGGCCGCCCGCGCGGGCGGGCCAACGCGGCAGCGCGGAGATCGGCGCGTGCACGGTGCGGCGCCAGCTTCCCGCCAACGGCACCGCGACGTCGCCGGCGACCAGCCGCAGCGTGGCCGGCGCTCCGGTGAACCCACCTTCGCCGCCGGTGTCGACGACGCGGATGCGCAGATCGACGGTGGCGCGGTCGGTCCACGCGGCGGGCACGCGATAGCGCCGCGGCCGATCCCAGACGCCATCGTCGTCGCTGGCGGCCAACTGCTCGGCGCCCCAGTAGACGACGTCCATGTCGTCGATGGCGCCGAGTTCGAGCCAGCTGTCCTTGCCGCGCAGGCCGGCCGGCAGGTCGAGGCGCCGTTCGTACTGGACCACGCCGTCGAAGTCGGCGAGTCCGGTCGCCGAGAACGAACCCGGCACCTGCACGTCGACCGCGGGGCCCGACGGCGCCATGCGCTCGATCGCGTCCCAGAACGCCAGCCGCCGCTGCTCGCGCGCCGGGTTGGCGCTTCCTGGCTTTGCGCCACCGAACTCGGGGAACGCGGCGAGGCCCGGCGGACTCGCCCACGCTTCGCACACGGTGCCACCCCAACTGCTGACGACGATGCCGAGCGGGCCCTTGCCGGCTTGCATCAGGTCGCGCGCAAAGAAGTACGCGACCGCCGAGAACGGGGCCGCGGTCGCCGGCGAGCACACCACCCATTCGCCAACGACATCGTCGGCAGGCGTGTCGGCGGCATTCTTCGCCACGGTGAAGCAGCGCAGCTGCGGATGGTTGGCGCTGGCGAGCTCGCGTTCGTAGTCGCGCACTCCCGGGCTCCAGCCGTGCTTGCCGAGTTCCATCTCCATGTTCGATTGGCCCGACGCCAGCCACACGTCACCGGCCAGCACGTCGACGATGCGCAGCGTCTCCCCATCGCTGGCGACCGTGAGCGTGAACGGGCCACCGCGGTCGGGGGTCGGCAGCGCGCACGACCAGGTGCCGTCGCTGGCGATGCGCGCCGTCACCTGCTTGCCCCACGACGCGTCGACCGCGACTTCGGCTCCCGCGGTGCCGCGGCCACGCATCGGCACCGTCGTCGACGGCGGCAACACCATGTGGTCGCCGAACAGCTTCTGCACCGACAACGGTTGGGCGATGCCGCGCCAGCGGGCGACACGGCCATCGGCGCCGCAGGCGAACACGCTGCCGTCGGATCCGCTCCCCAAGGCGTGGAAGCCGAGGTCGCTCACCGGTCGCCACGTCGCGCCGCGATCGGCCGAGAGGCTGGTGCCGTGCGAGCCGACAGCGAGCAGGTCGCGTTCCGACAACCACACCGCCGCGGAACGGAAGCCGCCGGCGCCGTCGTCGGCGACGCGCATCGCGTCGAACGAGTCGCCAAAAGCCGCCGTGCCCGCAGCCACCGCCGGAGCGGCATAGTCGCCACCGACCGCGACCACACCGTGGGCACCGGGAGCGAGCCCGAACGCACCGCGCGACGCCGCTCCTGCCGGCAAGGGCAAGTCGCTGGCCGACCAGGTGCCGCCGCTGCCGCGCAGCAGTCGCGAGCGCGCACCGCCACCGGTGCCGACGAAGAACACCGGCTGGTCCCCCACCCTGGTGACGGCCACGCAGGTGCCACTCGCTGCGAACGCCGCTTCGCCAGCCAGCGGCACGGGCAGCCGTTCCTTCGCTTCGCGTTGCCACGACGCCCCGCGGTCGTGCGACGTGAATATCTCGAAGGCACCGTCGATCGGGTCGCCGAACAGGACGCCGTGGTCGCCGGCAAAAGCGATCCCGTCGAAGAACGCTTCCTTGCGTTCATCCTGCAGCACCACGGTCCAACTGCGGCCAGCGTCGGTCGTGCGATAGAGGCGCGCCGGTTGGCCAGCCACCATCGCCAGGGCGACCTCCGCCGAGAACGCTTCGACGTCGCGAAAGTCACAGGCCGTCGCGTCCTTCGGGGCCACGTCGTGCCACGACGCGCCACCATCGGTAGTTCGCCACAAGGAACCGGCAGCGCCGCCGACCCAGAGGGTCTTGGCATCGACCACCGCCAGGCCGCGCAGACTCTGCTGCGTGGGCGGCGTCAGCGGCTGCCATGGCGTGGGGCCCTGTTGGGCCACGGCGAACGGAACGAAGAACGACAGCAACCACATCCGAGACAAGTCGAGCATGCGCCTCCTGAGGCCGAGAGGACGCAGTATGGTGACGCGCCGGGCGCGCTGCCACCGCGCAATCTCGCCTTCGTCCCTATGTCTCTCGCCGATCCAGGTTCGCTCGACACGATGCTCGAGCAGTGCATCGTCGCCCACGAACTCGGCGGCGAAGCGGCCGTCGACGCGTTCTTGCGTGACCATCCCACCCATGCCGAGGTGTTGCGCGCGCGCCTGCGCCAGTTGTCGGATCTCGGCATCCTGCACCTGCCGCGCGCCGCCCCCACGGTCCCCGAACGCCTCGGTGACTTCCGCCTGATCAAGCAGCTCGGACGCGGCGGCATGGGTGCCGTGTGGCTCGCCGAACAGACGAGCCTGCAGCGGCAGGTAGCGCTCAAGCTCGTGCACCCCGAGTTGCTGTTCTTCCCCGGGGCCCGCGAGCGGTTCCGGCGCGAAGTGCTGGCCTTGGCCCGCCTGCAGCATCCTGGCATCGTGCCGATCCTGCTCGGTGGCGAAGCGGATGGTGTGCCGTTCTACGCGATGGAGGTCGTGCGTGGCGGCAGTCTCGCCGAGGTGCTGCTCGAACTGCCCGGCCAGGGTCCGGGGCGACGCGATGGCGCGTCGTTGCGCCAGGCGCTTGCCAAGGTCATCGCGAAGAAGGATGCGGGTGGCGAACCCAACGCCGCCGCCGCGGTGTTCCACGGTTCCTGGTCGACCGTCGCGGCGCGGCTCGCGCTCGATGCGGCGCGCGCGCTGCAGCATGCACACGAACACGGCGTACTGCACCGCGACTTGAAGCCGTCGAACCTGCTGCTCGACGTCGACGGTCGCGTGCGGCTGATCGACTTCGGCCTCGCCACCGCGGCGGGCGAACAGCGCCTGACGCGGTCGGGTTCGACGCTCGGTTCGTTGCCCTACATGGCCCCCGAGCAGGTGCGCGGCCAGCACGACCAGATCGATGTGCGTTCCGACGTCTACCAGCTGGGCGCATCGCTCTACGAATTGCTGACGGGACAGTTGCCGCACGGCGACGGCACCCACGGCACCCGTGACCGCATCATCGCCGGGCATCTGCTGCCACCGACGACGCTGGTTCCGTCGCTGCACAAGGACCTCGAAGCCATCTGCCTGTGCGCGATGGACGTCGACCGCAACCGGCGCTACCCGAGTGCTTCGGCGCTGGGCGACGACCTGCAGGCGTTCCTCGAGCATCGCACGGTGCGCGCGCGGGCGCCGTCGGGTTGGTTGCGGGCCCGCCGATGGGTCGTGCGCAATCCGGGACGCGCCGCGGTCGTCGCGTTCACCGGCATCCTGCTCGTGCCGACGCCGGCACTGTTCGCCTGGCAGCAGCATCTCGCCAATCGCGAAGTCACGGCGACGTTGGCGATCGCGCGCGAGAACCTGCAGCATGCGCGCGCGGCGATCCAACAGATGCTGGTGCGCACCAGCGAGGCGCGGCTGCAAGGGCTGCCACGAACGGCGCAACTGCGCCAGGAACTCATCAGCGATGCGATCGCGCTGCACGAACGCCTGCTGGTCTCGTGGCAAGGCAGCAACGACCGGCAGTTGCGCGTCGACCAGGCCGATGCCGAGTCGCGCCTGGCCACGCTGCGGCTCGAACGGGGCGATCTCGACGCGGCGGATGCGCTGTTCACGTCGGCGATCGCGGCGCTGCGCACGGTACTGGCCGAAGGCACTGCCCACGACCGCGTGGTCTTCGTGCTCGCCGACGCGCTCGAAGACCACGCCGTCATCGCCGCCCGCAAGCAGGACATTGTCACGGCCGAACAGCGACAGGCGGAAGCGGTGGCGCGGTTCACCGAGCTGCGGGCCAGGCTGCCGGACCGTCGTTCGGTCGAGTCCCTGCTCCAGGCCCTGATCCTGCACGCCAAGTTGCTCGAGCGCCTCGGTCGCGACCCGGAGTCCGAAGCGACCTTTGCCCGCGTGGAAGCCCAGGTGGAGTCCGACCGCGCCGACGGTGCGCGCTGGTTGCCGGTGCCGACGCGGGTGCGCTTCTTCGCGTCGATCGCCGATGCGCGCGGCGTGCGCGCGGCCCAGTGCGGGCGCAGCGAGGAGGCGGCGAAGTGGTTCACGGAGGCGTTGCGGCGGATCGACTCGTTGCCCGTCGGCACGACGCCCGATCGCGCCTTCGAGGCGCTGCGGGTGCAGGTCCTGCAACAGACGGCGCTGCTCCACCACCAGCGCGGCGAAGTGCAGGCGGCGGCTCCGCTGCTCGACCGTGCCATTGCCGCGCACGAGTCGCTGGTGCTCAACGAGCCGGAGTTCCCGAAGTGGCGCGCGGGCCTGGCGCGGCTGCTCGGCACCCGGGCCGGCAACACGTTGGTGCGCGACGCCAGCACGCGCGGCGCTGCCGCCAACGACCACGACCGGGCCGTGCAGTTGTTGCGCGAGGTCGTCGCCGCCACGCCCGACGACGTCGAGTACCGCCGCACGCTGGCCGTGGCCCTGGCCGAACGCGGCTCGTTCCGCATCCGCTGTGGCGAGTCCGGTCCGGGCCTCGCCGACCTCGACACCGCGGCGGCGGAACTGCAGGAACTCGTCATCCAGCACCCCGACGACGACACCGCGCGGCAGAACCTCGATTCGCTGCGTCTCAACCAGACGCAACAGCTGGCGGCGGCAGGCGACGTGCCCGGCGCCCGTCGACTGCTCGGCAGCTTTCTCGCGATGCCGCGGCCACGCCCCGATCCCGCCGCCGAGACGATGGTGCAGGCCACGATGACGGCGGCCGACCTGGCGATGCGCGATGGCGACCCGACGGCGGCGCGCGCAGGATTCGACGCGGCCCTACGCATGGCGGAGGCGCTGGTGCAGGAACGTCCGCAGTCGGTCGATCGGCGGACCTTGCTCACCACGGTGCGCACCCATCGTGGCGGCTTGCTCGGATCCACGGTCGGCGTCGAAGCGGCCTTGGCGGCGTGGCAGGCGGCGCTGCCCGATGCCCGTGCCGTCGCCGGTGAATCGGAGGCGGCGCGGTTGGCCTTTGGCGTCCTGCTGCTGCGGTTGTGCCGCACCCTGGACCAACGCGGCGACAGCGAAGGCGCGCGCGGCTGGTTTCGCCAGGCGGTCGAAGCCGGGATCACCGCCGAACTGGTTGCCAGGATGCCTGCGCTGGCGGCGTTGTTTGCCGAGCCCCGTTTTCAGGACCTGCTGCCGCGCGCCGCCGACGCGAAGTGAGTCGATCCGCGTCGACCCCCGCGACGATCCTGCAGGACCCGGTCGCGACGTTCCGCGCGCAGGGCGCGCCTAGCGCCGCCGCGGTTCGCCCGGCGGCCTGTCTTCGGGGGGACCACCCTCCGGCCGTGGCAACCGGTGCCGCAGGGCGCGCACCCGCGACAGCAGTGGCCCGTTCTGCAAACGCATCACCAGGTCTTCGAAGCCGATGAGCTGGCGTTGCTCGAACATGCGCACGAACCGCGACGGCACCGGCCCCTGCGGTCCGGTGGCCAGCGTCTCGAGTTGGCGTTCGAGCAGGTCGACGACGAGGTTGCCCTGCGCCACCGCCTCGTCGCGCCGATCGGTGGCGAGGTAGAGGCTGCCGAGTTCGCGGCGCACGGCGCAGACCAGTTCGATGAAGCGTGGTTCGGCCGCCGGCGGCGCGGCCACCAATTCTGCCGCGCGCGCCGCGGCGACCAGCAGGGCGCTCTCGGCCTGCCGCAGCAGGGCGGCGCCTTCGGTGCCGCCGACGAACGCGGCCGCGTCGCGCAGCGTGCCGCCGTACTCGGTGCCGACGCGGGCGGCGAGATGGCGGTACTCGACCAGGTCGGGCTGCAGCGCGAACAGCGCTTCGGCGTGTTCCATCGCTTCGTGCAGCAGCACGCGCCGCGTCGCGACCTGGTCGGGATCCCGCGTCCGTTCCCGGCCCGGACCGGGCGGTCCCGGTTCGCTGCGCCCAGGGCCTTCCGGGCGCGGCAGCGTCTCCAGCAATGCCTCGACGAACTCGAAGGCATACGTCGGCTGTTGCGGCGCCTGCGCGACCAGTTGCCGCAGCATGTCGGTGCCGACGCGCGCCTGCCGCATCCGCTCCGCTTCGGCCTGCGCCCGATCGGCCTCGGGACGCGGCCGGCCGCCGTCGCTGCGGCGCACGGAGAGGCGCGCCGTCAGCAGATGGCACCGGGCCCGCATCGCGATGTACTCATGGTTGTGCGGCTCTTCGGCCAACAGCGTGTCGACCAACGCTACGCACGCCTGCAGCAGTTCGGTGCCGCGACGCACGCGTTCGCGTTCCCCGTCCGTGGAGCCCAGCTCCGACACGATCGCCCCGCGACGCGGACCACCGTCGCCGCCGCGCCCGCGCGGCGTCAGGTTCTGGGCGGCTGCCAGCAGGACTTCCGCCCGCTCCCGGCGCACAGCTTTGGTCTCGGCGTTCGGCAGTGCGGCGAGCAGGTCGATGGCCTTCTGGAACGACGCGACGGCTTCGCCAGGCCGCAGCCGCCGTTGCTTGAGCTGGCCGATCAACACGTGCACCGCGGCCTCTTCGCGCCGTACGTCGCGGTCGGTGACGGTCGCGTAGCGCGCCAGGGCCTCCGCGCAGGCATTCGCCGCGGCATCGAGATCCTCGGGTTTGCCGAGGCGCGCATGGATCGAAGCGATTCGCCGGGAAGCGCGTGCGGTCTCGAGCTGCAGGGTCTGGTTGCCGGCGTTCTCGGCGGCGAACTGGCCGTAGAACGCGAGCATCTCCTTGAGCAATTCGACGTGGCGCGGATCGACCACGGTGCGCACGACCACGGTCTGTTCGCCGGTGTCTTCGTCTTCCTCCAGCGCCAGCGCGGGATCCGGGCCGACCAGCGAGTCGAACATCTTGCCGAAGGCGGTTAGCGCGATCGCCAGGTTGGCCTCGGCGCGCTGCTTCTGCTGGCCTTCGGCGAAGGCGGCGACCTCGGCCTTGCTGCGTTCGACGCCGGCCACTCCGTAGGCGACCCAGCCGGTGATCGCCGCCCCGACCACCGCCAGGAACGTGCTCGCTGCCAATGCCGCCATGGCGCGGTTGCGTCGGCACCACCGCCACACCATGCGAGCGGTCGACAATCGCCGCGCTTCGATCGGCCGATCGTCGAGGAACGCCTGCAGGTCGCGCGCCAACGCCTCGGCGTCCTGGTAGCGGTCACCGGGATCGCGCGCCATCGCCTTCTCCACCACCACCACCAGGTCCTCGGGCAGTTCTGGACAAGACCGGCGCAACGCGTCGGGACGTTGCGTGCGGATCCGTTCCATCAACTGGCTGCGACTGGAGCCGGCGAACGCGGGCCGCAGGGTCAGCATCTCGTAGAGCGTGACGCCGAGCGCGTAGACCTCGCTGCGCACGTCGTAGTTGCCAGCGAACTGCTCGGGCGCCATGTACTGCAGCGTGCCGAGCAGGTCCCCGGTGTGCGTCAGTCCTTCGCCTTCGAGTGCCTTCGCGAGGCCGAAGTCGGTGACCCACAGGTGTTCACTGGTTCGTCGGCTGCTGGCGGCGGTCGCTTCGCGATCTTCGCTCGCGCTCGCCGACCTACGCGTGTCCCCCAATCCGGTCCCGGTGCTGCGCACCTCCCCCTTCGGTGGCGGCGTCTCGGCGTCGTGCTCGAGCAGCAGGTTGGCCGGCTTGATGTCGCGGTGCAGCGTGCCGAGACAGTGCGCGTAGTGCAGCGCGCTGGCCGCTTGCTGGCCGAGCCGCGCCACCATGCGGCCACGCTCGCGCCAGTGGGCGCTGCCGGTCGGTGGCGTCAGCGCCTGTTCGTCGCGCCAGCGATCGAGGCTGCGCCCCTCGATGAACTGCATCGCGTACCAGTGGTAGCCGTCGCTCTCGCCGCTGCCGAACACCGGCACGATGTTGCTGTGGTGCAGTTGCGCCGCGATCTGCGCCTCGCGGCGGAAGCGTTCGAGCTGGTTGCCGGTGAGCAGCCCCGCCTGCGGCAGCACCTTGAGCGCCACCCTGCGGCCCAGGGACTCCTGCTCGGCTTCGAACACGACGCCCATGCCGCCGCGGCCGAGTTCGCCGACGATGCGGAACTCGCCGAGCCGGTCGAGTTTGGGCACCGAGGCACGGCGCCGGCCACTGCCCGTCGACTCGCGATCGCGCTTCATGTCCTCGAGGGCGAGCAGGGTCGGCAGCAGGTCGCGCAACGCGTCGGCGTGCTCCGGATGGGCGGCGGCAAATGCCGCGACATCGGTCGCCGCGCCGGTGCGCCGTTGGCGCAGGAACTGTTCGACCAGGAGGTCGAGTGGATCGCGCGTCGAGGAGTCGCCGCCGCCGGTCATGGTTGGCCGAGGTCGCCGAGGAAGCCCTTCAACCGGCCGAGCGCCCGCACGTAGCGGTTGCTGGCGGCGTTCTCCTGGATGCCGAGCACGTCCGCGGCTTCCTTGTTCGACAGTTCCTCGAAGTGGCGCAGCAACAGAACTTCGCGGTCGATCGCGTCCATCGCCGCGAGCGCCTGCTCGATCTTCTGACGCAGTTCCTCGCGCATCACGGCACCGCTCGGCGACGTGAAGTGGCCGACGAAGAACCCCGACATCGTGCCGCTGGCGGGCGCCCCGACTTCGCGCCCGGCGTTGCGCATCTTGGCGCCGAGGTGCTTGCGATGCAGGTCGATCATCGTCTGCTGCGTGATCAGGCGCACCCAGACCAGGAACGGCTTCTGGTCGTCACGGAACGCCTGCAGGCGTTTGCCGGCTTCGAGGAAGCTGTCCTGCAGCACGTCTTCCGCGTCGATGCGGCCGACGAGCCTGGGATCCAACCGGAAGTGCACCATGCGCAACAAGCGTTCGCGGTAACGCTGAAACAACGGCGCCAACACCGCATCGTCGCCGCTTCGCAGTTCCAGCTCGAGAGCTTCGTCGGTCCGTTCGGTCACAACGGCACCATAGCCGACCCAAGGCCATGGGACGCGTCGGCTTCTGCAACGCGTCGGTGACAGGGATTCAGCGGCGCAGTGGTTCGATTCGCGACCGCAACGACGCCAGATGCAGGGGCGAAGGGCGTTGGCACCGTTCGCTCGCCAACGGCAACTGCCCTTGCAGGAAGGCCAGCACCGCCGCCGCCGTCACCGCCGCATCGGGCACCCTGAGCACGAACGGCACCGGCACGCTGGTCGGGAGGGGGGCAGCGGCGGTAGCGCCCGTTGCCGGGGTCCACGCGACGGCACCTTCCGCCGGCAGCGACTCGCGCCCGACCCACAGCAGTCCGAGGCGCTGCGCTGCCTGCAACAGGTCGGTCCCTGGCTCCCCCCGCGGCGGATCCCAGCCGACGACGATCTCGTCGACGCCGAACAACCGGCACTCGCGCAGGATCGGCAGCAGCGTCGCCGCCGATGCGGTCGCCAACCATTCCGGCAACACGACGCGGTTGCGATGGCTCGTCGGTCGCGACCCGACGCGACCGCGCGCGCATTGCCAACCCGGTTCGCGACGCAGCAACTGCGCCGCCGCGATGGCCGCCTTGCCGAGCTGGCGCTCGCAGCCGGCTTCGACGCGCAGGCAATCCTCGACCACCAGCGTGAACGCTTCGCCGAGCCGGGCGTCGATCGCGAACACCACGTCACCGCGTCGAGCTTCGCCAGCCTCGGTCAGGCTTGGCTGCAGCCGGGCGGGCACTTCGAGCAGTTCGAGGAACGTGGTCGCCGCGGCGCGGCTCGCCGCATCGACGAGACAGCGCGTGCCCGTGCCCAGCACGAACGGCGCGCCGGTCGCCGCGACGAAGGGCAGGCTCGGCACACCCAGCGTGAGCCCGTACTTGCCGCGTTGCTGCTGGCGCTGGTCTTGCGCGAACAACCAGGGCAGCGAACCGTCGCCGCCATAGGCCTGTCGCCAGACGTCGTGGCCGACACCGGCCAGTGCATGGAAGGTGACCTGCGCCCCGGCTTCCTGCAGTGCTTCCACCATGCGCTGCGACCGTTGCGCCGGTACCACGCGATCGTCGAGCCCATGCCAGATGTGGAACGGCAGTCCGACCAACCGGGCCGCCGCCCTCGGGTCGCCGCCACCGCACACCGGCAGCGCGGCGGCGAACAGTTCGGGCCGGCGCGCCGCGAGGTCGAAGGTGCCAAAGCCTCCCATCGACAACCCGGTCAAGTAGACGCGAGCGCGGTCCACTTCGCCGCCGGCGAGCAAAGCGTCGGTCGCTGCCAGCACCGCCCGCATCGCCCGCGACGGGGCACTCGGCTGGCTGTGGTCCGTCTGCGCGTCCCAAGGCACATCGACCCACCGCTCGGCCTTGGGACATTGCACCGCGAGCAGCCAGCACGGGTACGCCGCGCGCATCGACGTTTCGGCCATCTGCTGCGGCAGCCAGCGCAGTTGCTCCAGGTTGTCGCCACCGCGTTCGCCCGCCCCGTGCAGGAACACGACCAGGGGACGCGGTTCGCCGCGCAGGTGCGGCAACGGCGCCAACAGCCGCCAAGGGTAGGCATGGCCGTCGATCGCGGTCTGGCCGGCCTCGAATGCCGTCGCGTCGAGGGACGACTGCGCGGCGACGAAGCCGCACGCGGCAACCAGGGCGAACGACGAGGCGAGCGACGGCACGAATGCTGGTCTACGCGAGCCAGGGCATCGGCGCAACGTACCCGCGCCGGCGCCAGCTTCGCCTCAGGCGGAGTCGGCAGGTGGCGCCTTGCCGGCGCCGACGCCGGCGAGGCAGCCCTGCAGCATCGCGATCGGCAGGTCCTTCCCGGTGAACAGCCGCAGTTGGGCGGCGGCCTGGTGCAGGAACATGGCAAGGCCCGGTACCACGGTGGCGCCGGCCGCCGCGGCGTCGCGCAGCAACTTCGTCCAGGCCGGCCGGTAGACCATGTCGAGCACCGTGGTGCCGGCGGCCGGCTGCCAGCCCGGCACCAGCCGCTCTTCGCCCTCCCGTCCGGCGCTGCCGACGGGCGTCGCGTTGACGACCACGGCCGGCCGCAGGTCGCCGAGCACGCGTTCGGACAGACTGCCGAGCTGGACGCCATGGCGCTGCGCGAACGGACGCAGCGGTTCGACCGAACGGCCGAGCATGGTGGTGGCGAAGCCGAGGCTCTTCAGGGCGAAGGCCGCGGCGCGCGCCGCCCCCCCGGTGCCAAACACCACCGCTGTCCGCGTCGCCGACACCTGCACCGCCGCATCGTGCAGCGCGCGTTGCACGCCGACGATGTCGGTGAGGTGGCCGACGAGTTGGCCGTGCGCTTCGCAGACCAACGTGTTGACCGCCTCGCACGCTGCCGCTTCGTCACCGAGTCGATGGCAGACGTCGACCATCGTGCCCTTGTGCGGCGACGTCACCGAGAGGCCGCGCAGCAAGCGCTTGGGCAGCATCGCCAGCACCGCTTCGGGTCGCGACGTCTCGAACGGCAGGTAGATGCCGTCCACGCCGAGTCGGCGGAAGGCGCGGTTGTGCAACCACGGCCCCACCGACTGCAGCGCCGGATTGCCGAGCAACCCGTAGATCGACGTCGTCGGCCCGAGTTCGTGCACGCGGTAGAGGCCGGCGAGCAGTTCCACCGTCATCTGCCCCGGTGCGGTCGCTTCGGTGCCGTCGTCGATGCGGCCGTAGACGAAGGGCGATCCCAGCACCGCCGACAGCACGCGCGTCGGCCACGCGGTTCGCCCCATCGCGAACGCGATCGTCGGCTGCGCTTCCTGGTCGGTTGTCTGCAGCAGGTCGAGCACCGGTGCGGCGTCGGCGAGGTCGTGCGCGGTGACGACGATCTTGGCGATCGAACCGGGATGCGCGTGCAGGCGGTCGCGGATCTCGGCGAGCTCCTTCGGCACGCCGGTGAAGCTGTGGAACGAACGGATGCGCAGCTTGATGCGCGTGCGCCCCACCGGCGGCATCCACGTTTCCGAACCTTCGACGTCGATGCCTTGCGCCCCGGCCTCAAGCGCGGCGCTGAGCAGTTCCCGCCGTTCGCCGTGCGTGCCGCGGAAGTGGCCGCCCTCCTCAGGGGGGCGGCACGCGACGAGCACCGGCAGGCGCACCGCGGCGATCGTGGCGGCGAGGTCCTGGCCGGCTGGCCACCGGTCGAGGCGCAATTCGAGCCAGTCGGCGCCGGCCATCGCGGCAACGGCGGCTTTGCGCACGACCTGTTCGCGCGATTCGGCGAACACGCTGGCGATGATCCTGGCCATGACGGCACGGGCAAGCGTCGCGCACGGATGGCGCCATCGCAACCCGCGAGATCGCGGAACGCGCGAACGTTCAGGTCGGCGGCGAGACGCCGAGGGCGCGGGCGAGGGCGGCGACGTCGCCGGCAGCGAGCCCGGCCTGCTGCGCCAGGGCCAACGCCAGCACCGACAAGGACCGATACGCGGCGGCCGAGGCCGGGGCGTGTTGCTGCAGCGCCTGCACGTGGGCCAGCACCGTGGCGGCGTCACCGCGCCGCACCGGGCCGGACAGTGCTGCCGCCGGCCCACGTTCCTGGCAGCTGCGGTCGGCGGCGGCGACGAGTGCCGCCACCACCTTGGCGGCCGCGGCCGCGTCGAGCACGCCCGACGCCGACATCGCCGCCTGCGCGGCGGCCCACAACGCCGTCGTCCCGTTCGCCGCCAGCGCACACGCCGCGTGGTAGAGCGTGCGGTCGCCGGGTTGGCCGAGCACCGGTTGCATGCCGAGCCGACGGCACAGACCCTGCAGCAGAGTCCGTGCGTTGGTGTCGCCGACCACGACCGCCGGCGCGCCGGCGATCGAAGCGCTGGCGCTGCGGCCATCGGCGAACGGCGCCGCGGGGTGCAGGATGCCGCGCCGGATGCCCGGCACCCCGTCGAACACTTCGAGGCCGTGGCGTCCGCTCGTGTGCAGCCACAGGCTGCACGGCCGCGGCGCGTGTTGTGCTGCGGCGCTGCGGACGGCAGCGGGCAGGTCGCCATCGCCCACCGCGAACAGCACTACGTGGGCTTGCGCGTGCGTGTGCGCGGGCACGACCGGCACTTTGCCGTCACCGACCCACGCGATCGCCGCTGCCGTGCGCGCCGGATCGCGCCCGACGTAGCCGAGCAGGTCGACGCCGGCGGCATGCAGCCGCTGGCCGAGCGCCTGGCCGACGCGTCCCGCTCCAAAGATCACGACGCTCAGCGCCATGTCGTTCAGAGCTCGACCTGCATGCCGAGTTCGACCACGCGGTTGACGGGCAAGCCGAAGAACGCGGTGGCGGGCTGCGCATTGCGCTGCAAGAACGCGAACAGGACGGTGCGCCACAGCGACATCTGCCGCCGCTTGGCGGGCACGATCGTCTCGCGGCTGAGGAAGAAGGTGGTCTCGGTGATCTTGAACTCGGAATTCTCGAGCTTCCAGAGTTTGAGCAGCTCCATCACGCGCGGGCGCTCCATGAACCCGTACTGCGCGATCAGCCGGTGGAATCCATTCGGCATGTGCTCGACCCGCATGCGCTCTTCGCGGGGCACATGCGGATCTTCGACGGCTTGGATCGTCACCAGCAGCACGTTCTCGTGCAGCACCGTGTTGTGCTTCAGATTGTGCAGCAGTGCCAACGGCGTGCCGCTGGCGTTGCCGGCCATGTACACCGCGGTGCCCGGCACGCGATGGATCGGATGCTCCTGGATGCTCTGCAAGAACGCCTCCATCGACAGCATCGCGGTGTTGTTCTTCTGGTAGAGCAGAGCGCGGCCTTTGCGCCACGTCATCATGATCGCGACGATGCCGAAGGCGACGAGCAGCGGGAACCAGCCGCCATGCGCGATCTTCAGCGCATTGGCGAAGAACAACGCCAGCTCGACGATGCCGAAGGCCGCGACCGTCAGCAGGGCACGCCACATCGACCAGCCGAACACGCGCCGGGCGACGAAGTAGAACATCGCCGTCGTGATCAACATCGTCAGCGTCACCGCGAGGCCGTAGGCCGACGCCAACGCCGTCGCCGAGCCGAAGCCCACGCAGGTGAGCACGCACGCCGTCATCAGGATCCAGTTCACGTGCGGCACGTAGATCTGTCCGCGTTCGTTCTCCGAAGTGTGCTTGATCTCGAGGCGCGGCAGGAAGCCGAGCTGGATCGCCTGCATGGTGATCGAAAAGATGCCGCTGATGAGCGCCTGCGACGCGATCAACGACGCCACCACCGACAACACCAGCAGCGGATAGATCGAGAACCCGGGCGCCAGTTCGAAGAACGGGTGTTTGTGCAACGCCGGGTTGTGCAGCAACAGCCCGCCCTGCCCCAGGTAGTTGAGCAGCAGTGCTGGGCAGGCGACGCCAAACCAGGCCCACTGGATCGGGCGACGACCGAAGTGGCCGAGGTCCGCGTAGATCGATTCGGCGCCGGTGACGACGAGGCAGACGCTGCTCATCACCACGAGCGATGTCCACCCGTGGTCGAGCAGGAAGCCGATCGCATGCCAGGGCAGCAACGCCTGCAGCACACTCGGATCGAGCAGGATCCCGCGCACGCCCAGCACCGCGATGGCGAAGAACCACACCAGCATGATCGGTCCGGTGATCCAACCGAGCCTGCCGCTGCCGGCGCGCTGCGACAGGAACAGCAGCAGCAACAACAGCACGGCCACGGGAACGATGTACGGCTTCAGGTGCGGCGTCCGCACATCCAACCCTTCCAGGGCACCCATCACGGTGATGCACGGCGTGATGATCCCGTCGCCGTACAGCAACGCCGCGCCACAGACAGCCAGCAACAGCATCATGGCCCGGCGCCGGCTCGCCTGCTTCACGCCGGCGATCGCCAGCGCCAGCATCGACAGCACACCGCCCTCGCCGCGGTTGTCGGCGCGCAGGACGAACAGCATGTACTTGCCGCAGACGATCCAGACGAGCGTCCACACGACCAGGGACAGCACGCCGACGACGTTCGCCGGGTTCACCGGCATGCCGTGTGCGCTGCTGAAGCACTCCTTGATCGCGTAGAGCGGACTTGTGCCGATGTC
>SXPB01000319.1 GCA_005776475.1 Planctomycetia bacterium
CGTTCCCCGGCGAAGGCCGGGGCTCAGGCGCCATCGCTGGCTGGGAAGCAGAGCCGGTCGGGCCGGTCACGAAGATCACGCCGTGGCTGTAGTTGATGTAGCGACGGATCGTGCGCTCGGCTTCCTGCTCGAGACCGATCTGGTCGAGCGAGTAGATCTTCGTCGTCTTGTCGAGGATGCGGAAGACGATGCGTTCGCCACCGGCCACCGGCACCGAACTGATGCGCACGTCGACGTCGCCGTCGCCGACGCGGATCGACGCGCGGCCGTCCTGCGGCAGGCGGCGCTCGGCGATGTCCATCTTGCCCATGACCTTGACGCGCGAAACGATCGCTTCCTGCGCGCGTTTGGGCACCGACTCCATGTCGTAGAGCACGCCGTCGATGCGCATGCGCACTTGCAGGCGATCGCCGTACGGCTGCAGGTGGATGTCCGAGGCGCGCAGCTTGAGCGCCTGGAACAGCAGCATGTTGACCAGCTTGATGACCGGCGCCTTGTTGGCGTCGAGCAGGTCCTCCGACTCCTGGATGTTCTCGGCGATGCTGACGATGTCGGTGTCCTTGACATCCTGCAGCGCTTCGTCGACGCCGTCGGCCTTGTGCCGGTAGGCGCGGTTGATCAGGTTGGCGACTTCGCCGCGCGTGGCCAGCACCGCTTCGATCTCGCGACCGAGCAGCGTCGCCAGGTCGTCCATCGGTTGCACTTCGAGCGGCTTGTGCGTCGCCACCCGCAGCAGCGAGCCGGTGTCCTCGATCGCGACGAGGCCGTGCGTGCGCGCGAACTGCACCGGGATCTGGTGGATGAAGGCGCCTGGCACGCCGACGCCTTCGAGGCTCGGACGGAACTCGAGTCCGAGCAGTTCGGCGAAGAACGCCATGCACTTGCTCTCGGACAGCATGTTCTTGCTGACCAGGACCTGGTCGAGTTGCTGGCCGGTCTCGCGTTCGGCCTTCAGCGCGTCGTCGATCTGCGGCTGCGTCAGCCCGGCCTTGCGCAGCAAGGTCTCACGCACGCGATCCTTCGGCACGACCGGTGCGTTCGCCGCACCACTGCCCGATGCACCCGCGGAGGAGCTGCCGGTCATTTGCCATCGACTCCGGTGGGGGAGGCGGGACCCGAGGGGCCCTTCTTGTTCGGGGCCACGAACTCGCGCGAGCGCCGGTAGGTCGGCATCTCGAACTCGCCCTGCTGGTCGATGTCCTCGATCGTGGCGCCGGTGTCCTTCATGGTCATCGCCTGGTCGTCGTCACGCAGCTTCCACTTGCGGTCGAGGATGCGCAGGCGGCGGTCGCCGATGTACTCCTTGGCCTCCAGCTTGCGTTCCAGACTGATCTGGTAGAGGTCCTGGAAGTCGTCCTCGTCGAGGATCGTCGGCGTGACGAAGAAGTAGAGGTTGGTCTTGTTCGACGTCGACTCGCTCTTGCCGAAGAAGATGCCGAGCAGCGGAATGTCCTTCAGCAGCGGGATGCCGCCGTCGCTCTGCGACTCGCTGTCCTCGATCACGCCGCCGAGGATCATCGTCGCGTCGCTGGGCATCGTGACCTGGGTCTTGATGGTGCGGCGCAGCACGATGCCGCCACCGGTCGCCGAGTTCGGGTCGAAGGCGCCGACGAAGCGCGACACCTCGAGCGACACGTTCAGGCGCAGGTAGTTGTTCGGCGAGATCGTCGGCGAGATCTCGAGCGAGATACCGGCGTTGCGCGGTTGGCCCGACGACGTCGTCGTGGTCGAGGTGCCGGCGTTGCTCTGCAACGTAGGCCGTTCCTCCTCGGTCTTCACCACCGCGGTCTCGTTGTTGTTCACCAGCACGCTCGGCAGCGACAGGATGTTGGCGCGGTCGTCGGTCGACAGCGCGTTGATCAGCAACGGCACCGCGAAGTCGCCGCCGCTGATGATGCCGCCGGTGATGCCCTGCAGCGGGTTGTCGAAGTCGGGCAGGCGCGTGTCGGGGATGCCGTCGTCGTCCTGGTCCTCGAACACCGACTGGCCGAAGCTCGTGAAGCCGAAGCCGCGCGTGAAGTCGCCGCTCTCCTTCAGGTCGAACAGGCCGAGTTCGGCGCCGAAGCGGTCGAGGTCACCGGTGGTGAGTTCGACCAGCGCGGCTTCGATCAACACCTGCGGTTGGCGGCGATCGAGCTTGTCGATCAGCGCCTGGATCTGCGCCCACTTGGTGCCGGCGGCGGAGACCAGCAGGGCGTTGCTCTCTTCGTGCGCCTTGATGACGGTGCTGCGGGTGCGACGCGGCGCGGCGCCACCGGCCCCGCCGGTCGGCTGCTGCGCCTGGCGTTCGGCGTTGTTGTCTTCCTGCAGGAAGTTCTGCAGCGTCTGCTGCAGGTCGGCGGCGAGCACGTTCTTCAGGTTGATGACGCTGGCGGCGCCGTCGATCGGCTGGCCGGGCACGTCGAGGCGGGCGATCAGTTCGAGCGCTTCGCGCACTTGTTCTTGCGTGCCGCTGAGCACCAGCGCCTTCTGCGAGCTGTGCACGACGACCTTCAACTGCGGCTGGCTTGACCCGCCGGAGACGGCGCCCGGCTGGCCGGCGTTCTCGGCGAGCACCGCCTGGCGGATGCGGCTGCGGCTCTCCAGCACCTCGGTGATGATCGGTTCCAGTTCTTCCGGCGCCTGGTGGGTGAGTTCCTGCACCTGCACCACGAGGTTCGGTTGTTCGATCGGGATGTCGACCAGCTTGAGCAGCTCGACGGCCGCGAACACCTGCGGGCCGAAGCCCTGCAGCAGCATCGCCGAGTTGTTGCCGACGTTGCCGAGCGTCAGCGTGCCGCCGCCGGTCGGTGCGCCCGTGCTGGCGAAGAACGGCCGCAACGCGTTCGTCGCGATCGTCGCGTTGATGTTCTTCAGCGGCACCGTGGTCAGGATCGGCACGCCGGTCTGGTTGCGGTACTGGGGCAACTCGTCCGGCATCACGTAGACGGCGCCGTTGGTGACTTCGCGGCCGCGCGGGCCGGTCATCGACACGATCTCCAGGATCTCGAGGTCGCCCGCACCGCGCGGCACGACGGCGAAGCCCTTGATGTAGAGCATCGTCTGGAAGAACGAGTAGAAGTCGCGTTGGAAGTTCTCGCGCTTCAACCGCATCGTGTTGAGGAAGGTGATCGAGTTGCCGCCGACGCCTGCCGCCTGCAGGTCATTGGTGCTGAAGGTGAAGCGCTTGCCGGTCACCTCCGAGGCCCACTTGATGAACTCCGTCAACTCCATGCCGTTGCTCTCGTTCATCGAGAAGGCGAAGGTGTCGGTGGCCTCGTCGATGACGATGCGCGGCTTCTGCTGGTCCTGACCACCGGCAGTGGGCTGGTTTTGGACCTGCGCCAGGGCAGGGCCCCCGGCGAGCAGTCCCAGCGCCGCCAGGCGGACGGCCCAGCGCAACAAGGCGCCGTTGCCAGGGCGGGTCGGGATTGGCGACGTCGGGACGCGGGGTTCGCGGCGGGTTGCGTGTTCGGCCATCGTTCTCTTGGTTGACAGGCTGTCTCCCGGTGACGAGAGATCAGTGACCCGCGTGGGACCGGGTGGGCGACGTTTTTATTTCCGGTCGATGACGCAAGGAAGCATCGAGTCCGTGTTTCCGACTTTCGTGTTGCCCCGTTCTCATGGCGTCGGTTGCATCTGCGCGACACTCGTCGAGGTGACTCGCGCGTGCTTTCGAGCATGAAGCTCTCCGATCTGATCACCAACGACCTCGTCGAGGTCCCGCTGCGCGCCGCCGACAAATGGGAGGCCTTGTCGATCCTGGCCCGCGTACCGGTCCGGGCCGGCCGTTACCCACAGAGCCTGGTGGCGCTGGTCGAGCAAGCCCTGATCGCCCGCGAACGCAGCATGACGACCGGGATGGAGCACGGCATCGCCATCCCGCACGCGGCGATCGACGGCATCGACGAATTGGTGCCGATCCTGGGCCTCAACCCCGCCGGGATCCCGTTCGAGACGCTCGACGGCGCGCCCGCCCGGATCGTGATCGGCCTGGTGATCCCGCGCGCCAAGAAGCTGGCCCACATCAAGACCCTCGCCGAGATCGCCAAGTTGCTGTCGCGTGCCGACGTCCGCGACAGGTTGGTCCGCTGCAGCGACCCGGAAAGTGCCCGCGCCGTGTTGGCCCAGGTCCAGGCCTGAAGCCAGGAACGAGGGGAAGCACCGATGGGAAGGGAACCGACGGAGGCCGCGGCGTGCGGTGTCGAAGCGGCGTCGATGCCAGCTCACCGTGCGCCCGCACCGCCGGTCGCAGGGGCCCCCTGCCGCCTGGCCGAGCCGGGTATCCTCGTTGCCATGATCGCCCCCGACCAGACCGCGCCCGTGCCCACTGCACCGGCGGGCGGCGGGTCGGCTGCAGTCGGCCCCGTGCTGCTGGCGGCGACGGTGGCGTTCGGCGCAATCGTCCTGGTGCACGCAGCCGGCGAACTGCAGCACCGCGTGCGGCCGTTCGGTGCCGCCGGACTGTGGGTCTGGGCCGCGGTCGCCGGACTTGGCCTTGCGGCGAGCGGCCTCGTCACGGCCCTGGCGCGGTCGCGGCCGGTCGCGCCCGTGCACGGGATGGTTGGGCTGGCCGGCGCCCTCGCGCTGGCGCTGGCGGGTGCGGTTGCCGCGGTCGGCGGCTCGCCGTTGGCACTTTGGTCGATTGCGGCGATGGCACTCGGAGCGACGTTGGCGATCGCCGTCGGCGGCGCGCGCCGGACGGGCCAGGACCTCGGTCTCGTCCTCGGTTGTGCCGCGGGTGTTCTCGTGTGCGTGTTCGGCGAACTCCCCGCGTCCCTGGCCCACGGCCCCGTCGTGGCGAGTCTCGCGGCGGCGGCGGCCTTGCTGCTGGTCGGGTTCGTGCCGGCGGATCCGGTGGCTCCCGCGTCGATGCGGCCCTCGCCGCTTCGCACCCCGCTCGTCGTCGCGGCCTTCGCCCTGCTCGGATGGTCGCTCTGGCGAACCGGCGAATGGGCGCCCGCCTGCTCGCTCGGCATGTGGTCGCTGGCGATGTTCCCGGTCGTCGCCGTCGTGCGCGGCATGCCGCGGCAGGCCTGCGTGGCCGCGGCCCTGCTCTGGGCAGGCAGCCATTTCGCTCCCAATGCGCCGGTGGACGCCGGGCACGAACTCGTCGTCGCCCGCAATGGCCCGGCGGCCGTGCATTACCTGCGGCGCAGCCAGGAACTGCAACTCGTAGCGCACGGGGAGTGCGTCGACGCGACAGGACCACTGCGCGACGAGGCGCCGCTGGTCGCGGTGCTGGTGCAGGCGCTGGCGAACCCCGGCGACCGGGTCACCTTGCTGGGCGTCGGCACGGGCCAGGTGGCGCGCGACCTGCACCGGCTGCAACGGCACGTCGTCGAAATCGTCGATGGCCATGCCTGCGCCGATTCGTTGCGGCACCGGTTTGCGGCGGTAGGTCCGGTGGCGGCGCGCGACGCCGACGTCGTGCCGCTGCCCAGGCGAAGGTCCGGCATCGCGGAGGCCGCGCGCGCGCTGCCGGTCGCGAGTCGCCAGTGCCTGGTGCTGCCGGTGCCGGTGCGCGCCGGCGACGAGGCGTTGGCCGTGGATGTGCAGCGCGAGCTGCGCGCCGTCGGCGGTCCAGGTTTCGTACTGCAGGCGATCGCACTCGATCGGGTGGCGCCGGCAACGCTGCACCAGTTGTTCGGTGCCGCCGCTGCCGCCCACGCGTGGAACGGCCTGTTCGTGGTCGGCAACGCCGCCGTGTTGTGCAGCGCCGCAGCGCCGATCCGCTGGCAGCAGCTGCCATCGTTCGCGCAATGGTCCGACGATGCGCGTTGGTTGGCGCACCGGGCCCATCTCGGTTCGCTCGCCGATGTGCAGCACGCGATGCTAGGCACCTTGCACGAAGTGGCACCGCCGTTCGCGGCGTCGCCATCGGCACCGGGCCGCGCCGCGGCGCTCGCCGTGGTGCATGCCTGGGTGCGCGCGGCGGCGCCGGCGACGGAGTCCACATCGATGGGGGCAGGCCTTGCGGCCGACTCGCTGCTGGCGCGCTGGTCGGCGCTGCAGGCCGAACTGCGCAGCGCCGCGGCTCGCCTTCGCACTCTCGCGGACGATGCCGAAGGCCGCGCCACGGCGGCCGATCTGGCGGCGCGGTTCCTGCACATCGGGGCGCCGTTGCCCGAACTGCAGGCTGCGCTCGGTCTGCCGGGGCGCGATGGCGTCGCCTTGCGGCAGCCGGCGGCCGCGAGCCGCAACGCCTTCGCGCTCGATCCGACCTTCTTCCACCACGTGCCCGAGGTGTGCCGCACGCTGCGCGTGCCGTTGCAGCCGGCGGGGGACCTCGAAGACCTGGCGATGCTGCCGGTGGGGGCGCAGCTCCTGGCCGCGTGCACGGAGGACTCGCCGCTGGCGATTGCGTTGCGGGCCCGTTTTCCGACGGCCTGCGCGCGAGCTCTGGTTGCGGCGTTGGCGCAGGCCCCGCTCGAGCCGGCGGCGCAGCAGGCGCTGCGCGAGCTCGCCGATCCGTTCGTGTTGCAGGAAGCGAGCATCGCCGTGGCGGGGCGGCACGGCGAGAAGGAACTGCTGGCGATCTGGCGCGGGGATCTGGCGATGCCGCCGGCGCTGGCGTTGTTGCTGCGGCGTGCGGTCGAAGACCGTCGGTTGCTGGCGCGCGCGCTCGGTTCGCGCCGCGATGCCCGTTCGCACGACACCTTGGCGACTTTGCTCGAAGACGAAGCCGTGCTGGTGCGAACCGTCGCCGGCGAATCGCTGCGCCAGGTCGTGGGCGAGCGCATCCCGTTCGATCCGGAATGGCCGCAATCCCGACGTCACGAGGCGGCGGAACGGTTGCGCGCGCTGCATAATCGCGCGCCATGACGGACCTCACGGTCGGAGCCCTGGCACAGTTGGTCGGCGGACGCCTGATCGGCGACGCGACGCGCACCATCATCGGACTCGGCGACCTGCGCACCGCGGGCCCCGACCGTATCGGCTTCGTGCGCGATGCGCGCTACGCCGGCGCCGCCAAGGCCACCCGGGCGGGGGCATTGCTCGCCGAGAGCGAGCTCGCCACGTCGGCGGCGCAGATCGTCGTCGACGATGTCGACGTCGCGTATGCGAAGGTCGCGAACCACTTCCATCCGGTGCCGCTCGCCAAGACCCATTCGATCCATCCGAGTGCGGTCGTCGATCCGGCGGCCCAGCTCGAACCGCCGGTGGTGGTCGGACCGCGCGCCGTGGTGGGCAAGTGCCGCATCGGGGCCGGCACCGTGATCTCCCCCGGCGTCGTCATCGGCGACGGCTGCACGATCGGCCGCGACTGCTTCTTCCATCCCAATGCGACGATCTATCCGCAGTCCCAACTCGGCAACCGCGTGATCCTGCACGCGAATGCCGTGGTCGGCAGCGATGGCTTCGGCTACGCGCGCGAAGGCACGACGTGGCTGAAGGTGCCGCAGCTCGGCATCGTGGTGCTCGACGACGATGTCGAACTGGGGGCGGGCACCGCGATCGACCGCGGCACGCTCGGCGTCACCCGCATCGGCCCACGCACCAAGATCGACAACCTCTGCCACGTCGCGCACAACTGCACGATCGGCGCGGATTGCGTGATGGCGGCGGGCGTGATGATCGCCGGCTCGACGACGATCGGCGATCGCGCCGTGTTCGCCGGCAACGTCGGCATCGGCGGCCACATCAATCTCGCCGCCGACGTCCGGCTCGGCGGCGGCACGATCGTGCTGAAGGACCTGCCGGAGGGCGGCGACTACATGGGCCACCCGGTGCTCGAGAAGCGCCGCTTCCTGCGCTTGCTGCGCGTGCTGCGCGGCCTCGTGCCGGGCAAGGGCGAGGGCGACTGAGACCCGGCGGCCGCTGGACTACGGCAGCCAGTCGCGCAAGCGACTCTGCACCATGGTGCGGATCTCGTCGCGGGTGCGACGGTAGACGTTCAGATCGCGCCCGTACGGATCGGCGATGTCGAGACCGTCGAGTCGCAGCAGCTGCACCTTCGCAGCGACTTCGGGGAACTCGGCGAGCAGGGCGCGGCGATGGCTTTGCGCCAGGCAATAGACGAACGAACTGCGGGCCAGCAGTTCGGCGGTGACGGCCTGGCTCTGGTGGCGATCCAGCAGCAACCCGCATTCGGCGCCGACCGCCAGGCTGCCGTCGCTGGCCGGCATGCCATCCATCGTCGCCGTGCCGGCACTCGCGAACTGGAGTCCGTGCGCCAGCACGTCGCCGGGTGGCACGCCGAGCGCCTTGCCGACGAGTTCGCGCGCCCAGGCTGCCGCGAGCGGCGAACGGCAGGTGTTGCCGGTGCAGACGAAGAGCACGAGGCGCGCCGCGGTGTGCAGCACCTCCTCGGCGGTCAGGATGCCTTCGCGCAACACTTCGAGGCGCGGCCCGGTCTGGCGCACGATGGTCGAGGCGATGCCGAGCGGCGAAGGGCCGTCGTCGACGACGATGGCGATCTCGTTGGCGAACGTCTGCGCGATCGCTGTTGCCGTGCCCAGCGGGGGCTCGCCGTGCCGATTGACGCTGGTCATCCACAGCGGTTCGCCGCAGGCCGCGATCACTTCGCGGGTGAAGTCGTGGGCGGGGACGCGCAGGCCGTGCGAGCCGCCCTTGCCGTCCGGCAGGATCACCGTCAACGGCCCCGGCCAGTAGCGATCGACCAGTCGCCGCACCTCGGCCGGCACCAGCGGCACGAGACGTTCGGCGTCCTGGGCGCGCGCCAGATGCCAGGTGTACGGCAGCACGTCGCCACGGCCCTTCATCGCGCGGCCGCGGTCGCCGGCGGTCGGATGGCTCGGCAGCATCGCGAGCCCGTAGACGGTCTCGGTCGGCAGCACCACCAGTTCGCCGGCGCGCAGCGCCGCCACCATGAGTTCAACGAGACGCGAACGGTCGGTCGTTTTGAGTGCGTGGACCACGCAGGCCATGGTGCGACGATACCGGATCGCGGGGGCGAAACCGCGGCTGCAGGCGAGCAATCGAACCGCTCCGGCTCTATCGTCGAGCAGCCCGATGTCCACGCCGGTTCGCGAAGAACGCCTGGCCAAGATCCGCATGCAACGCCTCGCCCGCCTGGGCACGTTGCTCGCGGGCTTCGCCCACGAAGTGCGCAATCCACTCAGCACGATCGGCCTCAATCTGCAGCTCGTGCTCGAGGATTTCCGCGAACCCGAGACGTCGCGCGACAAGCGCACGCAGAAGCGCCTGTCCACCGTGGAAGGCGAAGTGCGCCGGCTGCAGAAGATCCTCGAGGAGTTCCTGGGTTTCGCGCGCGCGCCCGAACCGAAGTTCGCCCCGATCGACCTCAATGCGCGGTTGGCGACGATGGTGGAGTTCCACGAGCCGGAGATGCGCGAGCACGGCCTGTCGCTGAAGTTCTATCCGAGCCCCAACCTCGGCCCGGTGCCGGGCGACTGGGACCATCTGCAGGCGGCGTTCGGCAACCTGCTGCGCAACGCGAAGGACGCGACGCCGGCGGGCGGCGAGATCCTGGTGTCGACGCAGCGGGACGGCGCCTTCGCCGTGGTGCGTGTTGTCGACACCGGTGCCGGCATTCCGAAGGAACTGCAGGGCCAGGTCTTCGATCCCTACTTCAGCACCAAGAAAGCCGGCACCGGACTCGGTCTGCCGACGGTGCGCCGCGTCGCCGACGAACACGGGGGCGTGTTGACGATGGAATCCGAAGTCGGCAAGGGCACGCAATTCACGCTGCGCCTGCCATTGAAGAGCGCGGGCAGCGACGGAGAGTCTGTGCCATGAGGACCGATCCCATCCTGGTCGTCGACGACGACGACGCGTTGCGCGATTCGCTGGTCGAGGCGCTCGAAGCGTTGCCGGTGGAGATCACGACAGCGGTCGGCGGCGCCGAAGCGGTCGCGATGCTGGCCGAACGCCGCTTCGCCGTGGTCGTGACCGACCTCGTGATGAAGGGCGTGGACGGCTTCGCGGTGCTCGCGGCGGCGAAGAAGAACTACCCCAACTGCCGCGTCGTGATGCTGACCGGTCACGGCGGCCGCGAGATCGCCGTGCAGGCGATGGAGAAGGGCGCCACGTACTACGTCGAGAAGCCAGTCGACCTCGGCGACCTGCGCGCCAAGGTCAAGAAGTCGCTGGAGGACCACCAGAAGGACGTCGCCTACGACGACCTGCGCGGCCAGCTCGAGCGGCAGAGCGGCATCGAAGGCATCGTCGGGCAGGACCCCAAGATGCAGCGCGTGCTGAGCCTGGTGCGCCAGATCGCCAGTACCGCCGCGTCCGTGCTGATCCTCGGCCCCTCCGGCACCGGCAAGGACATGGTGGCGCGCGCGATCCACGTGCTGTCGCCGCGCGCCAAACGACCGTTCGTCGCGATCAACTGCGGCGGCATGTCGGAAGGCACGATCGAGAGCGAGTTGTTCGGCCACGTGAAGGGCGCCTACACCGGTGCCGTTGCCGATCGCGAAGGCAAGTTCGAATACGCCGCGGGGGGCACGCTGTTGCTCGACGAAGTCGGCGAGATGCCGCCGTCGACCCAGGTGAAGCTGCTGCGCGTGCTCGAGGAGCGCGCGGTGACCCGGCTCGGCGACAACCGTACGCGACCGGTCGATGTGCGCGTGTTGGCCGCCACCAACGCCGACCTGCTGCAGAAGGTGAAGGACGGGACCTTCCGCCAGGATCTGTTCTTCCGGCTCAAGGTCGTCACCATCGACCTGCCGCCGTTGCGCGAGCGCCGTTCCGACATCAAGCTGCTGATCGAGCACTTCCTGCAGCACTTCCGCAAGCTGCACGGCAAGGACGTCGAGTCGATCGACCGCGATGCGCTGGTGGCGCTCGTGCAGTACGACTGGCCGGGCAACG
>SXPB01000320.1 GCA_005776475.1 Planctomycetia bacterium
GATCTTCGACCCGTTCTTCACGACCAAGGACGTCGACAAGGGGACAGGGCTTGGCCTCGCGATCAGCCACGGGATCGTCGAGCGCCACCGCGGGCGCATCGAGGTCGACAGTGAAGTCGGTCGCGGCACGACGTTCCGCGTGGCGTTGCCCCTCGAAGAGCCGACGGCCTTGTGACGCCACGACATCTTGTGGTGCCGGGTGGGTAGCCGGGACACGCATGGTGGTGATCGTCAAAAAGTCCTTGGCACCGGCCGATGCGGTGCGTAGTTTCCCCGCGGTGTTGGGCGGTCGCCAAGGGAGGGACCGACGGCACGACCTGCCCGGCCTAGGCAGCTGGGCAGGTCACCTCTGGTCGCTTGGTCCTGGTGCTTTCGGGTGCCGCGCGGTGCTGGTTGGCGGAACGACTGATGGCTGCTCCTTGCCGCGTACGGGCCAGGTTTTCGGAGCTTCAAGGTGCCGCCGGTGGCAACACCGGCGGCATCTGTTTCTCTGCCGACGGCTTCTCCGGAACGGTTTCCTGGGCGCCGTTGCTCCGGCCGCTGTTCCCGGTTCCCGCCGCGTCCGGTCGCGCCACGTCGGTAGCGGAATCGACGCACCCTTCACCGGGAACTTTCGCGAGGATCGAGCTCGCCTGGTTCTGCGCAGCGCGGGCTACGGCTGTTCGCGAGCGGCACGAAAGGAATGCTCGCGAAGGCGGGCCGGATGAGGCTCAGGCGCCACGAACCTTGCAGGTGGGCAGCACTGGCAACCGCCAGGCCTGGCCGATGGCCAGGCCGTCACATCACAGCTTGACGTCGAGCACTTGGTCGACGTTGAAGTCGTAGCTGAATTCCTCGTCGACGTTGATCAAGCGGCCGGTGCCCTTGAACTCGTTGAAGATGATCGCGCCCGAAAGCGAGCGGCCGTCCTCGAGGGAGAGTTCGACCCAGTCCGCCTGGCGGGCGTTCATCAGCAGGTCGTAGACTTCGTCGCGCGTGAGTCGCGTGGAATTGGAATTGCGGTCGGACATCGTAGGGTCTCCTGCGCAGCGCAAACATCTCGGTTTGGCTGGCCTGGTTCAGGCGACTTGGGGGGTTGGCAGCGTGAAAGTCCGAGTTCGGGTGTCGGCGCTGACCACGCCGAGTCGAATCACCCGCCCTGGCCGCCGAGGGTCTGGCGTCGCCAACCGTCGATGGGACCGACGATTCCAGCGCGCACCAGCATCTGCGACCAAGTTTCGAACGAAGCAGGATTCTGCCACAGTTCGGCGAACTCGACAAGGTGGGTAAACCCCCCGTGCATCTTCGAGATTTCACCGATTCTGACCAGTTCGCGGGCCTGCTCGCAGGGCAGGTCGAGGTCGACCGCGTAGACGAGGCCGGCGTGCACGCGCCCGACTTCGGTGCTGTCGTCGTTCAGCAGGCCCAGGAACGTCGGTGCCGGCAGCTGCACCCGACGCAAGTCGAGTTCTTCACTCAGTTCCCGGCGCAACGCCTGTTCGAAGAACCCGGCGGCATCGACGGGGTTGCCGGCGCCATCCTCGGGTTCGATGTGGCCTCCGAGTCCGATCGACCACGCGCCGTGCAGGCGCGCTTCGCTCTGGCCGCGCGTGCGCCGCACGGTGAGGACGCCCCGCCCTTCGACGCCCTGGGGCCCGCGGCGCCCGCAGCGCAGCACGCAATAGGGGATCCACTGCTTCCAGGCCGGGGTCATCTCCGCCGTTGGGCGATCGCGGAAGTGTCCGCGCGCGAACGCCTCGCTGAGGAACGTGCGCGCCGAATCGCCGGACAGGGGCGCGAACCCCTGCGGCCAGTTGCCGCCGAAGAACGAACTCCGATCGACGACGTGGATCTCGGTCACGACGACGACGGGGCGTCGCCGCCTGCATCGCCGGCCGGCGGTTCGGCCGGCGGGTTGGGCTTCTTCGTGGCGCCGAGCAACGCGCGCAGATTCGCGAGCGAAGTGAACTCGCCCTTGTGCGTGCGCGTCTCGGCTGCCTCGCGGGCCGGCTCGATGGTATAGACGCGCTGTTCGCCGCCGCCGCCGCGGCCGCGGCGATCGCCCCGGTCGTCGCGATCACGCGAACCGCCGCGACCTCCTTCGCCGCCGAAGATCGACCGATCGGAATCCCGTCCCGGCTCACCGGGGGGTTGGCGCTTGCCGACGCGACCCGCGCCGGCGAACCTGCCGACGCCCGTGCGCTGGGCTTCCCGCGGCGCGCCGCGGCCGTGACCTTCCCGCGGTCCGCCCGAACGACCCGGTCCACCCGGTCCTCCAGGACCACCCGGGCCACCGGGACCACCTTCGGTCCGCTCGCCGCGCGGACGGCGTCGGCCCTGCTGCTGGTCCATGCGTTCGCCGATCGTCGGCTGCCGGCCTTCTTGCAGGTGGCGCGGCTGGAACATCGTCAGCGCGATCTTCTGGTTCTGCTGGTCGACCTTGATGACCCAGACCTGCACGACTTCGCCGACGCGCAGCATCTGCTGCGGATCGCGGATGCGGTGGCCGGGGATCTGCGAAATGTGGACGAGGCCGTCCTGGCCGATGCCGAGATCGACGAAGGCGCCGAACTCGGTCAGGCTGGCGACGCGGCCACGCAGCTCGCGGTCCGCATGCAGGTCGGCGAGCGAAGTGACGCCGACGTTGTTGGTCGCCACCAGTTCGCCGCGCCCATCGTCCTTGCCGCGCTGCATCTGCTGCAGCACACCGATCACGCGCGCGCGCGAGCAGTCCGGCCCGGTCAGTTCGTCGGCCGGAATGTCGCGCAGGCCTTGGCCCAGCAGCTCGAGCGGGCCGGTGCCGCGCTTCTGCGCCGCCGCCATCGCGATGCTGTAGTCCTCGGGGTGGAGCGAAGTGCTGTCGAGCGGTTCGCTGCCGCCGACCACGCGCAGGAAGCCTGCGATGTTGCGCACGGTTGCCGGCGACAGGCCTTCGACTTCGGCGAGGGCCGCCCGCGACGGGAAGCCGCCGATCTTGCGGCGGTGGTCGAGGATCGCCTTCGCCTTGTCGGGGTCGAGGCCCGGCAACTGCTCGAGCAGGTCCTGGGTCACCGTGTTGAGGTCGCAGCCGATCTGCGCCAGGCACGAGCCGGTCACGCTGCTGAGCTCACGCTGCAGCATGCCCTGGTGCACGTCGTCGAGCGTTTGCCCGAGGCCGAGCGTGCGCACATCCATGCGGGCCAGTTCGAGCAGCGGATCCTGCAGGCGGCGGCCGAGCGAGATCGCGGTGCGCACCCCGACTTCGACGCCGGGGATCGCCTTCTTGCCCGCGGTGCTGGTGGCGAAGATCGTCGAGGCGGCTTCGTCGACCGGCACGACCATCGGCAGCGGCGTTTCGCCGAGCGTCTGGCGGAGGTCGGCGACCAACCGTTCGCCGCCGGCCTGGCGACGGCCGTGCGGCAGCGCGATCGCGGCGGGTTGTTCGGTCTTGATCAACTCGGCAAGGAACGTCAACGCACCCTGCTTCTGTTCGTCGTTCTCGACCGGCAGCGTCTTGTGCTGGGCGACCGAGCCATCTTCCCCGAGCAGCACGGCCCACACAGCCTTGCTGCTGGTGCGCAGCGCCAACACCTTCTTGCTGCCGAGCGGCGGCGCCAGCAACTGGCTGCGCAGGTTGCGCGCATAGGTGCGGACGGATTCGCGGTCGGCCTTCTCCTTCAGGCGACGGCGCACGTCCTTGCCACACCACTCCTGCAGCTGGGCGGCGGCGTGGTCGAAGACGAGTTCGTAGAACGGGGCCAGCGGCGCATCCGCTGCCATGTCCTTGGCGTGCAGTTCGCCCAGCAGTTCACGGTGCCGGCCTTCGGGCAGCGTCAGCACCAACGACAGGATGCCTTCGCGTTCGGCGCGACGCAGCGCCAGCATGCGGTTGGCGGGGATGCGGTTGATCGGCTCGGCGAAGTCGAACAGGTCCTTGTAGCGCGCCGACGGACTCTGCTCCTTGCCGGCGTCGTCCGGGTTGACGGCGCGCGCGCGCAGGATGCCGCTGCGCAGTTCGCTGCGGAAGCGGGCGCGCGTGGTCGGATCGTGCATGATCCGGTCGGCGAGGATCAGCAGCGCACCTTCGAGTACGAGTTCCGGCGTGCCGAGGCCCTTGTTGGCGTCGATGTACGTGTTGGCCAGTTCCTGCAGGGACTGGTCGCCGAGCTGGCGGTGCTGGATCGCCATCGCGAGCGGCAGCAGGCCCTTCTCTTCCATCTGCATGGCGATGCCGCGGCGGCGCGGTCGCATCGATTGGTAGAGGTCGTCGATCAGGTCCTGGTCCACCGAGTCGGCGACGATGGCCTCCAGCTCGGGCGTCTTCTTGCCGCGTTCTTCCGCCTGCTGCAGGATCGACTGCTTGCGCTGCTCGATCTCGGTCAGGGTGTGCAGGCGATCGGCGATCGCCGCCAACCGGTCCTCATGCAGGTTGCCGACCGCGTGGCGGCGGTAGCGGGCGAGGAACTCGGGAGTCGCGTGGTCCTCGAACGCCGCGATGGCGGCGATGATGTGGTCGGGAGGACTGTCGAACTCGGCACAGAGACGATCGATGGTGGCTTGCGATGCCATGTTGGTGGTGGCGCCAGCGGGCGCAGGGTGGGAGCGAGGTAGGGCGAGAGACGATAGCACGAGGCCTGTGCCCCGCCAGCGTCGGCCGGGCCCGGCGGCGGGATGCGCGAGCAGGGTCAGCGGCTTGGATGCGGCGACGCGGCGTTGCGATGTGTGCGCGGGGCGCGCAAGATGGGCCGGTTCGCCGCATGCCGCGTACCTTCGATCCATCCCGCATCCGCCGCATCTGGGTGCGCGCGCCGAATTGGCTCGGTGACTTCGTGATGGCGACGGCCACCTTCGCGCGGATCCGTGCGGCCTTTCCCGAAGCACACATCACCGTGGGAATGCGGCCGTACCTGCGGCCCTTGGCGGCCGGCACGAATTGGTTCGACGCCGTCGTCGAGACGCCGAAGGCCAAGGGGATTCGCGACTTCGTTCGCAGCGTGCGGACGATGGCAGCGGCCGACTACGACCTGGCGATCGTGTTGCCGAACTCGCTGGCGACCGGGCTCGTGCCGTTCCTCGCCCGCGTGCCGGTGCGACTCGGCTACCAGCAAGGCCGCCCCTTCCTGATGAACCACGGCATCAAGGCCCAGGTTCGGCGGCGGTTCTGGCAGAAGCGCGAAGGGCCGCGGCGGTGGCCCATGCCGATGCCGCTGTACTACCGCGACCTGCTCGACGTCCTGGCGTTGCCCGGGGCCGCCGTGCACCCCGAACTCGCCGTCGCCGACGGCGACGACGCGTGGGTCGAACAGCACCTGCGTTCCCTCGGGATCGCCCCTGGCACCAGGCTCCTGTTGCTGGTCGTCGGTGCCAACTTCGGTTCGAGCAAGCTGTGGTTGCCGGAACGGTTCGCCGCGGTCGCGCGCCACTTCCAGGAGCGCCGTGGCATGCGGGCCCTGGTGCTGGTGGGGCCGGCCGAAGTCGAACTCGGCGAACGCATCGCCAAGGAAGGCGGTGCCATCGCCCTGAGCCAGCCGGTGCTCCCGCTGGACAAGCTGAAGGCGCTGGTGCGGCGCGGCGCCGTGATGGTGACCGGGGACACCGGGCCGCGGCATCTCGCCGTGGCGTTCGATCGGCCCGTGGTCTGCTTGATCGGGCCGAACGACCCGAACTACACGAACTACTGCCTCGAGCGCACCGTGGTGATCCGCAAGGACCTGCCGTGTTCGCCTTGCCAACGCAAGATCTGCCCGCTCGGGCACCATCGCTGCATGCGCGACATCACCGTCGACGAAGTGGTGGCCGCGGTCGACGAACTGCTCGGTCGCGGCGACGGCACGGTGGGGTAGCATGCCCATGGATCGGGGCCTGGACCATGGTTACAGCGGCGGTCGTCCGGGCTATCCGCTTCACCTCCTCCCATGACCAACGGTCCCTTCCTGCTGGTTGTCAACCGCGACGGCAAAGCCGAGACGCACGCATTCCACCAGGCCGTCGTAACCGTTGGCCGCTCGCGTGAGTGCGACCTGTTCCTGCCCGATCGGTTGATCTCCCGCGTCCACTGCCGGGTCGAGCGCCAGGAAGGCCTGTTCGTGCTCGCTGATGCCGGCGCCCAGAACCCGGCCAAGCTGCGCGGCCGCCCGGTGCTGCGCGCCGAGCTGAAGGTCGGCGAGACGTTCGCCGTCGGCAACTACGAGATCACGCTGGGCCTGCCGGCCGCCGAGAACGGCTCGGTCGAGGAAACCCGTCCCGGCGACCATCCGCGCGGCAGCCAGGACCTCGTCACCTTCCTGCAGATCGCGCGCGCGCTGAACGAAGAGCTCGACCTGACCCGCCTGCTGACGCAGATCGTCGATGCGGCGATTTCGATGTGCGGCGCCGAGCGCGGCTTCCTGATCCTTGGGCGCACCGGTGACCACTCGGTCGAGGTGGCGCGCAACTTCGCGCAGGAAGAAGTGCTGTCGCCGGAGTTCAAGATCTCGCGCACGATCGCCAACCGCGTGATGTCGACCGGCGTGCCCGAGTTGACGACGAATGCGCAGGAGGACGATCGCTTCCGCGACCTGCAGTCGGTCGCCGACCTGCGCCTGCGGTCGGTGCTGTGCATTCCGATCCGCGTGCAGAACGAGATCGGCGGCGTGCTCTACGTCGACAATCGGCTGCAACAGCAGGTGTTCCAGGAACGCGAGAAGGCGCTGATGCTGTCGCTCGCCGACCACGCCGGCACCGCGATCCACACCGCCCGCAACGTCGAGCAGTTGCGCAGCAAGCAGGTCGAACTGCAGGCCGCCCTCGATCGCGTCGACCAGCTCAATGCGGCGCTGAAGGGACAGCTGCAGGAGAAGACGAGCGAGCTGACGCAGATCCGCGAGGAGATCAGCGCGCAGGCGCTCGCCCAGCGCAGCAAGTACGACTACAAGCAGATCGTCGGCGCCGGCCGCGCGATGCGTTCGGTGTTCGCGCTGCTCGACAAGTACATCGAGGCCGAGGACCCGGTGCTGGTCACCGGCGACAGCGGCACCTGCAAGGAGC
>SXPB01000321.1 GCA_005776475.1 Planctomycetia bacterium
ACGCGTTGGCGAACGTGACCAGTTCCGGCGCGTCGCTGAGCGCCACGCGCTTCGCCCCCGCCGCGACGAGCAGTTCGCGCACGCGCGCGCCGGCAGCGGCGAGACCGCGCACGCGATCGACGCGACCACCGATCTTCGTCAACACCGCGGCGAACCGGTCCGCCCGGGCTGCTACCGCGATCGGCGCCGACACGCTGACTGCCGGCAACGCCGGCACCGTGGTGCCGCGCAAGCCAGCGCGCAACCCGGCGAGCATGCGTTCGCGCGCCGTCACGACGTGCCTCCTCGCCAGGTCGACCGGAACGAACGCTGCGCCAGCTTCGGCAACTCGCGCGTGCTCGCCCACGCCCGCATCGGCCCAGCCAGCCGCCCCAGCAACGGCAACTTCTCGCCGAGCCGGGCCAGCGCCATCGCGACGCGGAACCGCCGCGGACCGCGCATGCAGAACGCCCACAGCCGCCACACCATCCGATCGACGAAACCGCCGCGCGTCGCCGGGTGCCCCGGCGTGCCTTCGACCGCGCGCTGCCGCAGTTCGAGCAACAGCGACGGGATGTCGATCTTGACCGGACACACGTCCTTGCACGCCCCGCACAAACTCGACGCGAACGGCAGCGTGCCGGCCGAGTGCATGCCGGAGAGTTGCGGCGTCAGGATCGCGCCGATCGGGCCGGGATAGACCGAGCCGTAGGCGTGGCCGCCGATCGACTGGTAGACCGGGCACGCATTCAGGCAAGCCCCGCAGCGGATGCACGCCAGCGTCTGCCGCATCACTTCATCGGCGGCGATGCGCGAACGGCCGTTGTCGAGCAGCACGATGTGCATCTCACTCGGCCCCTGGCCCCGCGGATCGGGCCCGGTCAACAGGCTCTGGTAGGTCGTGATGTGTTGGCCGGTGCCCGAACGCGGCAGCAACTTCAGGAACACGTCGAGGTCGGCGAAGCGCGGGATCACCTTCTCGATGCCCATCACCGCGACGTGCACGCGCGGCAGGGTCGTCGTCATGCGCGCGTTGCCTTCGTTCTCGAGGATCAGGATGGTGCCGGTCGCGGCGATGCCGAAGTTGACGCCACTGATGCCCATGTCGGCATCGGCGAAGTGGGCGCGCAGGCGTTGGCGCGCGTGTTCGGCGAGCACGGCGGGCTCGCTGCTCGGCGGGATGCCGAGCTTGTCGACGAACAGCTCGCCGATCGCCTCCTTCGTCTTGTGGATCGCCGGCACGATGATGTGCGACGGGGTTTCGCCGGCGAGCTGGATGATCCACTCGCCGAGATCGGTCTCGACCGGCTCGGCGCCATCCTTGGCCAGCGCGGCGTTCAGGTGGATCTCCTCCGTCGCCATGCTCTTCGATTTCACCAGGCGCCTGGCGCCGCGATCGGCAGCGAGGCGGCGCACGATCGCACACGCTTCGGCCGCGTCGGTGGCCCAATGCACGACGACGCCCGCCCGCTCGGCGTTGGTGGCGAACTGTTCGAGGTAGTGGTCGAGGCGCGCCAGCGTGTGCGCCTTGATCGCCGCGGCCTGCGTGCGCAGCGCTTCCCACTCGGGCACCTGGCCGATCGCCCCGGCCCGCCGTTCGGCGAAGGTGTCGGTGGCGCGGCGCAAGGCCCCGGTCAGGGTGGTGTCACGCAGGGCCGCGCGGGCGTTCTCGGCGAAGGTCTCGGGGCCGGGCTGGTCCACGGAGCGGAGGATGACCGAGGCGGGCTGCAGATGCACGCTTCGGCGAACTGCCGGATCAACTCCGCCAAACGCGGATGCCACCCAGCTGCAAACCTGGGGCCTGCGCGTGCTGACTGCGAAGCGGCGCGAAGACGGTGTCGTCCGCGCCGGCACTGCCGCGGAGCGTGCTCGCGCCATAGACTGCGCGGCCCCACGGCCCCTCGCACCCCGATGAACGCACGCATCCTCGCCGGCCTCGCATTCCTTGCCGGCACCCTTTCCGCCCAGGACGTCGTCACGCTGCACAGCGTCACGGTGCTCGCGAACAACGACGTCACCGTCGTCTACTCGAAGAACTTCGCGACCTGCGCGCACATGCGTTTCAGCAATGCCTCCTGCACGCAGAACGGCTCGCTGACGCACGCCGCGAACATCTTCTGCACGTCGGGCAGCTTCGTCAGCGTGACGGTGCCGCCGACCGCGTTCCTCGCGGGTTTTGGCCCTGGCGTCACGGTCAAAATGGTGCACGGCAACAACAGCGGCGTCGCCAGCCCATGCGTGACCGTCGGCTGCAACGGCGCCTTCGGCTCCGGCTGCGCCGGCCCGCTCGGCGCGCCCGTGCTCGACGCTCTCGACGACTGCCCGCTCGCCGGCACCAGCGCCAACTTCGCGATCACCAACGGCCAGCCGGGTTCGATCGCCGTGCTCGGCTTCGGCCTCGGCCAGGCGTCCATCCCGGTGCTCGGCTGCAACTTCCTGCTCGGCTCGCTGCTCGTGACCGTCGCGGTGCCGTTCGACAGCATCGGCGCCGGCGGGTTCGTGTTCCCGCTGCCGGTGGGCGCCAACGGCGTGCAGTTCACGACGCAGGCGTTCGCGCTCGACGTCGGTGGACCGCAGGGCTTCACCGCGACGAATGGCCTGTTGATCCGCGTACTGTGACCGGAACCCCCACCTCGATGTCCTTCCTGCCGACTCGCCGCGCTCGCGCGCTCTTCGTTCTCGCCCTGACCACCGCGACGCCGTTCGTCGCCAGCCAGACGCCGCTCGCGCCGCCGACGCCCGCCGATTGGAACGCCCGCATCGCCGCCCATGTCGAAGCGGCGCGCACGCGCACGCTGGCCGCCTGCACCGAGAAGGGCATCGCGCTGCCCGCCGACTTCCTGCAGTGGATCGACGGCGACCCGCTGCGGCGCGCGTCGGTCTACGGTTGTCGCGCGGAACCGCTGCCGGTGCTGCTGCAACTGCGCTCGCTCGAGATCGACCTCGGCCCCGACCTCGTGCGCCGCGACTACCCGCAGCTGGCGATCGCGTTCGCGATCCAGGCTTCGTACCACAAGCCCAAGCGCGAGGCCTCGGGTTGGAACGACGGTGATGGCGACGCCGGCGACGCCGCGCTGCCGGACGTCCGACCACGCCCGCCGCTGGTGCTGACGATCCCGGGCGACCCGCGGGTCCCCGTCGACACCAAGGACGGCAAGCGCGCGCTCGATCGCCAGGACCACATCGTCAACTTCCTCGAGGACCATGCCGAGGTCGAAGTCGAAGTGAAGAGCCGCGAGCTGCCGCCGCTCGAATACGACGACAAGGGCATCGCCAAGCCGCGCGGCAAGGCCACGCTGGTGACCAGGAAGGTGCTGCGCAAGCCGCTGGCTGCCGACGTGATCGCCTCCGCGACACTGCAACAGGAGTTCACGTCCTACATGGCGGCGCACGGACATCCCGACGTGCGCATCGACTGCGGCGAACGAGCCGTGCACTGGTATTCGGAAGAAGCCGTGCACGACAAGGCACTGCGCGACCGCATCGCCGCGGCGCACACGCTGTTCCATGACGCCTACCGCGCCAAGGGTCGCATGCCGAAGGAACGCGACCAGGCCCCGACGCCGGCCGAATCGATGGCGTGGCTCGTGCGCAACGACCGCCATGCGTTCACCGCCGCCGACCGTGCCGCTCGCAAGTGGCCGCGGTTCCCGCTGAACGCCCCGTGGCCGCTGCTGCTGATGCTGGCCGCCGACGACCAGCCGCTGCGCGAACGCGAGGACATCTGGCTGCGTTTCCGCGACCACGGCGAGATGAAGACGTACGGCGAGTACATCGGCGGCATCGCGCAGCAGTTCGACATGCAGTCGGCGCGCCGCGTGAGTCCGTTCGCGTTCTCCTACGGCTCGATCCAGATGATGTGGAAGGACGGCGGCGTGTGCGGAACGATGGGCAACATCGGCGCCCGCACCTACCGCATCTGCGGCGTGCCGTCGTCGACCGCCGGCCAACCGGGCCACTGCGCCATCGTGCTGATGGAGCACGATGCAGCGACCGGCCAGTTCCGCTGCAAGGGCGGCCAGTACGCGACCGGCGGCGACGAAGTCACCACGGTGCACGCGGGCTTCCACTTCGACGAACGCGGCGGGCGGCGGCCGATGGTGCTCTGGCAGTCGATCGCCTGGGGCTGCAGCCACGGCGTGGCGTCGTTCATCGACACGTTGGTGATGCAGCGCGCCTGGGCGACCCTGCCGGCGGCGCAGCGCCAACAGGAGTGCCTCGCCTTCGCCAGCGCTGGCCTCACCCGCAATCCGTTCGCCGTGGTCGCGCTCGAAGCGGCGATGGCCGACGCCCCCGACGCGAAGACGCTGCTGGCGCTCGCCGATGCGTTCGCGCAGCTGGCGTCGACGTCCACCGACGCGAAGGAGCACGCGTTGTACCGCACCACGGTGCGCGACCTCGTGCACGCCCGCATCCTGCAACTGCCCACGCCGGCGACGGTGGCCGACAACCAGGCGCTGCTGGCCGAACTCGAGCGGCAGGGCTGCTCCGACGAGAAGTTGCTGGCCCGCACCTGGCGCGCGATCGACGGCGAAGCCGGCTTCACGGCGCGGTGCAAGACCGCAGCCGAGCGCTACCTCGCCGACGCCGACCGCAGCAAGAACAAGAAGGCCTCGGTCGCCTTCGCCGCGGAAACCAAGGCGTGGGCGGACACGGTGAAAGGCAAGGCCGCGAAGGCTGCGTGGGCCAACGAGATGCTGGCCACGTTCGCCGGCTTCGAAGTGCTGGAAGTGAAGGGCAAGAAATCGATCGACCCTGCGGTCGCGCTGCTGTGCAAGCTGGCCGGCCGCGAAGTGCCCGCGGTGCCCGGCGCCAAGTGACGCGGCGCGTCAGCGCGACGCCAGGATCTCGGCCAGGTGCATCGCGCGCACCCGCGAGCCTTGGCGCTGCAGCCGGCCGCGGATCTGCATGAGGCAGCTGCTGTCGACCGCGCTCAGCACGTCGACCCGCTGCGGATCGAGCGCCGACAGTTTGTGGTCGAGCATCGCCGTCGACAGTTCCGGGAACTTCACGCTGAACGTACCGCCGAACCCACAGCACGCTTCGCCGGTGCGCAGATCGACCAGTTCGAGGCCCTGGACCGCGCGCAACAGCGCCCGCGGCTCGTCGTGCACGCCGAGTTCGCGCAAGCCGTGGCAGGCGTCGTGCCACGCGACCCGGGCCGCCATCCGCGCGCCCACGTCGGTGACGCGCAACTCGCGCACCAGGAACGCCGACAGCTCGAACGTCTTGTGCGCGACCACCTCGGACCGTGCCCGCCACGCCGGCTCATCGCGGAACAACTCCGGATACCGGTGCACCATCGCCACGCACGAGCCCGACGGCGCCACGATCGCCTCGGCATTCTCGAACACCTGCACGAAGTGCCGTGCCACCGTGCGCGCATCGGACTGGAAGCCCGAATTGAAGGCGGGCTGACCGCAGCACGTCTGCGCCGGGTCGAAGGAGACCGAGCAACCCGCACGCTCGAGCACCGCGACCGTCGCCTGCACGACCTCGGGCCACAACTGGTCGCCGAGGCACGTCGCGAACAGGGCCACCTTGCGACTCATGACAGCACGACCATGCCCTTCACGTAGCCCTCGCTCGCGTGGTCGCCGAGGAAGGCGCGCGGCACCGCTTCCAGGCCCTGGTAGAGATGCGTCAACAACGCATCAACGCGCACGCGGCCGGCGGCGAGCAGTTCCTGGGCCGTCCGATACACGGTCGGCCGGCCATCGGCGTCGAAGCCGCCCGACGCGCCCACCGAAGTCACCAGCGTGGCTTCGCGCCACTGCACCGGGTTGAGCAGCGACATCGGCGCGTCGCCGTGACCGATGCCGTACATCAACACGGTCGCCTGCTTGCGGATCAGGCGCGGGATCACGCCGTACACGGCGCCGGCACCGGTCGCCTCGACCAGGTACTCCGCGCCCCGACCGCCGCTCGCCTGCAGCACCGCGTCGCGCAACGCCGCCGGCGGCACCGCGATCGCCCCCAGTTGCTGCGCCAGGGCACGCTTCGTCGCACTCGGATCGCACACGACGATCGCCCCGTCGAACGCGAGCACGGAACGCAGCACCTGCACGAACAGGAGACCCGCCGGCCCCGCCCCCAGAACCACGGCGGTGCGCACGCGAGATGCCCCGTCGCCACGGAACCGGTAGCGCGTGTGCGCCCGCTCGCCGAAGTCGGTGCAGTGCAGCACGCACGCCAGCGGTTCGGCCATCGCCGCCGCCGGGAAGGCGATGCCGTCGGCGATCGGCAACACGTTCACGGCCGGCACCACCAGCTGCTCGGCGAAGCCACCGGTGAGCCCGGTGATGCCGTGTTCCTGGAAGAACTCGCACTGGTGACTGTGGCCGGTGGCGCAGTACTCGCACTCGGGCGAACGTCGTTCGCTGCGGCAACTGCGGCCCTGGTCGACGACGACGCGCGCGCCGACGCGCACGTCGCGCACCGCCTTGCCAACCTCGACCACCGTGCCGGTGATCTCGTGACCCAGCACCTGCGGCACCACGTCGAACGGAATCGGCACGCCGTTGCGATCGAAGTGGAAGTTCGACTCGCCGGCGAAGATGTGCAGGTCGGTGCCGCACACGCCAACCGCCGCCGGGCGCACGCGCACGTCGTACGGACCGAGCCCCGGCGAGGGCACGTCAATCAGCTCGAAGCGACCGGGTGCGACCAGGGCGCAGGCGCGCATCACAACGACACCGATTGCTCGGCCCAGAGTTGGAACTCGCGGTGCTTCTGCTCTTCCGCCTTCGCCGGGATCTCGCCGCTCGCCGTGCGCACTACGTGCTCGAACACGCGCCGACCGACCTGCTCGATGGTCTCGGTGCCGTCGATGACCGTGCCCGCGTTGAGGTCGAGGTCGTGCCGCATGCGCTGGAAGACCGGCGAGTTCGACGTCAGCTTCAGCACCGGCGCGATCGCGTTGCCGATCGTCGTGCCGCGCCCGGTGGTGAACACCACCACGCTGCAGCCAGCCCCGATGAGGCCCGGCGTCGACTCCTGGTCGTAGCCCGGTCCCTGCATCAGCACGAGCCCGCGCGACTTCGGCGGTTCGGCGTAGCCGGTGCAGCTCTCGACGCGCGTGGTGCCGGCCTTCGCCATCGCTCCCAACGACTTGATCGTAATGTTGAGCAGGCCGCCCTTGATGTTGCCGGGGCTCGGATTGTCGTCGAGCTTGGTGCCGAACTTGCTGGCGTACTCCTTGTACCAATCGACGAACGCGAACACCTCGCGCGCCGTCGCCAGGTCCTTCGCGCGCGCCGCGAACAGGTGCTCGCCGCCGCAGAACTCGGGGATCTCGGTGATCATCACGGTGCCACCGTTGCGCACCAGCAGGTCGGCAGCGTGGCCGAGGGCCGGATTCGCCGACAAGCCGGAGAACCCGTCCGAACCACCGCACTTCACGCCGAGCGCCAGGTGCTCGACCGAGACCTCGCTGCGCGTCGCCTGGTTGGCGACCTCGAGCATCTGCCCGACCAGCTCGAGACCCTTCTGGATCGCGCCTTGCGTGCCGCCGCACTCCTGCACGCCGATCCAGTGCAGCGGCTTCTGCGTCGACAAGCCGCCGCGCTGCTTCAGGTACTTGTCCATCAGCGTCAGGTTCGTCTTCTCGCAACCGAGGTCCATGAACAGGACCGCGCCGACGTTGGGATGGTCGGCATAGTTGGCGAGCGTGCGCAGCATCACGTCGAGGTTGCTGCCGTCGCTGCAGCCGCAGCCCTTGTTGTGCGGCAGCGCGACGACGCCGTCGACGTTCTGGTACTTGGCCCGATTCCACAGCGTGAACTCGGCGATCGTCGCGATCTGTGCCGCTTCGTGGCTGCTGCACATGCTGGTCGGCACGATCAACACCCAGTTGCGGGTGCCGACCTTGCCGTTCTCGCGCCGGAAGCCGCGGAACGTGGCGCGCTGCGCCGCGGGCACGTAGTCGGGCGCCGTATTGCTGAGCGTCGCCGGCAGGTCGCGCACGACGGGCACTTCGTTGCCCATGTTCGCCGGCGTGATCGGATCGCCGACGGCGATGCCCTTCGACGTGCCGATCGGCTGCCCGTACTGCAGCACGAACGTGCCCACCGGGATCGCGCGCGTGGCGAAACGATGGCCCGGCGTCACTTCGCCGCGGAGCGTCACCGCACTGCCGTCGGGAAAAGTGACCACATCGCCGGCAGCGAGCCCGTTCTTCACGACGGCGACGTTGTCCTTGGCGGACACGATGACGGCGCATTGCGCCAGCGGACGGGACGACGACGAGAGGGACGACATGCGGGCCGACGATGGTAGCGCTTCCCCTCGCCGCGGCCACCGGGCCCTGCGGTGCGCCCGCGCCGCGGGTCGCGCGGGAGCTTTGCCCACAGGCGAACCAGGGCCGCCACGCCGCGTTGGCGCGGCGCATGGTAGACATCCGCCGCATGCGCACCGCCACCCTGCGTTCGCTGCTCGCCTTTGCCTTCGTCGCGAGCGGCGCCTGCGCGCAAGACGCAGCGAGCCCGAAGCGCACGGTCTGGGTCGTTGCCGACAAGGACACCCCGCGCACGGTGGCAGTGATGGAAACCCTGCGCAGCAACGGATTGCACGTGCGGTTGCTCGAACGTGGCAAGTGTGCGCCCGAAGCGCTGCGCACGGCGCACGTCGTCGTCGTCGATTGGCCCGCCAACGACCCATTGGGCGATCGCCTGCCGCTCGGCCCATACGAACGTTGGGATCGCCCCACCGTGTTCCTCGGCAGCGCCGGCACGCGCTTCGCCGGACACTGGGGATTGCCGACGGCGGCGACGATGGCGGCGATGGACGCCGGCGCGCTCGGCCCGGAGATGCACGAACTGCGCCCCACCACCCCGGCCCGCAGCGTCGTGTGGCGGCAGGGCAACGTGTTCCACTTCGGCGCCGACGACACGATCGATCCCTGCGCCGAGGATGAACGCGCGTGGCTCGCACAGACCGTGCGCGACGCGATCTTGTTCGCGAACGACCGAGCCATCCTCGTGCATGGCTTTCCCGCCGGGCAGGAACCCTCCGCGCAAGAACAGGAACGGCGACGACGCGTGCGCGACGGTGCTGCCGAGTTCGGCATCGCAGTGGACGATCCCGTGGCACTGCTCGCAGTGCCCAACCGC
>SXPB01000322.1 GCA_005776475.1 Planctomycetia bacterium
CGGCTTCTCGCGGCCTCCGGGCGGTGGCCCGCCGGGCGGTGGCGGTGGCGGCGGCAGCGGTGGAGGCGGCAGCGGCGGCGGCGGCGGTGGCTATCCGGCCCCGCGCAGCTTTGGGCCGGATGCCCGCCCCAAACGCGAACGCGAACGGGACCAGCGCCGCGCGGCCCCGCCGAAGCGCCGCAACGAAGGCGGCGAGGATCCGTTCAACGGTCGCCGCGGCAGCAGCCGCTTCGACGACGACGACGAATAGCGCCGCGAGCCATCGGCCGCGAACCGAGTCCACGCCGAGGCCCTGGCTTGGTTAGGTATCCGTTAGGTATACAGCAGGCATGGTCCTGCTGCTCGCCCGCACCTGCTACTCGCTGCTGACGGCGCCCGGTTCGCCGCAGGCGCTGTGCGAAGAAGCGGTGCGCAACGGCCTGTCGCACCTGGTGCTCGCCGACAGCAACGGGCTCTACGGTCTGTACCCGTTCGCGCAGCAGGCGGCGCGGGTCGGTCTGCGCGCGGTGTTCGGTTGCGAAGTGGTGCATCGCGGCCGGCGCGTGGTGGTGATCGCGCGCGACCGCACCGGCTACGCCTCGATGTGTGCATTGCTCAGCGAACGCGGCGGTGCCGGCGCTGCGGCCGGCAGCGACGAACCGTTCGATCTGGTGCGTGCGTGCGAACGCCACGCGGCGGGGCTGTGGTTCCTGTGCGGCGACCCGCGGCTGTTGCCGTCGCTGTCGGCGTATGTGCCGCGCGCGCAGTTGCTGGTCGCGTTGCCTGCGCCCGCGCACGGTGTGCCGCTCGCCGACCCGAACCTGCCGTGGGACGCCGCCAGCGAGACGAGCGAAGCTACCACCGGCCGCAAACTGCCGGATCCGGGCCCGAACTGGCCACGTTCGCTGTTGCTGGCGATCGCCCGCGATCTCGAACTGCAGCTCTGTGCGGTGCGCGACGTGTGGTTTCCGCAAGCGGCCGACCACCCGCTGCAGCAGCTCTACCTGGCGGTGAAGTGGAACCGCGGCGCGCGCGTGGCGACGAACGGCGCCTGCACCTTCGATCTGCGCGGCATCGCACCGGCCCCGACGAATGCGTTCCTGCCGCCGGTGGCCCGCGCCGATGCGGACCATCGCGACGAGCCCGCAGCGCTGGCGATGGCGCAGGAGGTGCTGGCGAGTTGCACGTTGGCGTTTCCCGAACGGGCGCCGCCGATCTTTCCGCCGATCGCCCTGCCGGCCGGCGTGACCGCAATGCAGCAACTGCGCGGCCTCGTGCGCGCCGGATTGCGCCGTCGCTACGGCGAGCACGACGCGGCGCACGCGCGCTGCGAGCACGAACTCGCGGTGATCGAACGCATGGGGTTTGCGCCGTACTTCCTGGCGGTGCACACGATCACGGACCTCGCGCGCGCGCGCGACATTCCGTTCCTCGGCCGCGGTTCTGCCGCCGACAGCCTCGTCTCGTACTGCCTCAGCTTCACCGACGCCGACCCGCTGCGCTACGGCCTGCTGTTTGAACGCTTCCTGAATCCGGGGCGCAGCGACCTGCCCGACATCGACCTCGACTTCTGTTGGCGGCGCCGCGACGAACTGGTCGACGCGGTCTACGCGCACTTCGGACCCGAGCACGTCGCCCGCATCGCCACGTTCGTGACCACGGGGCCGCGCGCCGCCTACCAGGAAGCGGCGAAGGTGTTTGGCGTGCCGCTCGCCGAAGCGGCGCGGCGCAGCAAGCTGCTGCCGTGGCACGCCGACACCGGCCTCGATCTGGCGGCGGTGGTCGCGGCAACACCGGGGTTCTTCCGGCAGGGGCCTGGCCGCTCCACCTCGGCGGCGAGCGGCGTGTTGCCCGAAGTGGCTGAGCGGTTCCTGCTCGCCGCGGCGACGAGCCTGCTGGCCGCGCCGCGCCATCTCGGCGTGCATCCGGGCGGGGTCGTCATCACGCCCGAACCGATCCGCACGCACGCGCCGCTCGAGCGCGCCGCCAAGGGCGTCGTCGTCACCCAGTACGACATGCACTTCGTCGAAGGACTCGGCATGGTCAAGATCGACCTGCTCGGCAATCGCGCGCTGTCGATTGTGCGCGACTGCACCACGGCGCTGCATCGGCTCGGCATCGTGGTGCCCGATCTCGAACGCATTCCCGAAGACGATGCGCGCACGGCGGCGCTGCTGCAGAACGGCGGCACGCTCGGCTGCTTCCAGGTCGAGTCGCCGGCGATGCGCACGCTGCTGCAGCAGATGGGGGCCACGACCATGGACCGCGTGATCCAGGCGATTGCGCTGGTGCGGCCGGGGCCGGCGTCGTCGGGCATGAAGGATGCGTTCGTGCGGCGCGCGCGCGGGCTCGAACCGGTGACGACCCCGCATCCGCTGCTGGCCGAAGTGTTCGCCGACACGTTCGGCATCATGCTCTACCAGGAAGACGTGATCCGCGCGGCGATGGCGGTGGCCGGGCTCGATGCGACCGCGGGCGACGGGCTGCGGCGGCAGCTCGGCAAACGGCGGGCGACCGTGGCCGACTTCGACGCGTTCGTCGTCGCCGGGCTGCGGCGCGGGCTGTCGCGGCACGCGATCGAACAGGTGTGGGCCGAGATGGCGCGCTTCGCTGCCTACTCGTTCTGCAAGGCGCACTCGGTGACCTACGGCCGGCTCGCCTTCCGCTGCGTGTTCCTGAAGGCGCGCTGGCCGGCGGCGTTCCTCGCCGCGCTGCTGCGCAACGACGCCGGCTACTTCGCGCCCGGCGTCTACGCTGAAGAAGCCAAACGCCTCGGCGCGTCGCTGCGGGCGCCGTGCGTGCAGCACGGTGCGGCCGAGCACGAACTGCTCGACGCGGCGACGATCCGGATCGGGCTCGCGCACGTGCACGGCGTCTCGTCGCGCACGGTGACGGCGATCGAGCGCGCGCGCGCTTCGGGTGGGGCGTTCCGTTCGTTCGCCGACTTCCTGCAGCGGGTGGCGCCGGCGCGCGACGAAGCGGAGCACCTGATCCAGGTCGGCGGTTGCGACGCGTTGTTGGCGTCGCGGCCCGAACTGTTGTGGCGGTTGCAGGTGGCGAGCACGCCGCAGGGGCAACGGGCGGCGGCGAAGCTGGCGGCGGCGGCGCACGGGGCGTTGTTCGCCGATGCCACGGCCCCGCGCGAGGTGGTCTACCCGACGTTGCCGGACTTCGATGACAAGCAGCGCACCGAAGCGGAGCTGCGGCTGCTCGGCTTCGCGCTCGGCAGCCATCCGGTCGACGTGTTGTGGCGGCGCGGCGAACTGCCGGCGCGCGCGGGGTGTGTGCCGTGCGGCAGTCTCGCGGCGCACGAAGGCGAACGGGTGTCGGTGTGTGGTTTCGCGGTCGCGTTCCGCGGGCATCGCAGCGAGCAGGGCGGGATGTGTTTCGTCACCGTCGAGGACGGCACCGGCATCGTCGAGGCGACGTTGTTCGCCAAGGTGCACGAACGGCTCGGCGGGGTGCTGCAGGGGCGCGGGCCGTATGTGTTGACGGGAATGGTGGAGGCGCGGCTCGGTGGTGGGGTTGGGCTGCGCGTGGTCGATGTGGTCGCGGTGTGATGGGGGTTACAGGCTACGGACGACGGGAACTGGGCTTGGCAAGTCGTCCGACCTGCGTAGACTTCTCACGGCAGTGCCAAGGTCGGTCGGTCGGCCTCGGCTGAGGAAATACTTGCGGAGGCAACCATGATCGTAAGTAGAGAGAGAGAGTTGGGGCTGGGCTTGGTGCGAGCTGTCTCGTCGTTCTCGTGACGTCGTTGTCGGGGATGGGCACCTGTCGTGCCCAAGTCGTGCCAGCCGAGCCACAGCCCTATTGGGAAGGGCCTTACTCTCCGATCCCCGTGCACAGCGTGCCCGGTGCGTTCCACAACTGTTGCGAGATCGCCCACGCCGTGCTGATCGGCAAGCGCGGTGCGTCACAGGGCAAGGTGTTGATCATCCAGAGCAACGGCCAGCGTTGGACGTGGGATCCGGCAGCTCCCAACAGTGTGACCTCGGATCCTGCTGCCGGCAGCGTCCAGGACCTCTTCTGCGCCGGCCACAGTGTCGATGGCGAAGGCAACATCGTCGTGCACGGTGGCAACCGTCATGTGCCAGGTGGAACTCCTCCGGCATGCCCACAGACGGCCCCCTTCTGCGGCCCGCAGCCGACTTGGTCTTACGTGCTCGAGCCGGACGCTTGGACGTCAACTTCCGCTGAGGTGAACGGGCAACTTCCTCACTCCGATTTCGAGATCTTCAGCCCCGACTACATCGCCTCAGGGGTGCGTCGCCCGGAAATTCAAGTCGTTCACGGTGGTTCTAGCATTCAGTTCGGGTCAAGTTTTCAGCTGACGGTTGCTGTTCCGGGATCGTCGGCGCCGGCCCTCGATGTTGAGTCGGTCAGCCTCATCAGTTGCGGTGCTGTTACGCACCACTTCGATTGGGACCAGCGGTTCCTGTGGTTGCCATTCGTCCCCTCGGCCGGGTCTCCAAACAACGTATTGACAGTGACGGCACCGGCCTCGGGATTCGTGGCGCCTCCAGGGTGGTACATGTTGTTCGTGAACTCGGTGGATCGGGTGCCTAGTATCGCGGCGTTTGTGGAGTTGCGATGAACTCCCTCGGCGATGCCGTGAGCGGCAGGGCTGTCCTTCGAGGTCTCGCCACAGCGATGGTGCTCGCAATCGGGTGCCTCGGACAAAGCGTCCTCATCGCCTATCCGTACCCCCAGGGAGTCATCGCTCACGACATGGACTCGGACGGGCTCCGCGATATCGGTACGTGGGTGCCGTCAATCGGGGCAGCGAGGTACATATCCAGCAGAACGTCTGCGATCCTTCTGCAAGTCCAACCGTCGATGCCGTTCACGCAATTCATGACTGTGACGAGCATGGACGACGTCGATGGGGATGCCAGGCCCGACGTTCTCGTGCAAGCCAGGGTCTCGTCGACGGGGCCAGTCCATGCCCAAGTGGTTTCGGGAGCGAATGGGGCGATCCTGTTCACGGGCCCCGCTCAAACGCCCAGTTCGTACGTGGCAAGCCTCGGAGACATCAATGGGAACGGCACCGGAGACTTCGCCTCCGGCGATTTGCTAGCCACTTTCAACGGTGTCCTCGAGGCTGGGCAGGTCGACGTTATCGATGGCGGAACCTGGACAACGATCCGCGTGCATGGGGGGTGGTTCGCGCAGCAGCATTTCGGCGAAGTGCGTGGTCTCGGTGACGTTGACGGCGACGGACGCGGTGATTATTGCGTGGTGAGTTTGGGTGGGTTTCAAGGGTACTCCGGAGGTTCTGGTCAGTTGTTGTTCACGATGCCGTTGCCTTCGGCGACCTTCAGCGAGTTCTTGCTGCCGATCGGTGACTTCAACGCCGATGGATTCGGTGATTTAGTGGTCAACGATCGCGATTCTCCACCATGGTCGAACGCGTATCGCAGCGTGACCGTCTTCGGTGGCCCATCGGGAACCTTGCTGTGGAGTCACAGCTACCTGGTTTCGAGCCCAGGTCCGGTGCTGTTCACTCGGCCGACGACGAATTCCGTGGGTGACGTCGATGGCGACGGTTACGCCGATGTTCCCTTGGTGGACGGCACGCTGGGAGCGACGAACGGCATTGCGAACACGATCGTCTCCGGCCGCGATCAGTCGTTCCTGCACGAGTTTCCCAATGCAACCTTGGGCAGCCTCGGATCCTTGATCGGGTCACCTGGGGACTGGGACGACGACGGGATCCCGGATCTGTTGTGCTACCAGGTGTTGGGGACGACGCCGGTCGGCCTCCACCTGATCTCGGGTGAAGCACCGGGAGTGCAGTCGTTTGGTTCGGGCTGTCCGAGTGCCACGGGCGCACCGCCGAGGATCGGCATCAGCATCGGTCCGCGGCTGGGCCGCACAATGTCGGTCAACTTGTCGTTGGCGCCGTCGACGACCGTGGCGGCGGTGCTCGGCATCGGCGCGAGCGATCAAGTCTGGAGTGGTCTACCGCTACCTCTCGATCTGGGGCCGTTCGGGTTGCCGGGATGCAACTGGTATGTGGCGCCCGACCTCAGCCTGCTGCTGCCGACAGCGGGGTTGAATGGCACGATGCAACATGCCTCGTACCCTGTGCCAGTTCCGCAGAACACCCAGCTTCTGGGGCTGCAACTGAACTGCCAGTGGTTGGTGCTCGATGTGAGCCCTGGGTGGCTCTGGGCTTCGGTATCGAAGGCGGTGCGAGCGACCGTGGTGCCGTGAAGCGGAGGCCAGCAACTGGTCGCAACAGGAGTCTTGACGGACAGCCAGAGGGTGCTACTCTCCTGGGTTCCACAACTCGCAGCGTCCCCGGACTCACAACGAACGTTCCGGACACGGCTGGGCCGCACGTCGGCGCCACGCCACAGGGCCATGCGGAGGGTGGGGCAGGGTCGCTTTCGTCGATGCCACTCCGGTGCCATCGATGCTTGGCGACCACGAATACGCAGGTGGTCGCGCGGCGGTAGGCACCCGGCAACAGCCGGAACCTTCGTCTCCGATCGCCATCCGGGCCACGAATCCGTCCCGCGGCAGCCGCCGGGGGTACCCTTCTCGGCCCGGAATGCGCGTCCGGACCCGATTTCGGCATCGACCACCCCCGGTCGAGCCGCAACGAGTCCGGTTGCCCCCGAACTTCCCCGCTGGTTTCCCTCCCCCCGAATGGACCGTTTCGAAGACGCCAAGCTGCGCATCAAGGACGCGACCGACCTCGTCGCCTTGATCGAGAGCTACCTGCCGCTGCGCCCGCGCGGCCGGCTGCTGGTGGCGTTGTGTCCGTTCCACGCCGAGAACTCGCCGTCGTTCACCGTCTACCGCGACAGCCAGTCCTACTACTGCTTTGGCTGCGGCAAGACCGGGGATGCCTTCACCTGGCTGATGGAGCGCGACGGCATGACCTTCCGCGAAGCGGTCGAAGTTCTCGCCGACCGCGCTGGCGTGTCGCTCGAAGGCGTGTTCCGCACCGGCGGGCAGCAGGCGGGGCCGAAGGGGCCGGATCCGTACGAGGCGCTGTCCGAGGTCGCCGGCTTCTTCCAGCGCGTGTTGCTGGCGCCGGAAGCAGGCGGTTTGGCGCGTAGCTACCTCGAACAGCGCGGCCTCGCCGACGCGATCGGGCCATGGCGCCTCGGCTACCACCCGACGCCGGGTGCCTTGTCGAAGTTCGCCGCCGAGAAGCAGCTGCCGCGCGACGTGCTCGAAGCGGCGGGGTTGCTGCGCAATGGCCGCGAGCAGTTCGCCCATCGCGTGATGTTTCCGATCGAGGACGAACGTGGCCGCGTGGTCGGGTTCGGCGGGCGCATCCTGCCGGGCGCGCCGACCAGCGACGGCGATGGCGACTACAAGCCGCCGAAGTACCTCAACTCCCCCGAGTCGCCGTTCTTCAACAAGCGCCGCGTGTTGTTCGGCCTGCATCGCACAAAGCAAGCGGGCCAGCGCCGCATCGTCGTGATGGAGGGCTACACCGACGTGATCGCCAGCCATCTGGCGGGGTTCACCGGGGCTGTGGCTTCGCTCGGCACCGCGTTCACGCGTGAGCATTCGCGAGCGTTGGAACGCTACGCGACGCAGGGCCTCGTCCTGATGTTCGACGGCGATCGCGCCGGCATCCAGGCGGCCGAACGCGCCGTGCGCGAACTCGCCAACAGCATGCTGCCGGTTCGCATCGCGATGATGGGCGATGCCGACGGTGGCGCCAAGGATCCGGCCGACGTCGTCGTGGCGCGGCCCGGCGAAGATCCGGAGCTCGTCACCGAACGCCGCGCGCGCTTCGCCGATGTGCTCGATGGCGCCGAAGACTGGCTCGCGGTGTGGTTCCGCCTGCTGCGCAAGCGCCTCGACTTCGCCCAGTCGGCCAACGTCGATGCTGCCGCCAACGAGTGCGCCGGCATCCTGGCGTTGGTCGAGTCGCCCGTGCGTCAGTCGGCGTTGCTGGAGCAGATGGCGCGCCACCTCGCGGTGCCGGCCCCGAGCCTCGAACGCATCCTGAAGAAGCGGGCGCGGCCCGAGGCGCGGCCGGCGGCCAACCCGGAGTCGACGGCGCCGGTGGCAGCCCCGCCGGCGACCCCGCTGCAGCGGGCCGACCACGACGTGCTGGCCTGCATCCTGGCGCAGCCGAAGCTGTGCGACGGCCTCGACGTGGGGGCCGTGGACGGTCTCGTCGTCGACGTCGCGACCTTGCTCACGTTTGCGGTCGAAGGCGCTGCACTCGGCCGCGACACCACCGCCGAGATGATGAAATACCTGATGGTGCGCGCCGCCGAGAACCCAGCCCTGCAGTCGCTGCTCGCCCTGGCCCACCAAAGGGCGATGAAAATGCCGGAGCCGGCCAACGTTCTCGCCGGCCTTCTGGCCGGTCGACGGCGCTTGTCGGGTGATGCCGAGCGGCGGGTCCTGCGGCAACAGCTGCAGGACGCGCTCGCCATCGGTGACCAGACCCGCGCCGCCGAGATCCAAAACCACCTTCTGTCGCGGTTGCGTGAAGACCGACCGCGACGCCAATCCTCCTGATCGAGCAGCCACTCCGGTGGCAGCCCTTCACCAAGCGACCAACCCCAACGAGTACCTCCGCAATGTCCGCACCGACCGAGTTCGACAAGAAGATCAAGGCCTTGATCAAGGCCCATCGCAAGAGCGGCGCCGTCACTTTGGCCCAGCTCAACGGCGCGCTTCCCGATGACATGTCGTCGCCGGAGAAGATCGAAGCCGCGATCGCGATGATCGAAGAGGCCGGCCTCGATGTCGTCGAGGACGAGAAGGCGAAGAACAAGAAGGCCGGCGCCCGCAAGGACGAGGAGGGCGGCGAAGAAGCCGGTGCTGACGACGCCGACATGGGGCCGGAGATCGACATCGCCGAGCCGACCGAGGCCGAACTGGCGGCGCCGATGGTCGACATCACCGAGAAGATCGACGACCCGGTGCGCATGTACCTCACCCAGATGGGTGAGATCCCGCTGCTCACCCGCGAAGAGGAGATCTCGCTCGCGCGCAAGATCGAGCTGACCCGCAAGCAGTTCCGCAAGGAAGTGCTGTCGTGCGGCTTCGGCATGAAGAACGCGATCGAGATCCTCGAGGACGTGCTCAAGGGCGAGCTCGCGTTCGACCGCACCTTGAAGGTCAACCAGCAGGATCCTGAAGTCGGCAAGGCCGACCTGTCGGACCGCTTGCCCGGCAACATCGCGACGCTGCGGCTGATCTACGAAGCGGCGCGCAAGGACTTCATCGCGATGAACGTCGAAGGCGTTGCCGCCGACGACCTGCAGGTGCTGAAGAAGCGCATCTTCTCGCGCCGGCGCAAGGCCGTGGCCCTGATCGAGGAACTGAACCTGCAGGGCAAGAAGGTGCGGCCGATGATCGACCTGGTCGAGAGCCGCATCGCCGAGATGAACCGCCTGCAGGCGCGCCTGCTGCGTTATCGCGGCGCCCAGCTGACCAATCCCGACGCCGTCGAGACCAAGCGCCGGCTCGTCGAAATGCAGATCGACGGCCTCGAATCGGTCGAGCGGCTGACCAAGCGGCTCGAGTTCCTGCGCCAGGCCTACGCCAACTACGAGGACGCCAAGCGCAAGCTGTCGTCGGGCAACCTGCGCCTCGTCGTCTCGATCGCCAAGAAGGACCGGAACCGCGGGCTGTCGTTCCTCGA
>SXPB01000323.1 GCA_005776475.1 Planctomycetia bacterium
CGGCGGCATCCTGCAGACCGTGCTGCGCAAGCTGCTGGGCCCGGCAAAGGCCGAGGTCGCCAAGGTTGTGGCCAAGAAGGCGGCGCCGAAGAAGCCCGCGGTGAAGGCCAAGGGCAAGCCGGCCGCGAAGCCCGTCAAGGTGAAGGCCAAGATGCCGGCGCCGGCCAGGAAGGCCGCTGGCAAGGTCGCGAAGAAGCCGGTCGCCAAGGCGCCCATCGCGAAGAAGCCCATCGCGAAGAAGCCCGCCAAGGGCCCGAAGGCCCGGCCGCAGCCGACGCCGAAGAAGCCAGTCGCCAAGAAGGTCGCCGCGAAGGGCAAGACCCGCCGCTGATCAGCGCGGGCCGACTTCGATCGTCAACGTTGCGGTCGAGGTCGTGCAGCGCGTTCCGGTCGCGCACACACGCACGACCAGTCGGCCGGGTCCGGTGGTGCACAGCACGTGGCCACCGGCGCCATCGCTCTCGACGTAGCCCTGGCCTGCCCCTTCGAACTCGAAGCGCAGCACCGGCGCGCCAGCCGCAGCATCGACCGTCACCTGCAACGGCACCCGCTCGCCCGCGCGACAGCGCGCGACCGCGGCGGCGAAGCGAACGACCTTTGGCGCCGGTACCAACGCTTCGGCGGCCACGACCGGTGCGCGCTGGATCTCGGCATCGACCGCCTGCGCAATCGCGGTGAGGTCGGGATGCGGATTGGCGGCCGGATCCAGGCACACGACGCGCACCGCCGTGTTGTCGCGCACGAACAAGAGCCACGCGAGGCGCCGTTCCGCCGGCTTCGACCAACCGACGAAGCCCACGTCCCCGAGCGGAATGCCAGCGGCGGCGGCGGTCGGGACGAGCCCCGGCGAACTGACGTTGGTCAGCCAGCCGAGCACATGGCGTTGCGCGGCATCGACGTTGGTGCCGACCTGCACTTCGACCAGGACGCGATTCTCACCCCCCGCATCGGCGAAGAAGCGCTGCACCGGCCCCGCACCCAGGCGTTCGATCGCGCCGCCCTCGAGGCCACGCAGGGCCACGGCAGCGAGATCGGGCCCAGCGCGGCGCGCGCCGCGCGCCCACGCCGGACTTTCGTATCGCTTCGCAGTCGCCTGCAGCAACGCTTCGCGCGGGTCGACGGGCACGGGCGCAACCTGCGCCAGCAACGACGCACCCAACAGGAGCGCACAGATGGAACGCAGCAAGGTCGTGTTCATTGCAGGGTCGGCAGGGCTTCGAGTTGGTAGGAGATCGGCGCCCACGCGAGCAGCGACTGGTAGCTGGTTGGCGACCCCCCCCATGGGCGATCGACGTTGAAGCCCGGCAGGCCTGGCAGTGCGTTCGGGTTGCCGTCTTCGTCGACCCACAAGCACGCGTCGCAGATCGTGGTGCCCGCGGTGCGCGTGACGACGTGATGGTAGCTGAAGCCGTGCGCGTAGGTGCCGCCCCACAACGCGAGCGTGTAGCTCGGCGCGCCGATGCCCCGGATCGCACGCAGGCTCATGTTCCCCAAGCGGTTCATCTGCACGGACTGGATGCCGAGCATGCCGAGCAGCGCCGCGGTGGACGACGCGCAGTCGGAGCAATTCACGAACCAGCCGTTCTGGTGGGTGTCGAGCAAGCGCGACAACTGCACCGAGTGCGACCAGTCGTAGTAGTGCGAAGCGCCGCCATCGCCGCCGAGGATGTTGGTGTCGTAGCGCACGTTCTCGATCGCCGTCGGGATGCCAGGGAGCTGGCCGCCGAATCCCTTGACCACTACTTCCGTCATGCCTTCCGGCGTCGAGACGTTGGTGCCGAGTGCCTGCTGCCACGCGTGCGCATACTCGGCGACCTCGACCCAGGGTCCCGAGTACTGCACGCCACTCGCGCCGCCAAACCGCGGCACGCCGAGCACCGTGAAAAATCGATGCTGGGTGCGCACGACGCCCGCCATGTGCTGCCAGTGCAGGCCGCCGTCGGTCGAACACTGGAACGACCACTCGAGGTTCGCATCGGTGCGCCCGAAGCGATTGGGCAGCGGCGGTCCGGTGAACACTTCGGGCACGTTCGGCGCCAACGTCAGGTGGTTGCTGGTCCACGGCCCGAGGGAACTGTCCAGCCGACAGCGCAGGAGCACTCCTGGCACCGGGTACTTGGCCCCCACCAGCAGTCCCGAAGCACTCGTACCCGTCGCGCCGAAGCGAACTTCAAAGCGCGGTGAGACGCCGGCGCGATAACACAGCGGGTAGTTGTAGGAGTCGTCTTCGTAGAGCGTGCCTTCCATGCGCGGCGACGCCGTCGCGGTGTGCACCGGCACCGACGGACGCGGCATGCCGTCGTTGCCATCGAGATCAGAGATCTGGCCGGTGTCGGCGACGTTGAGGTATTCGCGCAACACCGGCGTGGCATAGAAGAAGGTGCCGGCGGTGGTGCCCCGCTTGAAGTAGACCATCTGCCACTCGCTGTTCGGCCCTGCCGGCAACGCGGTGACCTCGGTGATGCCGAGCCGCACGATGTCGAGCGGTCGCCGCTGGACCGCGGTCGCGCGCGTACCTTCCTGTTCGGCTTCGTACTGCACTTCGTAGCTGCCCGGATCGATCCACTTGCGCACCGCGGAACCGGCGGGCGCCATCCTGCCGTCCCACGACACCATGTGCGGCTGTGCGGTGCAGGCGATGCGGCCTTGCCAGATCGGCCCAAGCAACGCGCCGCCCTTCCACAGCGTGACCTTCACCAGCGCGAACCCCGTCGCCGGTCGCAGTTCGATGCCGAGGTCGATGCGCGCGTTGGTGAGCTTCGGATCGGCGAGCCGCGGACAGGTCGCCGCGTTGATCGTGAAGCCGGCATTCGCCACCGGGCCCTGCGCTGCTGCCGCGCCGAGCAACCCGAGCACTGCCCCGAGGCTGCAGAACCCAAGGCGGAGATTTTCGAACCCTCGTCGCGCGCGTTCGATCATGGCGACACCATACCCGAAGCGACGGACGCCGTAACGTGCTCGCACCTCGCATGCCCTCCCGACTCTGGCTCACCCTCGTCCTGCTGTCCCTGTTGCCCTGCGGTTGCACGACGACACCGGAGGCGAACGCGGCAACACTGCAGTCGGCCCTGCGTGCGCGCATCGACGGCTTCCGCGGCAGCGTCGGCATCTACATCCGGCACCTCGGCAACGGCACCGAAGTTGCCATGGCCGCCGACGAGCTGTTCCCGACCGCGAGCATGATCAAGGTGCCCTTGCTCGGCGCCCTGCTCGCCAAGGTCGAAGCGGGACGGCTCGACTACCACCAGGAGCTCACCTACACGAAGGACAGGCTGTATGCCGGCGAAGACCTGCTCGGGTCGTTTGCCGACGGCCAGAAGGTGCAGCTGGCGAAGGTGGCGATGCTGATGATCACGACCAGCGACAACACCGCTTCGTTGTGGTGCCAGGAACTCGCCGGCACCGGCAGTGCCGTGAACACCTGGCTCGAACAGCAGGGCTTCGCCAAAACGCGCGTCAACTCGCGCACTCCCGGCCGCGAAGCGGCGCAGCGCGAGTTCGGCTGGGGCGTCACGACGCCGCGGGAGATGGGCGAGTTGCTGGTGGCCATGCGCGAAGGTCGCCTGCAAAGCCCCGCGGCCAGCGAGGAGATGCGGCGCTGCCTCGCCCGCATCTACTGGGACGCCGAAGCGCTGTCGGTGATCCCGCCCGAGGTGCACACCCTCAGCAAGCAAGGCGCGGTGAACCGGTCGCGCAGCGAAGTCGTGCTCGTGCACGCGCCGCACGGCGACTACGTCTTCTGCGTGATCACCAAGGACCAGAAGGACACCAGCTGGGGTCGCGACAACGAAGGCTTCGTGTTGTTGCGCGACGTCGCCGCGATGCTGTGGCGCCACTTCGAACCCGACCACCCGTACTCGTCACCGCCGGGCTTGGAGCGCTTCTGGTAGGCTCCCGCGTCATGCCCGCCTCGCCGTCGGCGCCTCGCCGTCGCCCGCCGCTGCGCCTCCGACTCCTGCTCGCGGGCATGGCCCTGTTCGTTTGCCTGCTGCTGGTCGAAGTGCTGCTGCACGCGATGCCCCAGTTGCTGCCCGGCGCCTACCGCGAGCGATTCCCGCCGCACGGCATCGAGTTCTTCCATCGCGGCCTGCTCGACCGCACGCCGTTGACGAGCGTGCCGATTCCCTACGGCGCCGAGCCGTACTCCGGCCCGCCGCCGCAGGACCTGATCGACCGCAACGTCGCCCCCGCGTCCGCCGCCGCGATCGATCGCAAGGAGACGCCGCACGTCGTGCTGCCGACCGACCGCGACGGCTTGCCCAATGCGGAACGCCACGCGCAGGCAGACCTCGTGCTGGTCGGCGATTCCTTCCTGGTCTACGGCGCGCAAACCGAACCGCCGGGCCTGGTGCCGGCACTTGCCGCGGGCTTGTCGACGCGCACGTTGAATCTCGGCGTCAGCGGCGCCGGCCCCGACCAGGCGCGCTCGTTGCTGCAACACGTGGGGCTGTTGGCGAGACCGAAGCTCGTGCTGTGGTTCTTCTTCGGCGGCAACGACGGACTCGACGCCGAAGCCGCCGCGCAGCGCGAAGAACAAGGCTTGCGGACCTGGGGCGATCTGCTGGCGGGCCGGCGGGCGCCGAGGTGGATCGTGCCGAGCCTGTGCGCGTCGTACTTCACGCAGGGCCCGGACACGACCCTGGTCGCGGCGCCCTTGCCGGGACTCGCTGCCAGCACCGCCCCGGATCGCCTGACCTGGTTCCACCCGGACTACGCGCGCCTGCTCGCGCTCGGGCCAGACCTGCTGCTCGCCAGCAAGGGATGGCAACGCTCGCTGTCGGCAGTGCGCGCCGGACACGCCGACGCCGCGCAGGCCGGCGCCCGCTTCGTGCTCGTGTACGTGCCGAGCAAGGAACAGGTGCACCTGCCCTACGTGCGCATCGAACCCGCAACCCTGCTCGACTACGTCGGCATGCAGGGTGACGCCGCGGCTTTGATCGAAGCAGCGCGGCGCCATCGCGGCCAGATCGAGACGGCGCTCGAGCAGGCGTGCCGCGATTCGGGCATCGCCTTCTGGTCGTGCACGCCAGTGCTCGAGCGCATGGCGCGCGACGGCGACAGCGGTTACTACGCGACCGATACGCACTGGCACGCACGTGGCCAGAACGCAGTCGCCGCCGAACTGCTCACGCACCTGCGCGCCGCGGGCCTTTGGCCGCAGTAGCCGACGAGGCCGGCTTCACGCCATGCGCCGTTTGACCAACGGGCCCCGTCGCCGACGTTCGTCGCCCACCGGCATCGCCGCCTGCACCCGCACCACCGCCGCCTGCGCGGCTGCCAGCGTGCGCGCATGCACGAACGCCAGCACGTCGCCGACGTGCACCGCGTCACCGAGCACGTGCTTGACGACGATCCCGACATGCGGGTCGATGGCATCACTCGGCTGCCGCCGACCGCCACCGAGATCGACCACCAGCTGACCGAGTGCCAAGGGATCCACATCGGCGACGAAGCCAGCGCGCTGCGCTTCCGCCGGCAGGACGAACGGAGCTCGCCCCAATAACGAGACGTCGTCGAGCACGCGCACGTCGCCGCCCTGCAGTTCCAGGTTGTGCCGGAACACGCGATGCACGACGCCGTCGTGCCAGAGACGGACCAGCGTCGCGCGGGCGTGCTCGGCATCGGGGGCGACCTTCGCCAGCAGCAACATCTCGACGCCGAGTGCCAGGGTCACCTCGCGCAGGTCGTCAGGACAGTTGCCATCGAGCGCGTGGATCACCTCCGCGACCTCGAGGGAATTGCCGAGCGCACAACCGAGCGGATGGTCCATGTCGGTCAACAACGCCGCCATTTCGATGCCGGCGGCACGGCCGACCGCGCACAGGCTTTCCATCAACGCCACCGCGTCGTGCTCCGGCGCCATGAAGGCGGCCCGTCCGCACTTCACGTCCATCACCAGCCCATCGATGCCTTCGGCCAGTTTCTTGGCCAGGATCGAACTGGTGATCAACGGAATGCTCTCGACGGTGCCGCTGATGTCGCGCGTTGCGTACATGCGGCGGTCGGCCGGCGCGATCTCGGCACTCGGCGCCACCATCGCGTAACCGCACTGTTCCAGCACCTGCTGGAACCGTTCGCTCGTCAAGTCGGTGCGGTACCCCGGCAACGCCGCCAGCTTGTCGATGGTGCCACCGGTGTGGCCAAGCCCACGACCACTGACCATCGGCACCGCGACGCCGGCCGCGGCCACCAGCGGCGCCAGCAGCAGCGACACCTTGTCGCCGACGCCGCCGGTGGAGTGCTTGTCGATCTTGCGGCGCGTCACCTGCGAATGCTGCAGCACGCGGCCCGAGTCGCGCATCGCCAGCGTCAACGCCGCCGTCTCTTCGGCGGTCATGCCGTTGCAACACACCGCCATCAGGAAGGCGCCGAGCTGCGCATCGCCGAGCGAACCATCGACGACTCCCGAAACGAGGTCTTGGATCTCGGCTTTGGACAAGGCGCCGCCATCGCGCTTCCTTGCGATCAGACGGGCGGGATGGTTCTGCATGGTTCTCCCCTTCGACGCTGCACGCGGTCGGTCAGGTTCACTGCCCGAGCCGGAATCGTGGACTCACGGTGCGACCGGGTGCCACAGGGACTTGCTCTCGACGAAGGGCTCGACGAACGCGAGCGAGCGCAAGTTCTCGACCTTGGTCCACGCCGCAGCCGGCAGATCGCAATAGCGGACCCGCTTGCAGTTGTCGGCGGCAGCAGCCGTCAGCGCGGCTTCGGGCTTGCCACCGACCAACAGGCCGTCGAGATCGCGATGCGCAGCGAACTGGCCGGCCAGTTCGCTGCGATGGCCGCTCAACAGGTTGATGGCTCCGGCCGGCACGTCGCTCGACGCACACACTTCGCCAAGCGCAAGCGCCGCGAACGGTGCGTGCTCGCTGGCCAGCGCCACCACCACGTTGCCGCCGGCGAGAACCGGCAGCGCCAGCGCCAGCAACCCGACGAGGGCGGGCCCGGTCGGTGCCAGCACGCCGACGACGCCGGTGGGTTCGACGGTCGTGAAGTTGAAGAACGGTCCCTGCACGGCGTTCTGGCTGCCGAGCAGACACTGCACTTTGTCGCAGAGGCCCGCGTACCAGATGGTGAGCGTGATCGCGAGGTCGAGTTCCTTCGTCGCCGCCGCCTTGGTGCTGCCGCCAAGGACCAGTTCGAGCTGCATCGCTTCGCGGCGCGACTCCAGCATCTCCGCGAGCCGGTACAGGATCTGGCCGCGCAAGTACGCAGCACTGCCCGACCAGGCGGGAAGTCCGGCGCGCGCGGCGACTACCGCTTCGCGCAGGTCCTTGCGGCTGCCGCGCGCGACGTTGATGCCAGGATTGCTCGCCGGTTGGAACGAGCGACCCGACTCACTGCGCGGGAACTTGCCACCGACGTAGAGCTTGTAGGTCTTGGGCACGGGCAGGGACATGGCCCTACCGTGCCGTGCCTGCCGCCGCCGCGCAAGCGCGAGGCGGCGGTGGCGGCGAAAGCGCAGGGCAGCGCAGCCCGAGTGGCACCGGCCAGGGCGAGGAATCGCGGAAAGCCAGTGCACCCTTTGCGGCCGCTCCGGGGATCGTAGGGGTGTCCATGCCTGAGCCGGTCCTGCCAACGCCATCGCTCCCACCCGCGGCGCAGCCCGTCGCGGACTGGGCTCCGTTGGTCGAACGCATGCGGCCGGCCCTCTGGCGTTATGCGCGCGTGCTTGGCGCCGACGCGAACACCGCCGACGACCTCGTGCAGGAGGCCTTCGTGACCGCATTGCGCCGCCCGGACTTCGACGCGCGCCGGCCGGCAGCGGTGTTCACGTTCTTGCGCACCACGTGCCGCCACCTGTGGCTGCGGTCGCGCGTACGCATGGTGAGTGAACGGCAGGTCGAAGAAGCCGATCTGGTGTGGACGACGCGCTGCGGCGACGGGCCAGGGGATGACTACGCCGAAGCACTGCGGGCCTGCCTCGAACGGTTGCCGGCGAAGAGCAGCGCGTTGTTGGCGGCGACCTACGGCGACGGGGCAGGGCGCGACGCCGCGGGTGCAACGTTCGGGCTGTCGCGCGATGGCGTGAAGAGTGCGCTGCGGCGGCTGCGCACGTTCTTGCACGACTGCATCCGCCGCCGACTGGAGCCAACGCGATGACGAACGACCCTGCCTTGCACCCTGCCGAAGAACGCTTGCTCGACGCGGCCTTGGCGCAGCACTTCGCTGCGGCACCATCGATGCCGAGGGTGGCGACGGGATCGTCGCGATGGTTGGCGGCGGCGCTGGGGCTGCTCGGACTCGGCGTCGTCACTTCGATCTGGGCGGTGACCAGCACCGACAGCGAAGTCGCGGCACAACAGCCAGAACCGCTGCCTTTGCCGCCCGAAGTGATGGCGACCGGCAAGACCGAAATCGAGCGATTGCCGCTGACGACCGAGAACCTGCTCGCCAGGTTCGTCGATCCGACGGAGCTGCCGGTGATCACTCGCTTGCCCAAACTGCGCGGACTGCGGCTGTGGGCCAAACCGGGGGCCGTCAGGAGCGCCTTGCTGCTCCACACGGCCTGGAGCAATCCACCCGCGGACCTGCTGCAACCGCTGGCGAAACTGCCGCACCTCGAAGTGCTCGGGCTGGCGGACGAACTCGCGCTGAGCCCTGGGTTGCTGGCGCCACTCGCTGGCCATCCGACGCTGCACGAAATCCAACTGGTGCGCAGCAACTTCGTGCTCGACGACGCGATGGTCGCGTCCCTGGCGAGGATCCCGCAGCTGCGTTCACTGGACCTGCGTTTCGTCCCCCTCAGCAGTTCCGTCATCCGATGCCTGGCGAAGCTGCCGCTGACGTCGTTGCGGTTCGACTACTGCCAAGGCCTCGACGCCGAAGGTTGGCAGGCTCTGTTGACGATGCGCAACCTGCGCCGGTTGACGTTCCGCGACTGGAGTTGGAACTTCCAGGCGGCGCGCATCGTCGATCCGCCGGCCTGGCGCCCCACCATCGACGATCTGCGCCAGCTGCAGCAACTGCCGCATCTGCGCAGCCTCGAGTTGCTCGGCTGCGACATCGATGACGAACAGTTCGCGGCGCTGCCGGACACCCTGACGACGTTGCGCGTCTCCGGCACCAGGCTGACCCCCGAAGGGATCGTGGCCCTGCGCCGCTGCCTCGCTCTGCGCGAACTGATGTTCTCCGCCAAGACCGACGACCGCATGGCGAGCCTGTTCGCGCCCGAATCGGACGACCACGCCAATGCGTTCGCGGCCGCGATCGAACCACTTCGCCTGCACACGCTGGACTATCGGGGCGCACTGACGACGGACGTAATTGCGGCCCTCGGCGCCCAGCGGAACCTGCGCAAGCTGCAGGTCACCTGCAAGCAAGCCGCTGCGGGCGAAGCCGGCGCCATGATCCGGCGCCTCGAACTTCGCCAACTGGTGTGGCACGCAGCGCTGTCCACCGAAGTGATCAACGCCGTCGCCGTGCAGCCCGAACTGCGCGAGCTCGAACTGCATGCGGACGCCATCCACGACATCAGCGCCTTGGCGAAGGCGCCGAAGCTCGAACGCCTCACGCTGAGCCAGACGACGATCGGCAACGGCATCCCAGCGTCTGTGCTGGAGCCGCTGGCGCAGTCCACCACGCTGCGCGAGATCGCCGTGCACGTCAGCATCGCGCGCGGCGAACCCCACCCGAGCGAACCGGACCTGCAACTCGCCGTCGGGGAGCGGATCCGCGTTCGCCTGCACGAGACCGAGTTCACCGTGAGGAAGTGACCGCGCCCGCGGCGCCGATAGCTTGCGGAGTTCGCGCCAAGATGCAGCCCTGCCGTTCCCCTGGGGAGGAGGAATCATGCAGGCACCCCAACGACCGACGGTTCCAGTTCACGGTCCGGCATCCACGGCATCAACCACCCCAAAGGCCCCTGACCCGGGACCGTCCGCCTTCAGCGGATGGTGAACGCCGCCGCGGTGGCGGCCGCGAACGACACGGGCGACTCGACCAACACCGCCTGCAGCGAACCCTGGATACCGACCAGCAAGGCTTGCGGCGGCAACGTCAGCGGAACGACCACCGGCGCCGTCACCACTCCCGCAGTCAAGATCCCGACGCCCCCGATACCACGATGGCCGGCCCGGTCGCGGTCGCGGTCATGCGCGCATTCGCGATCGTCACGTGCTGGCCGGTCTGCAACCCGGTCACCGTGATGGCGGGAGCGCCCGCAACGACGAAGGTCGCGCCGCTCGCCTTGTTGGCGATGACTGCCACGCTCTTGCCCGTGACGGTGAATGCCGGATAGCTGCCGGCATCGACTTCCACGACGTCGCCATCGACCGCGGCCTGCACCGCCGCCTGGATCGTCGCGAACGGCTGCGCAGCACCGACGCGCAGCACGTTCGCCTGGGCCATCGCCGCCGCCGCCATGGCCACCACCAAGAACCCGCCTCGGCAGAGAGTGTGCATGGGATCGCCGGAACTCAGCCGGGCAACAGGCCACCCGCCAACCGCACGTAGGCGCGCATGCCCTGCCGCCCACCTTCGCGCCCGAAGCCCGATTCCTTGAAGCCTCCGAACGGACTGCCCGCATCGAAGCGGTTGAACGTGTTGTTCCACACGACGCCCGCCTTCATGCGTTCGGCCAGCCACAGGATGCGCGCGCCCTTGTCGGTCCAGATGCCGGCGCTCAACCCGTACGGCGTGTTGTTGGCCTTCTCGACCGCTTCCTCCGGCGTGCGAAACGTCAGCACGCTCAGCACCGGTCCGAAGATCTCTTCGCGC
>SXPB01000324.1 GCA_005776475.1 Planctomycetia bacterium
CGGCACCAGCAACGGCGGTGGCGGCGGCGGCACCAGCAACGGTGGCGGCGGCGGCGGCAACTGAGTCGCGCGACGTTCCCTGCACGCGGCCGCAGCGAGGGTGACCTCACTGCGGCCGCGGCCATTTCCGGCCCGCCTCTTTCGCGCGCGACCGATGCGCGCGACATTGCCGCCGTGGCCCGCACCGCCGTCGATCCCGTCCGGCTCGAAGTCTTCCACCACTTGCTCAGTGCGTTCTGCGAAGAAGCCGGCGTGCGGCTGCAACGCAGCGCCTGGAGCCCGAACATCCGCGAGCGCGCCGACTTTTCGGTGGCGGCGTTCGACCACGAGGGGCGGCTGGTGGCGCAGGCTGCGCACATCCCCGTGCATCTCGGCAGCGCCGGCGACGCAGTGGCCGCAGTGCGGCGCGAACTCGAACTGCAGCCCGGCGACGTCGCGATCCTGAACGATCCGTACGCCGGTGGCACGCATCTGCCCGACGTCACCATGGTGGCGCCGGTGTTCGTGCGCGGCGGCAAGCGCCCCGAGTGGTTCGTCGTCAACCGTGCGCACCACGCCGACATCGGCGGCAGCACGCCCGGCTCGATGGGCATCGCCCGCGACCTGCACGCCGAAGGACTGGTGTTGCCGCCGGTGCTGTGGAAACGGCGCGGCGTGGTGCAGTCCGACCTGTGGCGCTTGTTCGCGCGCAACGTGCGCGGCGCGCCCGAACGGCTTGTCGACCTGCAGGCGCAGGAAGCGAGCCTCGTGCAGCTCGGCCACCGGCTGCTCGCGTTCGCCAAGGAACACGGCGTGCCCACCGTGCGCACGGTGCAGCAGCAGTTGTTCGCCTACACCGAGCGCGCCGGCCGCGCGATGCTGGCGGCGTTGCCGCGCGGCACGTTCCGGGCCGGCGACGCGCTCGCCGACGATGGCTACGGGCATGGCCCGTTGCGCATCGAGCTCGCTTTGACGCTGTCGCCGCGGGGCGCGCGCTTCGACTTCTCGCGCACGTGCGACCAGGCGAACGGGGGCGTCAACGCCAACCGTTCCGTGGTCATGGCGGCGTGCGTCTACGCGCTGCGTTGCCTGTGCCCCGATCGACTGCCGACCAACGACGGCTTGTTCCGCCTGGTGTCGCTGCACACGCGGCCGGGCAGCCTCGTCGATCCGCGTTCGCCGGCGCCGGTCGCGGGTGGCAACGTCGAAACCAGCCAGCGCCTCGTCGACGTCGTGTTCGCGGCGTTGGCGCAGGCGTCGCCCGGGCGCATGCCGGCGGCTTCGGCGGGCACGATGAGCAACTTCTCGTTCGGTGGCGTGCGGCGCGACGGCACCGAGTTCACCAGCTACGAGACGTTGCCCGGTGGGGCCGGGGCGACCGCCGGTGGTCCGGGCCAGGCGGCGATCCAGACCCACATGACCAACACGCGCAACACGCCGATCGAAGAGCAGGAGCTGCGCTATCCGGTGCGCATTCGCCGGTTGTCGGTGCGCAAGGGCAGCGGTGGGCGTGGGGCGCGCACGGGCGGCGATGGTCTCGAGAAGGAAGTCGAAGCGCTGCTGCCGCTGCGCGCGTCGTTTCTCGGCGAGCGCCATGACCAGGGCCCGCCGGGGGCGGCAGGTGGATCGCGTGGGGCGTGTGGGGCGTTGCTGCTGGTGCGCGGCGGCAAGCGCACGCGGTTGCCGGCGAAGGGTTCGTTCGAGCTGCAACCTGGTGAACGGGTCATCGTGCAGACGCCCGGTGGTGGTGGGCACGGTCGGCGCTGATCGGCGCCGCACCAGAAGACGTCAGCACGACCCACCGCAGCATCCGCGTCGCGATCACGGCGGCCCTGCCAGGTTCGCTTCGACCTGCTGCTGCACGCACGCCAGCTCCGTTTCCCGCGGCCACCGCCGCACCGCCCGCTGCAGGATCCCGCGCGCCCGCGCGAGTGCTCCGCGCACTTCGGCCAGCCGGGCCCGCGCCAGCGTCGAAGCCAGCACCGTGGGGGGCGCGTGGTGCCGGCACTTGCGCAGCGCCATCGCCGCCGCCGCGGCATCGCCGTCGAGCAGGCACGCTTCGAACAGCCACAACCAGCCGGCGCAGTCGTGCGGCGCCAGCGCGACCGCGTTCTGCAGCAACCGTCGCGGCGCCGACGGATCGTGCAGCGGCAGTTTCCTCCAGCGTCGCAACACCGAACGCTCGCGCAGCGTCGCCGGTTGGATCGGGAACCTGCCCGCCAGGCGCCGCAAGCGTCGCCAGCGGCCCGCCGGATCCGGGCACGGTCGTTGCCGCGGCAGCACATGCAAGGCGTGCCGGTCGCGCAGCAGATCGCTCGCGAGGCCGGTCAGGGCTTCGGCCAGTCGCGCTTGCCAGAACACATGCTGCGTGGGGCCCTGGCCGACCTGCTCGGCGATCGCGTCGAGCTGGCGGCGCAGCCCACGCGTGGAGAGTCCCAGCCGCCGCGCCGTGCCGGCTTTGTTGGCGCGACCATTCGCCAGCCGATCGAACCGCGGCAGATGCGGTTCGCTGGCGACGAAGCCGCCCATGGCCGGTGCCGGCAGGTCCTCGGTCACCGGCGTCGTCGGCACCCGCGTGACGAAGGTCCGGTAGATGAATCGTTCCGCCAACCGCATCCAGCGGCTGTGGCGGCAGGCGTCCGGCAACAGCACGAGTTGGGCGCCGTGCTGCAGGCAGTCGACCGCCAGTTCCTGCCGCACCTCGTCCTGCAGTTCGGGCAGGCTCTGCTGCGGCAGCCGTTTCCAGCGGATGATCCGCCGCAGGGTGCCCGGCAGGATCCGCGTGCAGAAGCCATCGAGTTGCGCCAGCGCTTGCGCGCGCACAGCGTCTTCGTCGAGTCGTGGTTGGGTCTTCATCCGTAGGTTCGCGCCCACGTACAAAGTGGTGGACCGGAGGCAGGCCGGGTCGAAAATCGGTGCAGGTGGTTCGGCGGAGCCAGTGCTATGCTCGCGCCCTTTTTCGCAGCTCTCCGCTCTCATGCCCACCACGTGTGTCGTTGGCATCCTCTGGGGTGACGAAGGCAAGGGGAAGGTCATCGACTTCCTCGCCGCCGATACCGACTTCGTCGTCCGCTTCGGGGGTGGCCACAACGCGGGCCACACGCTCGTTTTGCCGTCCGGCAAGCTCGTCCTGCACCTGATCCCGTCCGGCATCGTGCATCCGCATACCGTGAACGTGATCGGCAACGGCGTCGTCGTCGATCCGATCCACCTGTGCAGCGAGATCGACAAGCTGCGCGGCCGTGGTCTCGACGTGCGCCTTGGCCAGAACCTGCTGCTCAGCGAACGGGCCCACGTGATCGTCGAGGCGCACCGCCGCCAGGACCAGTGGACCGAAGCGCAGCGCGGTTCGGGCAAGATTGGCACCACCGGCCGCGGCATCGGCC
>SXPB01000325.1 GCA_005776475.1 Planctomycetia bacterium
CTTTCACGTTCGACTTGCATGCCTCATCCACGCCGCCAACGTTCGTTCTGAGCCAGGATCAAACCCTTCACTTGGAATGGTTGTGTTTCTTGGCGTCGCTCTGGGTCCCACTTGCGCAGGACCTCAGATGGCTTGCCATCCTGCGCCGCTTGCGCAGCACAGACAGCTTCTAAAATTAGCTCACACGCTTCTCTTTCGAGGCCACCCAGAATGTCAAAGATCACCCCGCTTCGGCCCTCCGACTTGCGTCGGCGGCGTGCGAGGGGCGGGAGAAGGTAGCGAGCGATCGGAACCGGTCAAGCCTGCGCTTGAGTTTTTCTCGCTGCCCAGCGAAACGTCGGCGCCGGACGAAAGCACTGCGCCTGCCAGCGGCTGCGGCGGCGCGCGTCAACTGCGGCAAGCCACCACCATCGTCACCGACTGCGCACCCGCGCCGCGCAGGACGGCGGCGCATTCCCGCGCGGTTGCGCCGGACGTAAGCACATCGTCCACCAACAACACCCCCCGCCCGGAAACCCGTCCCGGTCGCCGGACTGCGAAGGCCCCCGCCATGTTCGCCGCGCGCGACGCCACCCGTGGATCCGCCTGCGGCAACGTGGCCCGAACCCGGACCAGGACCCCATCCGCCGGTTCGATCGCAAGACGCGCCGCGAGTCCTGCCGCCAGCCAGCAAGCCTGGTCGAAGCCGCGCTGCCGCCGCTTGTGCGCGTGCAACGGCACCGAAACGAGGATCGGGCGCGCATTCCGTGGCAAGGCAAGCTGTTGGCGGCAGGCGTTTGCCATCGCCCGCAACAGCCACCGGCCCGCGCCGAGATCGCCATCCAGTTTGAAGCGTCGCACCAGGGCACCGCCCGTGCCCGCGTAGGCGTAGGGAGCCACCAGCTGGGCCACGTGCGTGAAGTCGCGGTGGTCGCTGCCACAGGGCTGCCCAGGCCCCGGGCCGGCCTCACCGCAGCGAGGGCACCCGTGGATCGGGCGTCGCTGCAAGTGCTGGTCACAGACGCGGCACAGGCTGGGAGCGTATTCTTCACACCCGGGGCAGACCGGCGGCAGCAGGAGGTCCAGCAAGCTCCGCCCGGCCTGCCGCAGCGCCCGGCGCACGATCGACCATGTTCCTGGGTTGGTTCTCACCCAGACAGTGGCACGCGCGGACGCAATCCCAGCGCGATTTCAGCGACCGGGCAACGCGATCCGGCGAGCCCGTTCCGCCGGGGAACTGGGTCGCGGCTGGTTCTGCACTCCCAGCGCCTTCTGCACACTGTGCACGTAGGCCTCGACCGTCATGTCCTTGCCGTGCGGCACGCCCAGCGCCTCGCCGATTTCCTTGGTCAGCTCCATATCGTCCTGGAACGACCAGGGCTGCGACCGGAAGAACTCCCGCAGCATCTTCCGGAACGCACGCCGGCTGCTGTAGGCGCCCACGGCGTAGACCGCGCCCGCCACGACGATGATGCCAAGGCACAGCAGCAGGGTCGTCAGCTCCATGTTCCACTGCGCCACCACCTGGAGCAGGAACCCGGTGGTGAGGAACAGGAACCCCAACATGACCTGCATGTTGTTGAGGGCGGTGTCGCGAACCTTGAGCAGGCTGCGGCTCTCGACCCCAAGGGCGTCCTGCAGCGCCTTGCGCGGCTCACGGAAGCGAATCGAGTTGGCGAGGAAGAAAACGCCAACCACGTTGCAGGTGAGGCCGACTACCGCGAGTTCAGGGTTGTCCATGCAGGGGAGAGACACTCGGCTGGGAGCCGGCCCCCGAAAGGAAGCCAGTGGCCCACCTGGAGCGACAGAACGTGGGTGGGCATGCTACCGGCCCCCCCCAAGGCTGCCAAACATCGGTCACAAAAGACCCTGGGCTCTGCGCGATCGGACTCTAGCATCGATTCGGCATGCCGAACCCGCCCTCGCTCGACCGCGCCCTGATGCAGCACCTCGCCGAACTGGCGCGGCTGCACATCAGCCCCGAACGCATGCCGATCCTGCGCCAACGGCTGGAACGCATCCTCGCTGGCTTCAGCGCTTTGCAAGGAGTGATCACGGCGGCTTCTACGCCCATCGCCGAGGCTTCGCCGCGGCCGCTGCGCGAGGATCGGGCGAGCGAACCGTTGCCCGTGGCGACCGTCCTCGCCAACGCCCCGGAGTCGGCGGGTTCGTCCTTCCTGGTTCCCCGGGTGATCGACGCATGACGAGCGCGGCCCCGACCACTGCCGCCGCGATCGCCCGCGCGGTGGCTGCCGGCACCACCTCCGCCGCCGAAGTGCTCGCCGCGAGCCTGCACCGCATCGCGGCCCTCGAGCCGACCCTGCATGCCTTCGTCGAAGTCTGGGCCGACCGGGCGCAAGCAGCCGCCGGGCGGATCGACCGCGACCGCGCCGCCGGGGTGCCGCTGGGCCCGCTGGCCGGCGTGCCGATCGCGGTGAAGGACAACCTGGTGCTGGCCGGCGAACAAGCCAGCGCGGGCAGCCGGATGCTCGCGGGCTACCGCTCGCCGTTCACCGCAACCGTGCTCGAACGACTCGAAGCGGCCGGGGCCGTGCTGGTCGGTCGCACCAACATGGACGAGTTCGGCATGGGCAGCACCACCGAGACTTCGGCCCATGGCCCGACCCGCAATCCGTTCGGCAACAACCTGGTGCCCGGCGGCAGCAGCGGCGGCAGCGCGGTTGCGGTCGCCGCCGACTACTGCCCCCTCGCCATCGGCAGCGACACCGGTGGCTCGGTCCGACAACCGGCGGCCCTGTGTGGCGTCAGCGGGCTGAAACCGGGCTGGGGACGCGTCAGCCGTTCCGGCCTGATCGCCTACGCCAGTTCGCTCGACTGCATCGGGGCGATGGCCCGCTCGGTCGAAGATCTGGCCCTGTGGCTCGACCTCGCCGCGGGCCCGGACGCAGCGGACCCCACTTCGGGCCCGGCCGCGCCCCCGGTGTCCGCTTCCCTCACGACCCGCGGCGACCTGCGCGGGCTGCGCATCGGCGTGCCGTGGGAACTCAACGGCCCTGGCCTCGACGACGACGTCGCCCGGTGCAAGGACGAAGCGTTGGCGACGGCGGCCTCGCTCGGCGCCGAAATCGTCGACTGCTCGCTGCCGGCGGTCGCCCACGCGGTCGCGACCTACTACCTGATCGCCACCGCCGAGGCGGCTTCGAACCTGGCCCGCTACGACGGCGTTCGTTACGGCCTGCGCCGCGATGGCCTCGGCCGCCTCGACGTGATGACGACGCGCAGCCGCAGCGCCGGCTTCGGCGACGAAGTGCAGCTGCGCATCCTGCTCGGCACCTTCGCCAGTTCGCATGGCTGGTCCGAAGGTTTCCACGACCGCGCCCGGGCGCTGCGAGCCCAGCTGCGGGCCGACTTCGCCCAGGCGTTCGCGCGCTGCGATCTGCTGCTGTCGCCGACGTCGCCGGTGCCCGCGTTCCCCCTCGGCAGCAGCAACGACGACCCGCTCACCATGTATCTGTGCGACGCCCTCACGGTGCCGGCGAGCCTCGCCGGCCTGCCGGCGTTGTCGCTGCCCTTCGGCGCCACCACCGATGGCCGCCCGGTCGGCATGCAATTCACCGCTGCCGCGCAACGCGAAGACCTGCTGCTGCAGGTCGGTCACGTGCTGCAGCGCCATACCGACCATCACTTGCGGCGGGCGTTGCCATGAGCAGGTTCGTCACCGTGATCGGCCTCGAGGTGCACGTACAGCTCGCCACTGCGTCCAAGCTGTTCTCGCCGGCCCCGGCGGCAGCACTCGGCGATCCCAACACGCGCGTGCACGCCATCGATCTCGGCCTGCCTGGCGTGCTGCCAAGACCCAACCAGAAGGCGATCGAACTGGCGATGCGGGCTTCGCTGGCCCTCGGCGCCGTGGTGCAACCGCTCTCGCGGTTTGCGCGCGAGCACTACTTCTATCCCGACCTGCCGAAGGGCTACCAGATCAGCCAATTCGACCAGCCGCTCGCGCTCGGCGGCAGCATCACGCTGCCCGATGGACACCGCTGCCGGCTGCATCGGCTGCATGTCGAAGAGGACGCCGGCAAGCTGACCCACACCGACATCGGCACCCTCGTCGATCTCAATCGCGCCGGCGTGCCGTTGGTCGAGATCGTCAGCGAGCCGGATCTGCGCTCACCCGCGCAGGCGCATGCGTTCCTGAGCGAACTGCGGCACGTGCTGCGCTTCACCGGCGTCTCCGACTGCGACATGGAACTCGGCTCGCTGCGCTGCGACGCCAACATCTCGTTGATGCCCGTCGGCAGCGAGACGTTCGGCACCAAGGTCGAACTGAAGAACCTGAACTCGCTGAAGATGGTGCAGCGCGCGCTCGAATACGAAGAACGGCGCCAGACCGCGGTGCTCGCCGCCGGCGGCCGCGTCGCCGCCGAGACGCGTGGCTGGCACGACGAACTCGGCGAGTCGCGTTCGCAACGCAGCAAGGAGCAGGCGCCCGACTACCGCTACCTGCCCGACCCCGATCTGCCGCCGCTCGTCATCGACGAAGCCAGCATCGCAGAAGCGCAGGCCGCCCTCGGCGAACTGCCGGCAGCACGCAGCGAACGCTACCGCGCGGCGTTCGGCCTGTCGGAGGTCGACGTGCGCGTGCTGTGCTCGGAGCGCGCGATCGGCGACTGGTTCGAACAGGCGGTGGCAGTCGGCGGCGAGCCGAAGGCCGTCTGCAACTGGATCGTCGCCGACGTGCTGCCGGCGATGCACGAACGCAACCTGGACCTCGCCACGTTCCCCATCTCGCCGCTGCGGCTGGCGTCGCTGCTGCGCCTGTGCGATGCCGGCGCCGTGACGCTCGTCGCGGCAAAGAAGGTGTTCCGCCATCTGCTCGAACACGACCTCGAACCGGCGGGTGCGTTGCGCGCACTCGGGCTTGACCGCACCACGGATCCGGCGGTGCTGCAGCCGTTCGTGCTCGCGGCGATCGCCGCGCTGCCCGAAGCCGCTGCGGCCGTGCGGGCCGGCAAGGACAAGGCACTCGACGCCCTGAAGGGCCACGTGATGCGCGCGAGCACAGGCCGCGCCGACCCTGCGGTCGTCGAGACACTGCTGCGCGCGGCCATCGCACCGCCCAGCTGAGGGTCGTCAGCGCACTGCGCGCGGCTTGCCCGGATCAGGCGGGCGCGAGCGCCGCGGTCTCGCGAGCGCGCCAACGGCGCGCGACGAAGGCCACCGCGGCGGCACCGCCCGCGGCGGCGAGCACGAACACCAGCGGCCGGATCGGCTGCAGGTAGCGCGGGTCGGGAATGACCGGCAGGTAGGCGAGCGTGCCGAGCAGGGCGACGCCGGCGAGCGCGCGCAGCGCCCAGTTCTCGCGGCGCCGCCGCCACAGCGCCACCACCGCGGTCAACGCCCCCAGCAGCATCACCGGCACGTGCAGCAGCCAACACAACGTGTGCGTCGCCTGCATCACGAACTGCGACTCGTACGGTGAGTTCGCGACTTCGTAGACATTGACGTCGTTGCCTTGCACCAGCGACCAACGCCACAGCCACAGGGGCTTCTCGACTGCATACCAGGAGAGGTAGCGCCACGGCTCGGCGGCGACGCGGGCCGCAAGCACGGTGCGCAGACCTTGCCAATTGGCACCGAAGGCCGGTTGTTCGGGATCTTCGCGGTACGGAAACCCGACCAGCCGCGGATCGCGAAACACCATGCCGGGGTAACTGCCGTGGCTGATCGACGCGGTCACGCGCGCGCTGCCGGACTTCGCCAGCGGCTGCACCTGGTTGCGCACGTTCCACAGGACGAATGGCACCAGGGCCAGTGCCACGAACGCCAACGCGCGCCCCCGTGACGCTCGCCACATCGCCAGGCCGATCGCGAACGGCAATACGACCAGCGCTTCGTTGCACAGCACCGCACCTCCCGCCACCAGAGCCGCCGTCACCAAGCGCGCCCGGCCCGTGGCCCCCACCGCGAGCCACACCGCGAGCAGCACGACGAACGTCGTCACGCATTCGGTCAACACGTAGGCCGTACTGACGACGAGGTGCGGACTGAGGGCGGTCAACGCGGCCGCCACCAGGGCCGGCGCGAAGCCGGCGCACGCGCGCGCGATGCGGTACGCGAGCAACACCGTCAGGGCTCCCAGCAGCACCTGCAGACCGACCACGCCGGCTTGCCAACCGGCCTCGCCGAACAGCCCACGGCACACGGCGAGCACCGCCGGATAGCCGGGCGAACGGAACGAATCCGGCGCCGGCGGCGACGTCGTCGCCAACGAGAACACGCCGTGTTCGCACAGGTTCTTCGCGTACGACGCGTACTGGCCGGCGTCGGCCCGCAGCGGATGCTGCACCACGGCTTCGAGCACGAAGCCGAGCCGCAAGGCCAGCCCGACAGCCACCACGATGCCGACCAGCACGCCTCGTTCTGCGTTGCGCACGCCGTGGCATCGGCCAGTCGCAGCTGCGAACTCAACGCAAGGCAGGTTCACCGCGCGGAAAACACCGCCAGCGTCTGTTCGACGAGTTGGCCTGCTTCCGGCAGCTGCGCGACCACCGCGAGTTGCCCCGTCCGGCAGGGCACGACGAACGCGTGCACGACGGTGCGGACTTCGCCGCCAGCCGCCACGCCCGGCGTCAACGCCACCACGTCGACGCCTTCCTCGGTCGACACGGTGTGCGCAATCGGCAGCGTCAGCGCCTTGCCGCGCAGGCAGACCACGACGAGACGCGATTCCCGGAAATCGCACGGTGGCTCCGGCAACGCCTGCGTCGGGATCGCGAGGCGCGCCCGCAACTCCGCCCATTCCGCGGCCGTCACCGCCATCGCGCACTGCGTCGGCTGCGACGTGGCATCGGCGAAGGACCACTGCGCGGCAATCGCCAGCAACTCGTCGCGAGGGCCTGGATCAGGCGTGGCGGCACACGCCCAATGCAGGCAGCAGCAGCAGAACAGCACGAAGGATCGCACGGCCTCGCAGGCTACGCGAACACCCTGCGACGCTACCATCGCGGCAATGTCCCGGTTCGCGCTCACTGCCCTCGTCCCCGTCGTCGGCGCTTCGCTGCTGGCGCAACAGGGAGCGGCTCCGAGTGCCGAACTGGCGGAAGTCGTCGCCGGCTACGCGGCGAAGATCGTGGCCTCGGCGCATTTCGTCAGCGGCCGCACGCTGGACTCGGTGCTGGCGGAAGAACTAGCCCCGACGCGTCCGCTCGAAGCGATGGTGCGGCCGTTGCTGCAGTTCGACATCGACGACAAGGCGGGCACGGTCACCTGCCGCATCGGCTCGGCACGCGCGACCGCGGTGCGCACGCAAGGTCTGGGTTGCACATTGGCCCGCCCTGGCGCCGACGCCGCGGCGCTGCGCGCGCGCGCCATCGCGGCCGCACCGCCGGCGCCGGCAAACGTCCTGCAGCAACCGTGGCCGCTCGGGGAAGGCGCCGCGACGCCGACCGCAGGCATCAACCAGGCGGCGCTGGCGCGTGCCATCGACAACGCATTCGCCGAGCCCAGGGGGCAAGCGAAGATCCACACGCGCGCCGTCGTCGTCGTGCACCGTGGCCAGCTCGTCGCTGAGCGTTACGCCCCCGGCTACCACGCGGCGATGCCGCTGCCAGGCTGGTCGATGACGAAGACGCTGACGCACGCGCTGCTCGGCGTGCGCGAACAGCAGGCGCCATTGGCGCTGCATCGCCCGGACGGCACCGGTCCGGGCCGCGAGTGGCTGCGCGACGAACGTCGCGCGATCAGCCTCGACCACGTGCTGACGATGACGACGGGGCTGGCGTGGAACGAGTCGTACGACGATCCGGCCAGCAATGCACTGCAGATGCTGTTCCGTTCGTCGGACCATGCCGCCGCCTACATTGCCCGGCCGCGCGCGGCCGCTCCCGGTGCGACCTTCGGGTACTCCAGTGGTGCCACGAACCTGCTGTGCCAGGTGCTGCGCGCGACGTTCGCCGGCGACGACGCTGCCTACCACGCGTTCCCGCGCGAGCACCTGTTCGCGCCACTCGGTATGCACAGCACCGTGCTCGAAACCGACCCGAGCGGCACCTTCGTCGGCAGCTCGTACGGCTTCGCCACCGCTCGCGATTGGGCCCGACTCGGCTTGCTGTATGCCCAAGGCGGTGAGTTCGCGGGCAAGCGACTCGTGCGCCGCCAGTGGATCGACGACGCCTTCCGGCCCGCGCCGGGCAGCGAGGGCCGGTTTGGCCGCCACCTGTGGCTCGACGCGGATCCCGACGGCGACGGCCCGGCAAAGCGGCGCTGGCCCGAACTGCCGGCCGACCTCGGCTACATGAGCGGCCACGAAGGCCAATACTGCGTCATCGTGCCGAGCGCGCAGCTCGTGCTGGTGCGCCTTGGCTGCACCAAGAACGGCGGCTTCGACCTGCGCGCGTTCGTGCGCGACGTGCTCACCGCCACCAGCAAGTGAGGGCGAGACTCCGCGCTCAGCGCGGCGTCCACAGGTTCGTCCACGGCTCGTTCGGATCGCGCGCGCCGGCCGGCCGCGGCTGCAGGTAGTCGGCCCAACGCTTCTGGAAGCGCAGGTCACCGCCGACGAGACCGCTGAGTCCGGGATGGGCCGCGATCACCTTGCGCAGCACTTCGGCCTTCGTCGTCACCGGCAGCCGCTGCAGCGGGCTGTCGAGCGGACGGTCGTAGTTGAACACGACACCGGCGCCGTCCAGACGGGCGAGCTTGACGCGGATCTCCGGGTAGCTCGGTCCACGCACGTAGCGTTCGCCGAGATTCGACGCGTCGACTTCGAGCAGACGCGGACAATCGCGCACGAGCGGCGCCACCTGGTCGCGCCATTCGAGGGCGATCGCTACCGCGGCCACGACGCGCCGCTCATCGCACCTGGTTCCCGGCGCCACCACCATCGTGGTCGGACCACCCGGGGCAGTGAGTTGCACGACGGGCAACGGCGTTTCCACGTACGGCAGCTGCACGCATTCGCTGTCGCACAGACACAGCGGCGCCCCATCGCCGGCGTGCACGGCAAGCACCGGCCGGCGCAATTCACACGCGAGCCGCAGCTTGTCCGGGAACACGCGCTGCACATCGACCGCTCGCAACCAAGGCACGGCGGCGAGTCCGTCGCGCAGCTCGCGCTGGCCACGGTCGTCGAGAATGGGAATGTCCGCGCTGAGCCAGGGCGCCAGCGCGGCGGACACGGCAAGCAGCAGCTTGCCATCCATCCAATCCGGTTTTTCGGCGATGCCAACCCGATCGAGTTGCACCAGCGGGCTGTGTTGCGCCGCCTGGTCGAATCGGGCCGCGAGCACTTCGGCGGCCTTGGGCCCACACAGCCAGACGGTGAGGACGAAGGCCGTGAGCACGACGAGCCGGACGACCCATCGCTGGGTCGCCGGTGCCGCTACCAGGGCTGCGGGGGCGCGATCTGGCACGAGGTCCCGGAAGTCGGGGACGAAAAGGAAGACCATGCCACGGGATCGCCGGCGCTGCCGACGTTCCGCGCGGCCCATCTACACGCGGCCGCCGAACTCAGTTCAGGCGCGCGACGACGGGCTTCTGGTCGACCTTCTGGCGGTCGCGCGAGAAGCCGCTGACGTTCTCGCAGTCGTCCGTGAAGATCTCGAGCGTGTCGAGGATGTTCTCGATCAGGTGACGGTCCATCGTCACTTCGCGCCCACCCTTGCCGGCCTCGAGTTCGTGCTCGAGCAGGCGGGCGAGGATCTTGAGCTGCGACAGGTGACGACCGACGAACTTCGGAACGTTGACTTCTTTGTTTTCCATGGCTGGCTCCTACTGCGGGACGACGCGGTTGACCTCCGCGCCACCCCATGGCCGGGTTCGGGCGAACTCGGCGACCGGTTGCGAAACGCTCCGCCGCGCGGCGAAGCGGCAGCGAGCATAACGATGCGACCGGATGAAAAAAGCCCGCGCTATCAACCCTCCACCGCGAACGACTCTGCTGTGGAGAAGGACTCACAGGTGGAGAACGCGTCGGCGACCGTCGGCCCTCGCGATCAGCACGTTTCCCATCGCGCACGTGGTGTGCGATGCTGCGCGCGTGCCGAAACGCGAGCCCCCTCCGGACCCGATCCAGTTCAAGGGCTACACGCTCAATTCGTTCCAGGTACAGGCGGCGCAGGCGATCGAAGCCGGCAACAACGTGCTGCTTGCCGCCCCCACCGGCTCGGGCAAGACGCTCGTCGCCGAGTACGCGATCGAACACGCGGTGCGGGCCGGCAAACGAGCCATCTACACGAGCCCGATCAAGGCGCTCAGCAACCAGAAATTCCGCGACTTCAAGAACGACGGCCTGCGTGTCGGCCTGATGACCGGCGACCTCACGCTCGATCCCGATGCGCCGCTCGTCATCATGACGACGGAGATCTTCCGCAACGCGGTGTTCGAGGATCCCGAACGCTTCCGCGACACCGACTTCGCGATCTTCGATGAAGTGCACTTCGTCGACGACGTCGACCGCGGCACGGTCTGGGAAGAGTCGCTGATCTTCGCCCCGCCGCACGTTCGCTTCGTCGGCCTGTCGGCAACGATCGCCAACCTGCACGAGTTCGGCGAGTGGATCCGGCAAGTGCGGCCGCAAGCCCTCGCGGTGATCGAACACACGCGCCGGCCGGTGCCGCTGTCGCATCGGCTGTTCCATCCCGACGCCGGGGTGTTCCAGCTCGAACAGCGCGCCCGCGCGATCACCTTCCACGAGAAGGCTGCTGCCCGCGAACTGCGTCATGGCGGTCGCGCCGGACGCCGCGAAAAAGAACGTTCGCGCTGGGGTGACAAACGCGAACGCGCACAAGGCCGCCGCGTCACCTTCGGGCCGCGCCCGTACGTGCAATTGCTCGACGAGCTGCAGCACCGGCAGCTGCTGCCGCTGCTCTACTTCTGCTTCTCGCGCAAGGAGTGCGAGATCAAGGCCGAACGCAGCATGGGCCGCATGCTGCTCGACAAGGGCGAGCGCAAGAACATCGAGGCATTGTTCGCCGAGATCTGCGCACGCTTCGAACTCGACCCCGCCGCCGACCCCGGGCTGCGCGGCATCCTCGGCCGCGCCATCGCCGGCGTCGGCTACCACCACGCCGGCATGCTGCCGATCCACAAGGAAGTGGTCGAGCGCCTGTTCACGTCGGGCCTGCTGAAGATGTTGTTCACCACCGAGACGTTCGCACTCGGCATCAACATGCCGGCGCGCACCGCGGTGTTCGATCTGCTGCGCAAGTACGACGGCGTGCAGATGGACTACATGAAGGCGCGCGACTACCTGCAGATGGCGGGCCGCGCCGGTCGGCAAGGCCTCGACAAGTCGGGCCTCGTGATCTCGATCCTCGAAGACGAAGACCTGAAGAACGCGCCGCTGTCGCGTTTCCACTCGGGCAAGGTCGAGCCGATCACGTCGCGCTTCAACCTGTCGTACTCGACGATCCTCAATCTGTACGACCGCCTCGGCAGCAAGGGGCTGCTCGCCGCGTACGACAAGAGCTTCGCCGCGTTCCAGGCGATGACGGGCACGCCCGCCACCCGCCAAAAGAAGAAGGCCGCCGCGCACGCGTCGCTCGCGCTCCGCGTGCAGGTGCTGCGCGACGCCGGCTTCCTCGACGAGAAGGGGCTGTTGCCGCGCGGCAAGCTGGCACAACGCATCAACGGCTACGAGATCCAGGTCGCCGAGTTGTTGTTCAGCGGCGCGCTCGAACCCCTGGACGTGCACCAGTTGGCGGCAACCTTCACCGCCCTGATCCACGAAGATCGGCGCCGCGCCGAGCCACGCAACGCTCGCCGCGAACAGGGTCCGCTGATGCAAGCCGTCACCGACGCGGTGCGCCGCTTCGTCGCGATCGAAACGCTGCACGGGATCCCGCACCCGATCAAGGAACCCGACTGGGGCATCGCGCCGGCGATCGACTGCTGGAGCCGCGGCGGCACCGTCGAGGACCTGGAACGGCTGGCGTACAGCGACGCCGGCGACGTCGTGCGCACCCTGCGCATGGCGATCCAGATGATGCGGCAGGTGCGGATGACGGTCGGCAAGGGGCAGCAGCTGGGCGCCCGCCTCGAAGAAGCGATCGTCGCCGTCAACCGCGATGTCGTCGATGCCAAGCGCCAGTTCGAACTGGGCTGACCAGGTCGGCGCAGGCCCAACTGGGCAATCCGCCACGCCGTGGCATGATGCAGGGACCTCTCCCGGCCATTGGCCGGGCTCGTTCCTCGTCTCCTCACCACCGAGGTGGTCATGCACTTGCGTACGCTGCCAATCGCCAGCCTGCTGGCGTTTCCGTTGTTCGTGTCGGCGCAGGATCCTGCGGCCCACGTTCGCCGCACGTTCAACGCACTCGACGGCACTGTCGTCGCCGAACAATGGCAAGCCGATGGCCGCACCTGGGCCAGGCTGTCACCCGACGGCAAGACCTTCGCCGAAGCTCGCCCGCTCGACTTCACGCTGAAGCTGCGCTTCCGTGAGTTCGATCCGGCGAACGGGGAACCAGCGATCCCTGCCAACCTGCGCACACCCAACGCGGGCCTGTGGATCGTGCAGTACCACACGCCGGGCACCGGCGCCTACCGCGAGGCGATCGCGCTGCTCGGCGGCGAGAACCTGCTGTTCCTCGCGCACCAGGCGAACGTGTGGGCGCTGCCCGCCGGCGTGCCCGCGGCGCTGCTGCAGCTGCCGTTCGTACGCGCGGTGGTGCCGTTCCATGCCGCCTACAAGCTCGAAGAGCCGCTGCTCGCAGCGCTCGCCACCGACCCGACCGGCGAGTCCATTCGCGTGAACTTGCTGACGATGCACCGCGGCCTCGCGTCGAAGACGCTGGTCGGCGGCGAAGTGCGCCGGCTCGGCGGCGACGTGCACGAGATCTCGGCAGAGACGCACCTGATGAGCGTGACGCTGCCCATGCACCGGCTGCACGACCTCGCCGCGCATCCCGAAGTGCAGTGGATCGACCGCTGGGGCGCACCGTCGCACGACATGGACATCGCGCGCAGCTTCCACGGCGCCAACTACGTCGAAGGCCTCACCGGCATCACCGGCCAGGGCGTGCGCGTCGAAGTGATGGACGGCGGCTGTGACCAGGTGCACCCCGACATCACCAACTTCGCGGTGCACGGAGCGACCAACGGCAGTTCGGCGCACGGCACCTGCACGTCGGGCATCGTCGTCGGCAGTGGTGCCGGCAACGCCGCCGCGCGCGGCATCGTGCCGAGCGCCTTCCTGGCAATCGCCGACTACGAGTCGGGCTTCTCCGGCGGCAGCCGCTACGCGCACACCGGCGAACTGGTCAACGCGTCGCTGTCGTGGCAGTGCGTGCTGCAGAGCAACAGCTGGGGCAGCGCCCAGACCACTGCCTACAACTCGGTCAGCCAGGACCTCGACCTGATCCTGTTCGACCACGCGCGCATCTCGATCCTGCAGTCGCAGAGCAACCTCGGCACGCAGAGCAGCCGGCCGCAGGCGTGGGCGAAGAACATCATCTCGGTCGGCGGCATCAAGCACGCCAACACGGCCAGCAAGACCGACGACAGCTGGACCGGCGGCGCCTCGATCGGGCCGGCCGCGGACGGCCGCATCAAGCCCGACATCGCCAGCTTCTACGACTCGACGCTGTGCACCGACCAGGTCGGCAGCGCCGGCTACACGACGACCAACTACTACAGCTCGTTCGGTGGCACGTCGGGGGCAACACCGATCAGCGCCGGCCTGCTCGCGACCTTCTACCAGCTCTGGCACCAGGGCGCGTTCGGCAACTCGACGTCGACGTCGGTGTTCGCGTCGGCGCCACAGAACACGACCGCCAAGGCGATCCTGATCAACACGGCGAGCCAGTGGACCTTCACGGGCACCGGCCACGACCTGACGCGCACGCACCAGGGCTGGGGCCACCCGGACCTGCAGCGCATGTACGACCAGCGCGCCCAGATGCTGGTGGTCGATGAAAGCGTCGTGCTGGCGCCGCTCGCGACATCGTCGCACGCGGTGTCGGTCACGGCGGGCACGGCCGAACTGAAGGTGACGATGGTGTTCCGCGATCCGGCCGGCACCACGTCGTCGACGGTGCATCGCATCAACAACCTCGACCTGAAGGTCACCTCGCCCGGCGGCACGATCTACCACGGCAACGTCGGCTTGTCGGCCGGCAATTACAGCACCGCCGGCGGTTCGCCGAACACGCTCGACACCGTCGAGAACGTGTTCGTGCAGAACCCGCAGGCCGGCACCTGGACCGTCGAAGTCACCGCCGCCGAGATCAACCAGGACAGCCACACCGAGACGCCCGCCGTCGATTGTGACTTCGCGCTCGTCGTCAGCGGCGTCAACGCAGCACCGCCTGCCCCACCGGCCGCCCCGACCAGCCTCGGCGCCATCGCCGCCGGTTCGACGCAGATCAACCTCACGTGGACCGACAACGCCACCAACGAGTCGGGCTTCACGATCGAACGCTCGCTCGACGGCACGAACTTCGCCCCGGCCACGACGGTCGGCAGCAACGTGACCAGCTGGTCTGACACCGGCCGCAGCCCAGGCACGACGTACTGGTACCGCGTGTTCGCCAGCAACGCCGGCGGCAACTCCGCCAACAGCAACGTGGCCAGTGCGACCACCAGCAGCGCCGTCGACTACACCGCCACCGGCCAGACGGCCAACCACGGCACCGTGACCGGAGCCTTCACGCTGACGCAGTCCGACGACGGCAGCCGGCAGCAGATCCTCGAGGTCGCGACCTCGGGCAATCGCAACAGCCTCGAGCACGAATGGCAGATCGCGAACGTGCCCGCGACCGGCACCCGCACGCTGCACCTGCAGGCGCACCGCACGGTGTCCGCCGACAACGACACGTTCACGTTCCAGGTCCGCAGCGGCAGCTCGTGGGTCACCGCGATCTCGGTGACGAAGACCGCCGACGACAACGTCTACCAGACCTACGTGCTGCCGAGCACGGTGTCCGGCACGGTGCGTGTGCGCGTCATCGACTCGGACAACCGACGCAACGTCACCGGCTACGACTCGGTGTTCGTCGACCACCTGTTCGTGCGCGCGCAGTAGCCACGGCCGGCCGGAACGGGGGCCCGCCGCGGGCCTCGTGTTGGCCTGGGAACGGGCGAACGGATAGAACGTTCGCCCCTCGGGTGCGGCCGGTCAGCCGCCCCGGGCCCACCCCACCATGGTCGTCCGGAATCCGTTCTCGTCACGTTCTTCGCTGAAGGTCGGCAAGCAGACCTTCACCTACTTCTCGCTGCCCGCCCTGGAGAAGGCCGGCCTCGGCTCGCTCGCGCGGCTGCCGTACTCGATCCGCATCCTGCTCGAGCAGGCACTGCGCAACCACGACGAGTACGTGGTGTCGACGAAGGACGTGCAGAACATCGCCGGCTGGAGCCCGGCGACCGCCGGCCAGGTTGAGATCCCGTTCCTGCCGGGCCGCGTCGTGCTGCAGGACTTCACCGGCGTGCCGTGCGTC
>SXPB01000040.1 GCA_005776475.1 Planctomycetia bacterium
CGCGAGCACCACCACCGCTGACGATGGGTCGTTCGCTCTGCTCGTGCCGAGCGGCCGTCGCGCGGATCTGCGCGTGTTCCTCCCGCACCAACCGACCAACGGATTTGCCGATCTGGTGCGTCGCGACGTCGATCCGACGCAAGGTCCCGTGCATCTCGTCGTGCAACCGACCGGCCGATGCCGCGTCGTCGGACGCATCGAAGACCCCGACCACTTGGGCGTGCCCGCCGCCGTCGCGTGCTGGCACCACGAACGCGCCGAACACGTGCGCGCCCAGGCCGCCGCCGATGGTTCGGTCACGCTCGAGGTGCCGGCGGGAACGCTCGACCTGCTGTTCGAACATCCGGGTTTCGCCAGCCACGCGCTGCGCGACGTGCGCATCGAACCGCGCCAAGGCCTCGACTTCGGCACGATCACGCTCGGCAGCGGCGGCGTGTTGTTCGGCAGCGTGCGTGGCCCCGACGGCATGCCGCCGCAGGAATGCACGCTGTCGCTCGTCACCGACGGCCAGCGCTTCCACGCCAACTACAACGCTGGCACCTACCGCTTCCCGACCGTGCCGGTCGGCGCCTATTCGCTGCTGGTGCAGACCGAAGGCGCTTCCGCCGCGTTCCAGGTCACGATCGAAGCCAACGGCGAAAAGGAACAGAACGTCGAGCTGCGCCAAGGCGTGCCGCGCAAGCTGCGCGTGCGCCTGCCGCCGGCCGCCGGCTCGTCGTGCGGGCTCGTGCTGCGCTCGCCCGACCGCGCGCTGGCCTGGCTGGCGACGGGTGCGGTGCGCGACGCCGCCCCGGGTTCGACCTGCGAGATCGAGTTCACCGCCTACCTGCCGCCCGGCGGCTACGAGGCGATGGCATGGGGAGCTCAAGGCCACGAGGCCCGGAAGTCGATTCGTTTCGTCGTCGGCGACGACGCCGAAGTTCTGCTCGAACTGGCGCCCCGCTGACGCCCGTTCTTCCCCGCCTGCGGGCGGCCCCGTCCGTCACGAAGATGCGACAGCACCGCTGCATCCGCATCCCTCGCAGCGCCGCAGCCAGACGTAAGCTGCGACCCCTCGTACCCAGCCGTTTTCTTCAGCACGCCAATGCGTCGACCACTGCCCGCTCTGTTGTTCTTGTCGTGGCTGTCCGCACCGCTGTTCGCGCAGGAACCGGAAGCGCCACCGGCCGCAACACCCACCACCGCCGCTCCCGCTGCCGCCGCTGCCCCCGCGGCGACGCAGTTCTCGGCGTCGCTGGCGTCGCACCTCGCGTGGCGCAACCTGGGCCCGGCGAACCCCGTCGGCCGCATGACGGACATCGACGTGCACCCGCTGCAACAGAGCACGTGGCTGGTCGGCACCGCCGGCGGCGGCCTGTGGCGCACGACGAATGCCGGCACCACGTGGCAGTGCATCTTCGACCAGCAGGGCACCGTGTCGATCGGCGACGTCGCGATCGCGCCGAGCGATCCCGCGATCGTGTGGATCGGCACCGGCGAAGAGAACGCGCGCAACTCGGTGCAGTGGGGCGACGGCGTCTACAAGTCCACGGACGGCGGCGCCACGTTCGTCCACGTGGGTCTGCGCGAGACGTTCCAGATCGGCCACGTCGAGATCCATCCGAAGAACCCCGACATCGTCTACGTCGCCGCCCTCGGCCAACTGTGGGGTGAGAACCAGGAACGTGGCGTCTACCGCACCAAGGACGGCGGCAAGACCTGGGAGCGCGTGCTGTTCCTCGACGACAAGACCGGCTGCATCGACGTGCGGTTGCATCCGAACGAGCCGAACACGGTGTTCGCGTGCATGTATGAACGCAAGCGCGGCGGCTTCGACGACAACGATCCGGCAGTGCGCTTCGGCCAGAAGAGCGGGCTCTACAAGAGCACCGACGGCGGCGACAACTGGCGCGAGCTGACGGCGGGCCTGCCGACCAACCCATGGGGCCGCAGCGGCATCGACATCCTCGCGTCGCGTCCCGACACGATGTTCGCGATCATCGAGACCGAACGCACCGGTTGGGCGAAGGGCGACCGCAAGGACCTGCTGCCCGGGGAAGACGCCCGGCGACCGGGAGCTGGGCAGGGCCCAGGTGGCGGTGGCCAGCAGCCGCCCGGCGGCGAAGGCGCCCCGCCCGCGACGCAGGAAGAAGGCGAGCAGCCGCAGCGCCCCCAAGGCCCACCCGCCCAGGGCCCCGGCCGCGGTTCCCGCGCCGATCTCGGCATCGGCATCGAAGGCGACGACGGCAAGGCCGACGCCCCCGGCGCGATCCTGCGCCAACCCACCGAGAGCGGGGTCGCGGCGAAGGCGGGCCTGCTCGCCGGCGACCGCATCACCAAGGTTGGCGACGAAGCGGTGAAGACCTACGCGGACCTGGTCGAGATCGTGCGCGACTCGCGCGCCGGCCAGAAGGTCGTGTTCACGTACGTGCGCGGCGCCGAAGAAAAGACCGTCGAGATCACCTACGGCGAACGCGCGAGCGGCTTCAACCAGGCGCTCGGCCGGCCCAACGGCCCGTACAGCGGTCGCCTGTTCGGCCAGGACGCGAACGTGCAGGACAAGCAGGGCGACCTCGGCTTCGAATGCGGCGGCGTCTACCGCAGCGACGACCGCGGCGAGAACTGGCGGCGCGTCAACAGCGTCACCGAGCGTCCGTTCTACTACTCGGTGATCCGCGTCGATCCGCGCTCCGACCAGAACATCTACTGCGTCGGCACGTCGTTCTGGGGCACCCGCGACGGCGGCAATGCGTTCAAGGCGATCAACAACGGCATCCACGTCGACTTCCACGGCATCTGGGTCGACCCCGATGACAGCGACCACCTGCTCGCCGTCTGCGACGGCGGCGTCAACGAGACGTTCGATCGCGGCACCACGTGGCAGGTGCACCGCGGCTTCACGGTGGCGCAGTACTACGACGCGGTGGCCGACAACAGCGTGCCCTACAACGTCATCGGCGGCCTGCAGGACAACGGCACGTGGGTCGTGCCGTCGCGCACGCGCTATCGCGATGGCATCACCACCGCCGACTGCGTCACCATCTACGGCGGCGACGGTTTCGGCGCGCAGACCGACCCGCTGGAACCGTGGATCGTCTACGCCACCAGCCAGAACGGCGCGCTCGGCATCGTCGACATGCGTTCGGGCCAGCAAGCGCGCATCAGCCGTGGCAACGCGCCGGACAACACGCCCGTGCAGTGGAACTGGGATTCCCCGTTCGTGCTGTCGCCGCACAATCGCCTCACGCTCTACCACGCCGGCAGCCACGTGTTCCGCGGCGAACGCTACGCGCACCTCGACAACCGCACGGCGCGTCCGAACCAGGGGCCGGTGCGCAGCGCCGACCAGTTGCGCATGAAGTGCATCTCGGGGCGGCTTGGCCGCACCGACAAGGGCACCGCGGTGTCGCTGGCCGAAAGCCCCCGCGTGCAGGGCCTGCTCTACGTGGGCACCGACGACGGCGCGCTGTGGCGCACCGAAGACGGCGGCGTCAACTGGAGCCGGCTCGACCAGAACCTGCCGGTCGTGGGACCACGCTACGTCAGCGACCTGGTGCCATCGCACTTCGCCGACAACCGCGTCTACCTGACGCTCGACGGCCACCGCAGCAACGACTTCGCCACCTACGTGTTCGTCAGCGACGACCGCGGCAACACCTGGAAGGACCTCGGCCTCGACCTGCCGTCGCGCGAGACCTGCTACGCGGTGATGGAAGATCCGCGCAACGAAGACCTGCTCTACCTCGGCACCGAGTTCGGCGCGCACGTGTCGTTCGATCGCGGTGACCGCTGGTTCCGGCTTGGCAAGGACCTGCCGACGGTCGCAGTGCGCGACCTGTTCGTGCAGGACCGCGACAGCGACCTCGTCGCCGCGACGCACGGCCGCGGCGTGTTCGTGCTCGACATCGAAGCGCTGCGCCAGGTGACCAGTTCGGTGGCGAAGAAGCCCGCCCACCTGTTCGCGGTCGAACCGGCGATCCTGTGGCGCCTGACGAGCCGCGGCCTGCAGGGCAACAAGGAGTTCCAGGCGAAGAACCCACCCTTCGGTGCCACCTTCCACGTCTGGCTCGCCGAGACGCCGAAGGACAAGCCCGTGCTGCACATCCACGACGTCACCGGCGAGAAGATCGCCGAAGTCGACGGCCAGGTCACGGCCGGCCTGCAACCCATCGTCTGGGACGCGCGCGTCGGTCGCGGCCTCGCGCGCGCCGGCGTCTACTCGGTGCGCTGGCCCGGCCAGAAGGACATCGAACCTCGCATCTTCCACCTGCTGCCCGATCCGGCTGCCGCAGCAGCCGAAGCGGGCGTCGCCAACCCCGAGAAGGAGTGATCCCCATGCGCTCCCACACCATCGTCTCCGTTCCGTTCGCCGGCCTCGTGCTGGCCTTCGCTGCCGTCGCCCAGTCGGGCCCGAGTGACCAGGACCACACCCGCGACAACGTGTTCGGCCAGCTGCGCTGGCGCGAACTCGGTCCGGTGCAGAGTGGCGGCCGCATCACCGACATCGCCGTGCATCCGCAGAAGTCCGCGGTGTTCTGGGTCGCCGCCGCCAGCGGTGGCCTGTGGAGGACCGACAACGGCGGCCTGCGCTTCACGCCGCAGTTCCAGGACGCGGCGTCGATCTCGATCGGCGATCTCGCCGTGGCCCCCAGCAACGGCGACGTGCTCTACGTCGGCACCGGCGAATCGAACAACCAGCGCAGTTCGTACTGGGGCAACGGCGTGCACAAGTCGACCGACGGCGGCAAGACCTGGCGCCACGTCGGACTCGCCGCGAGCGAGCACATCGGCCGCATCGTCGTGCACCCGACCGATCCCGACGTCGTCTACGTGGCCGCCCTCGGTGCGCTCTATTCGGCCAACGACGACCGCGGCCTCTACCAGACCCGCGACGGCGGTTCGACCTGGCAACGCGTGCACCATCTCGGTGCCGACGTCGGCTTCGTCGACGTCGCGCTCGATCCGAAGAACCCCGACACCGTGTATGCGGCGTCGTACGAGCGGCGGCGGCGCGCCTGGCACTTCACGGAAGGCGGCCAGGGTTCGCGGCTGTGGAAGTCCACCGACGCCGGCGGCACCTGGAAGCAGCTCGGCGGCGGCCTGCCCGATGGCGTGCTCGGCCGCATCGGCATCGACGTGTTCGCCGGCGACAGCAAGGTGCTGTATGCCTCGATCGAGAACGGCAACCCGCGCGGCCACAAGCCCGCCGAACCGGTGCTCGACCCCACCGAGGCCGGCCCGCGCGAGGCGATCGCCGAGGCCGATGCCGAACTGCGCGCCGATCCGGTCGCGTTCGCCGAGTGGGAACGCAAGGTCGAAGCAGCGCAGGATCCGGTGCGACGTTCGCGCAAGCCGCTGGTCGGCGGCGAGGTCTTCCGCAGCGAGGACGCCGGCGCCACCTGGAAGAAGACGCACAGCGACGACACCCAGGTCGGCGGCGAACCGGGCTACTACTACGGCCAGATCCGCGTCGACCCGAACCAGAAGGACACCGTCTACGTGCTCTCGGTGCCGGTGCACAAGTCGACCGACGGCGGCAAGACCTGGTCGCCCGGGCGCGGCCGCGGCAACGCCTTCCACGGCAACCTGCACGTCGACCACCACGCGCTGTGGATCGATCCCAACGACAGCAACCACTGCCTGCTCGGCAACGACGGCGGCATCGCGATCACGTGGGACGCCGGAGCTACGTGGGATCACCTGACCACGCTGCCGATCCTGCAGTACTACGCGATCGCTGCCGACAACCGATCGCCCTACCGCGTCTACGGCGGCCTGCAGGACAACGGCACCTGGGGTTTCCCGATCCACGGCAGCACTTCGGCGGGCCTGCGCGCCACCGACGCGTTCCGCATCGACGGCGGCGATGGCTTCTACGTCTGCATCGATCCGAACGATCCCGACGTGGTCTACAGCGAGTCGCAGTTCGGCGGCATGAGCCGGCAGAACCTGCGCACCGGCGATCGCAAGAGCATCAAGCCACGCGCGCAGAAGGGCGAGCAGCCGCTGCGCTTCAACTGGAACACGCCGATCGTGATGTCGCCGCACACGGCGCACACGATCTACACCGGCAGCCAGCACCTGCATCGCTCGCGCGATCGCGGTGACACCTGGACCACGCTCAGCCCCGACCTCACCACCAACGATCCGGAGAAGAAGAAGGGCAACGTGCCGCACTGCACGATCACGACGATCACCGAGTCGCCGAAGCGCGAAGGCTCGTTGTGGGTCGGCACCGACGACGGCCGCGTGTGGCACAGCAACGACGGCGGCGCCCGCTGGACCGACCAGACCGACCGCTTCCCGCGCTCGGTGCAGGGCCTGTGGGTGTCGCGACTGGAAGCGTCACCGCACGCCGCGGAGACCGTGTTCGCGAGCTTCACCGGCTACCGGGAGGACGACCGCACGCCGTTCGTGTTCCGCAGCGATGACGCTGGCAACACCTGGAAGGCGATCGCCCACGACCTGCCGCGCGAACCGGTCAACGTCGTGCGCCAACACCCGCGCAACAGCAACGTGCTGCTGGTCGGCACCGAGATGGGCGCCTACGTGTCGGTTGACGACGGCGCGCACTGGTTTCCCCTCGGCGGCGGCCTGCCGCGCGTCGCGGTGCACGACCTGATCGTGCACCAACGCGAAAGCCACGTGCTGGTCGGCACGCACGGTCGCGGCGTGTTCGCCCTGGATGCGGCGGCGCTCGAGACGCTGAAGCCCGAACTGCTGCAGGCCGCGTTCGTCGCCTTGCCACCCAGCGATGGCGTGCTGCTGCGGCGACCGTTCGGCGAAGGCAACGTCGGCGCGCGCGGTTGGTCGGCGCAGAATCCGTTCACGACGGCGACGTTCCGCTACCTGCTGAGCCAGGACAGCGACACCAAGGTGACGATCGAAGTGCTCGACGCCGCCGGCGCCGTCCTGTGGAAGAAGGACGGGGCGACGACGGCCGGCTACCACGAAGTCGCCTGGGCCGCCGAACGCGGCGGCCGCGGGCCGTTTGGCGGCGGGCCTGGCGGCGGCGGGCGTGGCCAGCTCTCGGGTGGCCGCGGCAACGAAGGGCCGCGCGCCGGATCGTTCGCCGTGCGGCTGACGCGCGGCCAGCAGGTGACCACGCTGCCGTTCACGGTGCACGATCGCCGCGGTCCCGCCGGGATCCTGGGCAGTTGGCCCGCCGACGAGGCAGACGAAGCGGGGCACGAAGGGGACGGCGAAGGCGAACCCGAAGCCGCAGGTAAGGAAGAACGTACCAGCGCCGGCAGCGGTCAAGGCCGCTGACCCCGGGCGAACGGAACAAGGAAGCTGGCCAAGTCGTCACAGATTGCTGTCAGCCGGGCGCAAACGAAGGCAAGACTGCCCACCACCCGGTAGTCTTGCCCCTTCCCGCCCCGCGAGTCCCTTCCCTGTTCCGCGAGTCCTTTCCATGCGCACCCTTCTCCCCCTCGCCGTGCTCGGCATGGCATCCGTTGCCCTTGCCCAGAACTGCTTCAACGGCAACTACGGCACGCGCCTTGGCCTGAACACCCTCGACACGGTGTACCCGATGCAGTCGATCGGCTTCACGTTCCCCTTCGCAGGCGCCACCTACACCAACATCCACGTCAACGACCACGGCTTCGTGCAGCTGTCGAACGCCGGCGTGCCAGCCCCGCTGCTCACCAACGCCGCGGCGCTCTACACCCCGACGACGACGAACTTCGCGGCCGGCGGCCCGAAGATCGCGCCGCTCTACTGCGACATGGAACTGACGGGCGGCGGTGAGTGCTTCATCCTCAGCTCGGCCACCGCCTGCGTCGTCACCTGGCTGAACGTGCGCAGCTACGGCATCGCGGCGCCGCGCTTCACCTTCCAGTTGACGCTCGATCCGTCGGGCACGATCACCTTCACCTACGGCCCCGGCGTCACCAACAACTCGACGTGGGGTGGCGTCTCCGACAATGGCATCTGCGGCGTCACGCCTGCCGGTGGTGTCACGTTGCCGGCCAGCATCGACCTGTCCGCGGGCGGCAGCACCACGAACAACTCCACCTTCGAGAACTGGGCGGCCCCGAACGGCTTCGACATGGCCAACAACACGCTGTTGCTGGTGCCAGGCGGGACCGGCTTCACCTACGTGCTGCTCGGCGCCCCGGCCAACTGCGCGTCGACGAGCAACTACGGCGTGGGCTGCGACAGCATGGCGCTGACCGGGTTCGGCCTGCCGTCGCTCGGCAACGCCGCGTTCACGCTGCGCGCGTCGAACGTGCCGGTCGTTTCGCCGATCGGCTTCTTCGGCTTCGGCTCGCTCGTCGTGAACCCTGGCATCCCCCTCGACGGCATCGGCATGACGGGCTGCTCGTCGTACACGAGCCTCGACATCGGTCTGTTCAGCGGCGGCCCGAACGCGGCTGGAGTGAGCGAGATCGCGTTCGGCATCCCGAACGTCCCTGCCCTTGTTGGCGCCGTGCTCGCGGCGCAGTCGCTGGCGCTGTCGCTGGCCAATCCAGCCAACCTCGCGGTCAGCAACGGCACGCAGATCAACCTCGGCTACTGACCGTCGCCACCATGGCGCAGTCCGCTACTCGATGATGAACTCGTCGAACGGGCCGCTCGGCTCGACTTCGAGATCACCCAAGAGCACGGACTGCATCTCGGCCAGCAGGTGGATGCGCAGCAGCGCCTCCTGCTGCTTTGGCGTCGCCTTGACGAAGCCGTCGGGCTCCATGGTCTCGGCGGTGAGGTCGTTCATCACGTAGAGCGCCAGCCGCGCGCCGTTCAGCGCCGCCAACCACGCGCTCGTGTGCCCGTCGGGGATCAGCAGCAGCTTGTGCTCCGACTTCGGCATCTTGCGCAAGGTGGCAAGGTCGCGCCGTACCAGCTGCGCCCGCGACAGGAACAGCCGCTCGAGTTCGGGCACGGCATGGCGACGCCAGTGCTCCTCGTCGACGGCATCGTCACAGGTGTCGGGCAGCAAGCGACCGCGCACGCGGGCATCGGCGCTTTCGAGCAGCATCGGCACGCCCTTCAACGTCTCGACGCTGGCCGGCGACAGATCGCCGAACACGTAGCCCTCGTCGACGCGAGCGACCCACATCAGCGGGTCCCCCGGGCTGCGGGCACTTCATGCATCGACGGCCTCGAGCGTGGTCAGCAGGTGATGCGCCTGCAGCTTCTGCGCATACATCTCGGCCTGTTCGCGCGCCCCGGTCCAGACGATGGAACGGCCCTGCTTGTGCACTTCCATCATCAGCCGGTGCGCCTTTTCGGAGCTGTAACCGAACACCTGCACGAACACCTTGGAGACGTAGGTCATCAACGTCACCGGGTCGTCGTGCACGATGACGTTCCAGGGCAACGCCAACGACGTCTCGGGCTTCGATTTGGTGTCGGACTTTTCTTTGGTGGCGCCGCGGACGCGCATGGTGTCGTCAATGTAGCGAACGAACGGAGAGCCGGAAGGAGACAAGCGCAGCGCCGCGCGCGGCGATCACTTCACCGGCAGCAGTTCGAGCCGGTTCTGGCCGAACAACGGCACCAGCAGACGCCGTCGCACGGCGTCGAAACCGCAATCCGCCGGTTGGTCGAGGCTGATCGGCAACGGCGCGATGCCGCCGGTGGCGTCGAAGCGATAGACGCACTTGCCGACCCAAGAGGTGACCAACCAACCCGCCGGACCTTCCCCGGCATCGAACCGCACGATCCCGTCCAGCTGTGCCTGCGGCGCCTGCAGCAGGTCGGTGCGGATGCCCTTGTAGTCGACCTGGAAGATCTTGCCCGTGCTCCAGCTCACCACGTAGAGGCCCCCGGCGAGCGCGAACAAGCCGTTGGGCTGGCCAAGTTCCGGGCCGCGCGCGAGCGCCGTCACGGCACCGTCGTTGCCGACCTTCCAGATCGCGTCGGTGCCACTGGCCGCGAACGTCGCATCGAGCCCGGTGTCGGTCACGTAGACCGAGCCGTCATGTCCGGCCGCGACGTCGTTGAGGAACGTGGCGCCAGGGATCGCCGTCTCCCCGAGCGGCGCCCCGCTGGTGCGGTCGAAGCGGCGCAACACGTCGATGTCGGCCACCCACAAGACTTCCCCGACGAGCGCCATGCCCTTCGGCGCGTGCAAGGTGACGCCGTTCTTGCCGCCGGCAATCCACCAGCGCTGCATCGACCCGTCCTCCGGCGACACCCGCGCGATGTAGCCGTTGCCGTCCTTCGCCAACGGCGCGCCGTGGATGTTGCTGACCAGGTAGACGTCGGCGACCGCATCGTGCAGCGCCGACTCCGGCGTGTCGAAGCCCGGCGGATCCTGGCTGCAGGCGGCCAACGCGACGCAGCACGCGAGCGTGCCCATGAACGAAATCGACGAACGCATCACCAGGTCTCCTGTTGGCCACCGAGGCGCAAGATCGTGTTCCACTCGGACGGGGTCACCGGCTGCACCGACAGGCGGCTGCCGCGCGCGAGCAGCAGCATGTCGGCCAACGCCGCTTCCTGCTTGCAGCGGTCCCGCGTGACCGGCTCGCGCATGCGACCGATGCATTCGATGTCGACGACGAACCAGGTGGGATCCGAGGGATCGCTGTCCGGGTCGTAGTAGTCGTTCTTCGGCTCGAACGCGGTGGGGTCCGGATAGCCGGCTTTGACCACCTTGGCGATGCCCACGATCGCCATCGGGTCGGAATTGCTATGGTAGAACAGCACGCCGTCGCCGGGCTGGATCTCGTCGCGCAGCAGGTTGCGCGCCTGGTAATTGCGGACCCCGCTCCAGAACGTGCGGCGGTCGCGTTCGAAGCGATCGAAGCCGTAGCTCTCGGGTTCCGATTTGAACAGCCAGTAGCGGCGTTGCCGTCCCGCAGCGGCGGTGGCGGTGGCAGCAGCGGCCGAAGGGCGCGCCGCCGGTTTCGTTCGTCGGACAGTCGCCATGCGCTACCGACGATAGCCGCGGGCGAAGCCGGCGCTACTTCCAGAACGCGCGCAGGCTGCCGCTGCGTCGCTGGCCCGGCCCGGAGGACGAGCGCAGCGAGGGTCGGGCTGGGCGTTGTCGCGAGTTCGTCATGGAACGGTCCGGTTGGCGTCGGCGGTTGCGCGCGTCGCTAACCTGTCGACCTCCCTGCCAGGACAAACACCCATGCACATCCCGATCGTCGTCGCCGCCGCACTCGCGGCTTTCCTGCCGCTGGCCAGCGCCAGCAGCCAGCAGATCATCGCCCAGACCGCAGGCCTGACGAACCCGGCGCGCGTCATCGACTTCGGCGCCAACTTGTTGCCCAACTTCACGCCGGTCAGCACGCAATTCGGCGGCTTGACCATCACGCACGCCTCGTACTTCACGACCGGAGTGGCCAACAACCTGGTCGGCGGCTTCCTGACCAACAACTTCAGCACGGGGTTTCCCAACACGCTGCGCATCCAGTTCGCCTCGCCGGTCACCGACCTCAGCTTCGTGTACCACCAGATCTCCACGGCGGGTCCGTCGGTGATCCGGATCCTGTTGCAAGGGGTGCCGGTCGACTCCTTCTCCGGTACGTGGAACCAGTCGCAGCCGAACAACTACTTCGGCTTCACCAACACGGTGTGCGACGAGCTGCAGATCGACTTCCAGGCCGACTTCAATTTCGACACGCTGGCGTGCAACCCGATGGGGCTGGCGGCTTGCGCGTTCTTCAACGGCAGCAACGTCAATCCCGCGGACTTCAGCTGCACGACGTTGCCGATCGTGGGCACGACGTGGCAAGGTGCCGTGACCACCAACGCCAACACGCTGCTGACCGCGCTGGCGTACGCGCCGGCCGGTTTGCTGCCCCTTCCGGCGCCGTTGTTCGGTGGCGAGTTGCTGGTCCAGCCGGCTGGGCTCGTGCTGTTCACCGGCATGGGCAGCTACTCCCTGCCGATTCCGGCAGCGGGCTCGTGGATTGGTACGGTGCTGGAGTTCCAGGGGCTGCGGGTGGATCTGGTCGGCAGCGCGGCGACGTTCGTGCCGTTGAACGCGCTGCAGCTCGTGATCGGCATGTGAACGGCGACGCGTCGCAGCCACCCGCGGCCGGCGCTACTTCCAGAACTCGCGCAGGCTGTCGCTGAGGCGCTGGCTGACTTCGAACGCGACGGGACCGCGGGCGCCGGCCTGCACCACGAGCACCCGTTCAGGTCCACGGTCGAAAATGCGGATCAGGTCGAGCCGGTCGCCGTTCTTGCGCATCAACTGCACCGTCCAGCTCGGCGTTTCGAACTCCGGACCGCGCGCATCGACGAGCTTCTGGCCGACGAGGTCACACAGGTCCTCCTGCACCACGTCGCCAACTTCGGCCCGCGCGCCGGCCACACCCACCAACGCCCACTTGCCGTCGTCGTGGATCTGGAACGTGCGCGCCGCGTCCGGTTTGGCGATGTCGATGCGATCGATGCCACCCGACTGCCGCAGCACCCGCAGGGCGCCGTAGTCGAGCCAGCCGCGCCGCAGCGTGTCGACGTGGCCCTTCTGCACCAGCACCACGGTGTCGGGTTCGTCGGCGCGGCAGCAGTACACCAGCGTCTCTTCGCCGCGCACCACCTCGCCACCAAACCACAGCGTGGTCGCCACCTTGTCCTTCTCGCCGCGCAGCGTCAGCGTCAACCGGCCGGCCTGCAGCCCGAAGCGCGGATCCTCGGCGCGTGGACGCTTGCCGTCGGTGTCGTCGACGAACTCACGCGCCACCAGCAACTGCACCGCGTTGGCGGCCTCGTTGCACGGGGTCGGCGCCGCCGGGAACTCAGCGGGCTCCTGCAGCCGCCAGTCGGTCGTGCCCGGTTCGCGCCGCAGGCGCAAACGGTCGCCGCGCCCCTGGCCCGGGTCGACCACCATCTCCACCATCTGCTCGACCACGCTGTCGCCCATCGGCACGAGGATGCGGGCGCGCAGCGCCGAGGTCGCATTCTCGAAGATCTGGGCGTACTGCAGGCTGTCGGCGGTGAACCACAGGTTGTTGCGCCGTGGCAACTGGCCGAGCAGCTGGCCGCGCTCGACCCACAGCTTGATCACTTCTTCGCCAGCACCGCCGCGCACCAGGATGTCGAGGTCGGTCGGGCGATCCGGTGGGCGAATCGCGCCGGCGGGGAAGTAGTCGACGTACAGGCCCAACACCGCAGTCACGAACCGTTGGGCCGCGACCGGATCGGCTCGCCCTTGCACGGGTGCTTCGAGCCGCCATTCGCCACCGCCCATCTTCACGTGCAGCGTCTCGCGCTTGCCGGCCGGCATCGTCTGCTCGACCTTCACTTCGGTCACCGGCGTGAACGCGTTGGCGAACACCGCCTTCTCACGCCATTCGTCGACGTTGGCCTTCAGGCACTCGAGCAGCGACGCCGGGCCTTCCCAGATCTTGCCGTGCGCGCGCACGAAGCGCGTGTCGCCGACCGGCCCGGGGGCACCGACTTCGATGTCGCTGCGCACGCCGTCCGCCCACTGCACCGAGAACACCAGTTCTGGCGGTGCGAGGCCCGTGCGCTGGCGGCCGTCGTCGTCGTCCACCACCGGCGTCGCTCGCATCTGGGCGGAATCCCACGAATCGGCGATGGGCTTCAAGCGCGCCGCGGAGACGAGGTCCATGACCGGCTCCTGCAATTGGAAGCGACCATCGGGGCCGCGGCCGATCTCGATCGGCGCCCGGTTCTGCCACTGCCAGCGCAGCCGCAGGCAATCGCGCACCGACCGGCCTTCGAGCACCGGCGTCTCCGCCAGCTTGTTCGTCGGCGGCTTCTCGTCGGTGAACCACAACACCGCACCGAGCCCGCCCGCGAGCAGCAGCAACACCACCAGTGCACGCAAACCCATCACTGCCTCCGTCGCAGGTAGAGAACCAGAACCCCGAGCAGCAGGAACGTGCCCGGAATGCCCCACACCAACAGGACCCCGACGCGATCGAGCTGCGGCGGCTGCACCTGCAGGTACTTCGCCTCGTAGCCCGAGGTCTTCAGGTCGAGCAGCATGCGGCGTTCGGTCAGCCAGTTGCAGATGTTCAACGCCAGGTCGCCGAACAGCGGCATCCCGGTGTTGTTGCAGAACACACCCGCGACGATCACCACGTTGCCGGTCTTCGGTGCGTTGGTGGTGCCCGGCGGCAGCAGCGCCGGATCGACTTCGACCTCGCACGCGAGCCCGACGTCGAACTGGCCGAGCGGCGTGCGACCGGCGCGAGTGTCCGGGTAGCCATCCGGCCCAGGCGTCGCCAGCCAGCCTTCCGCGCCCGTCACCAGCAACACGTCGCGGCGCACTCCGGGCGGCGACCCGCGCTCGCGCACGGCACGGGCCGCCGCGACTTCGAGCCCAACCCCGCTGCGCGCGACGCGGCGCGTCACCGGATGGTCCGGATTGACGCCGACCTGCAACTTGGCGACGGCAGGGTCGCCGTCGAAGCTGCGACCACCGGTCCGGTTGCTGGCGTCGCGGATCTTGTGGAACACCGGCTGCTCGGTGAGTTCGTAGCCGAGCAGTTCGCCCAGCTTGCCGCCGAGCGGATTGCGGGTGTCGATGCCCGACCACCGGTAGTTGAGGAACAACCTGCCGCCGCGCTTGAGCCACGTGAACAGGCTGTTGGCGACCGCATCGCTGAACTCACGACCCGGCTCCAGCACCATCACCAGCGACGCGTCCTCCGGCACCTTCGGATCGACGGCCGCATCCCAGCGCTTCACCTCGAAGCCGACCTTCTGCAGCGCCGCGAAGAACTCGCCGTAGGCGCCACCCGTCGCGCCATCGCTCAGGTCCGGCGAGAACCCCATCGCCACGTAGACGACCGGCGTGCCTTCGACCAGCAGGCTCTTGATCGCCGAACTGATCTGCTCTTCGCCGACGAACTGCTTCAGCACCGGCAATGCACCGCCGCGCATCCCCGCCGCCACGTTGGGCAATTCGATCTTGGCCAGATCGAGCGGCAACGACAGCTTGCGGAACCGCCGCTCCTTGCCCGCCATGCGCACCGCGACCACCAGCACGTCGCCCGCCGCATCGCGGTAGTCGAACGCCAGCGCCGCTTCGCGCGTCGTCTGCGGGTCGCCGTAGAGGTCGTGCGCCATCACCTTCACGCTCTCGCCGCCGATCGCCTGGTAGCGGACCAGCAGGATGCGGGTGAGTTCGCGCAGCCGCGTCCGGATGTTGAACTCCTGCGCCTTCGCCGGGTCGTTGGCCTGGCCTTCGAACGGCGGGAAGAACATGTGGAACTCGATCTCCGCCTTGCGCGAGCGCAACTCGCGCAGCAGTTCTTCGGTGATCGGATCGACCGAGTTGCTGCGTTGCGGCGTCAGGTCGACCAGCGTGCGCAGCGCCGGCCGCGACGCGACGTAGACGAGCAGCACCCACACCAGCAGCGCCAGCGCGCCGCCGAGCAGCAGGTTCAACCACAAGCCGAGGCTCTTGATCTTCATGCGATCCTCCGCGACTGCAGGCTGATGCCGCACAGGAACAGGAAGAACGCGATGCCGCCGAGGTAGAACACGACCTGGCTCGAGTCGATCAACCCGCGCGCAAACCACTCGGAGAAGTTGCGCATCACATCGAGCTTGTCGAGCAGTTCGCGCAAGTAGTACTGGTTGGCGACCTCGACGCTGCCGCCGACGAGGTTGGGCAGGCGCAGCAGGCAGAAGCAGAACATGATCGTCTTCAGCGCCGCCAGCAGCACGTTGTCGGTCAGGCTCGACGCGAAGCAACCGAAGGCGAGCAGGAACCCGGCGAGCAGGAACATGCCGAGGTAGGCCGCGAACACCGGGCCGAAGGCGAGGTCGGCATCGAGGAACATGCCGTACTGGAGCACGTGCAGCACGACCACGCTGGGCAGCCACAGCAGCGCGTAGAACGCCGCCGCCGCCCCCCATTTGCCGAGCACGACGTCGAAGTCGCGCACCGGCGCGGTCAGCAGCGTCTCGATCGAACCGGTGCGCCGTTCTTCGGCGAAGCACCGCATGGTCAGGATGCCGGGCACCAGCATCACCATGAGGAACGTGCTCGACAGGCCGTAGCTCAGCGTCGGCAGCAGTTCCTGGTCGAGCCGGTTGTCGGCGAAGTGGCGCACCAGCCGCGACAGCTCGAAGCCGCGCATCAGGTAGAACAGCACCGCGATCAGCCAGCTCACCGGGCTCACGCAGTACGAGAACAGCTCCTTCTTGAAGGTGACGATGGCGCCGTTCATCGCGAAGCCTCCGGAGTCGGCAGGGTCGACGGCACGGTGGCGATGTCCCCAGCGGTCAAGGCGTGGAACCAGGACTCCAGCGTCGGCAGGTCGAGCCGCAGCTCGCACACGGGCAGGCCGTGCTGCAACAGACGCCGGCCAACCTCAGGCCGCGGGTCGGTGTGTGCGTCGACGGCGCACGTGGTCTGGCAGGTGCCATCGGGTGCCGGCAGGACCGGGCCCGGTGTGATGCCGCGCACGCTCGCCAGCGCCGCGGCCAGCGCCGCCGGCGCGCCAGCCACTGCGACCTGCAGCCGACTGCGGCCGGTCTGCGCAACGAGTTTGTCGGGCCGCCCGTCCGCGCGCAACACGCCGCGATGGATCACCAACACGCGCGAACTCACTTCCTGCACCTCGGCGAGGATGTGGCTCGAGAACAACACGGTGTGCTCCGCCGCGAGGTCCTTCACGACCTGCTTGATGCGCAACCGCTGGTTCGGGTCCATGCCCGAAGTCGGTTCGTCGAGGATCAGGATCGGCGGATTGGCGACCAACGCGTCGGCGAGGCCAACGCGCTGCCGGTAGCCGTGCGAGACGTTGCCGACCAGCTTGCGCGCGACGTCGGCGATCGCCGCTTTGTCCATCGCACGTTCGACCGCGAGCTTGCGTTCCCGCGCCGGCACGCCCTTCAGCGCGGCGCGGTAGCGCAGGTACTCCACGACACGCAGGTCGGGATAGATCGGCACTTCCTGCGGCAGGTAGCCGAGGTTCTTGCGCACCGACAGGGAGTCCTTGGCGACGTCGAAGCCGGCCAGCGTCGCCGTGCCCGAACTCGCCGGGTGGTAGCCGGTCAGCACGCGGATCGTGGTGGTCTTGCCGGCACCATTGGGGCCGAGGAAGCCGACGACTTCGCCGCGTGCGACTTCGAACGAAACCCGGTCGACGGCGACGATCGGGCCATACAGCTTGGTCAGCTCGGAAACAGAGATCATGCGGCGTGAGCGTTAGCCAGGTCGCCAGGCGCCAGTAACAGCCGTTCCCGACGAACCGGGTCCGGCCCACCACCCTGCACAACCGCCAACACGCGCCGAAAGGGTAGTCGGCGAACGCGGAAAGGCCAGCTTCGAGGCACAGCGGTGCGCTCCAGGGCCCCTTCGCATCGCAGCGGCACCAGTCAGCCTGCCGCGCCGCGAACCGACGTCCCTGCAATCGACCGGGACGGTCACAACACTGCGAGCAGTCGATGGATTCCGCCGTGTCCAACACAAACAACGATGACCACGCGACCCGCGCCGTTGCGGAAGAAATCGCGTGTCCACGTTCGACCTCGTGGTCTCCGTGCGACCTCGCCGTCAGTTGGCGTGCGTTGGCGCTCAGCGCACCGGCAGCGGCACGACCTCGGGGAACGGCACCAGGCTGTCGACCGTGAAATCGAGCGCGCCGCGGTGGCCAAGCTCGGTCTCTACTTCGATGCGGTACATGCCCGGAGCCAGTGCGACCGAGGCTTCGAATCTGCCCGGTGCGGGCTCGAACCAGCGCGGCACCAGCCAACGGCTGACGAGCCTGCCGGCGGCGTCGCGCACTTCGGCGAATGCACTGTTGGCACCTAGGTGCGGCGACGGTTCGTCGATGCGAAAGCAACGTCGCACACCGGGCTGCAACTGCGGGCGCAGCACCGTGCTCTGTCCGGCCGTGATCACGAAGGGGAGCGTCTGATCCACGGTCGCGAGCGCCTTGCGTGACCACTGAATGCTGAAGACCACCAGCTCGTAGCGACCCGGCGCCAGGCTCGCTGCCCAGCGCGAGCGCGCGGCGTCCCACTCCACGCCGCTCCCGACCCAATTCCAAGTGCCG
>SXPB01000326.1 GCA_005776475.1 Planctomycetia bacterium
CGCCCCGTGGATCAGTTCGTCGCCGATCGCCAGGATCTCGGCGCGCAACGTCACGACACCGCCACCACCGGCGCGTCGCGATGCCGGCCAAACCGCGTCAACACGAGCCCAAGCCCGTACAGCAGCAGCATCGGCGTCGCCATCAACAGCATCGACACCGGCTCCGGCGGCGTCACCACGGCCGCGACGATGAAGATGATCAGGATCGTCATGCGCCAGTTGCGCACGAAGCCCATGTGCGTGACGAGGCCGATCTTCTGCAGCGCCAGCATCACCAGCGGCAGCTGGAACACGAGCCCCATGGCGCCCGTCAACGCGAACTCCAGGGTCAGGAACTGACCGATCGTGAAGATCGCGCTCACCAATTCAGGATTCATCAAGCGGGTCAGGAAGCCGAGGCTGTAGGGCAGTGCGACGAAGTAGCCGAACAGCACGCCGCCGACCATCAGCAGGACCATGAACGGGAAGAAGCGATAGAACATCGCGCGCTCCTTCGGGTACAGCCCCGCCCCGATGAACGCCCAGATCTGCCAGATCACCACCGGGCTCGCCAGCACCAGCGCGAACACCAGCGAGGCCAGCATGAACGCCATGATGTCTTCGAGGCCGCCGGTCGCGTACAGGTTGTAGGGCAGGTGGAAGCCCGTCTCGTTCTGGATGTTGAGCGTGCGCGGCAACGTGCCAGCCAGGATCTCGTCCTTGTTGGCGCGGCAGTAGTCATTGAACGCCAGCGTCTGCTTGTGGGGTTGCACGCCCGCCGCCAGCGCTGCCGCCACTTCCCTCTCCAGAGTGGCACAGTGCTCGATGAAGTTGTGCCGCCACTGGATCTTGTAGGGCTGGACGATGATCGTCTGCACCCCGTCGTGGAACGGCAGCAGCGCAACGACCGCGACGACGATCGCCAACAGCGACCGGACCACCCGCGTGCGCAGCTCCTCGAGATGGTCGCCGAACGACATCCGCGGCAGCGCGGTCTCCTGGGTCTCGTCGAGCGCTTCCCGGATCTTCGGATCGTCGAGTGGCATGGGGTCGGGCGATGAATCTAGCAACCGCCAATGCGCGACGACCCCCGGAAATGCAACGAGCCGCGGTCAGCACCGCGGCTCGTTGCATACTCGGGCGCGCAGGCCGCCCCACCACCGTCTTCGGTGTTTCGCAACGCGGCGGAGCCGCGCCAACCTCACCGTGATTCGCCAAGGCGGCGAAGCCGCCCCCCGTAGCACCGTCGCCGCCGGTTGCGTCTTTCGCCCACAACCTCACCGGCAGGTGCTACGGAAACACCTCATCACAGCTTGATGAGATCGCGGATCTGGGTCAGGTAGGCGAACTCGACACGCAGTTCGCTGGCCAGCTTGAACTCAGCCGACCCCTGGACCGACTCGAAGCCGTCGCCGGCAGCGTTGACCGGATCGTTGCCGAGGATCACGGTGTCGACGCCCGGGCCCATCTTGTCGACGACCTTGTTGCCGAGGCGCTTCAGCAGGTTGGCCAGCGGCTCCTTGGTGTAGGGCGCCGAGAAGCGGCCCATCAGGTAGATCGTGCGCGGCATGCGCGGCGTGTAGAAGTCGTTGTAGAGCAGGTCGCCTTCGCGAGCGTAGTCACCGATCGGATCGGTGAAGCCCGACAGCTCGACTTCCGAACGCTCTTCCTCGACCGCGGTGACCTTGGCATAACCCTTGACCGCCGGGTTGTTCGGGTTCTTCACGCGGAACACGGTGTCCGGCTGGACCAGGTCCTTGCGGCCCAGGTTGATGAAGGCCTTGGTGATGCCGTTCTTGGCGACCAGCACCTTGCCGTCCGGAACGTCGGGCGCCTTGCGCAGCTCTTCGCGCGCGACCAACGCCGAGTTGTGGCGCTGGACCTTGGCGTACTCGTTGGCGAGTTCTTTCTCCTTGGCGGCGGCGCGTTCCTTCTCGGAGCCGAGTTCTTCGTTTTTCGCGCGCAGGCTCTCCGTCACACCCGTGATGCGACCTTCCTGCTCGGTCTTCGCCGAGTTGTAGTCGCTGCGGGCCTGGGCGAGGTTCGTCTCGAATTCCGAGGCCTTCTGCGCGGCTTCGGCCGTCGCGGTCTGGAAGCGCTTGTCGACTTCGGCCTTGTCAGCCAACGCCTTGTCGCGCTCGGTCTCGATCTCCTTCACGCGCGCGTTGCCCGAGTCGATCTTGGCCAACAGCGCCGCAAACGCGAGTTCGAGCGTGCTGGCGTTGCCGACTTCGGCCTTCTTGAGGGTGTCTTCGATGAGGAGCTTCAGCTCCTTCGGATTCATCACTGCGGCGTCGGCCAACTGGGCGCCACCGTAGTTCTGGCCATCCTTGCCGGTGAACTTGCCGGGCTTGCCGATCACACCGCCCACTTCCTGGACGTAGTGAAGGGTCAGCAGGTCCTTGTTCTTCAGGGTCTCGTTGTCCAAGACCAGCTGCTGGTTTTTCTTCAGCAGTTCGTCGTTGGCAGTGTGCACCGAGTAGGCGAAACCGCCTGCGCCCAGGAAGCACACGAGGATGAGGACAAAGAAAACCATCGGGACGTGGGCGGCACCGCTCTGGCGATTGTGCATTGGAACCAACTCCAAGGGGTCTGTTGCTTTGCGTCCGCTGCCGTTGTGAGCCGGCAGCGTCAGGAGAAGCTTGGTAGCGAGGGAAGGCTCTTCTGAGTCGGACTCGGAAAGCTGTCTGTGGTCACGCGCCCGCTCGAGGGCACGAGCGGGAGGTCATCGAGCGAACACTCGACAACCCGGGGACGCGAGGGGTTTGGGATCTTAGGAAGGTGTGCAAGCCCAGGTCAAGGCACCGCCTCGACCCATAACTTGCCCTCGCAAGGACTCTACCTCACGATGAGACAAATGCCGGGCGCACCGCACGAGGTTACAGGCCCCGCCGAGCCGTTCCGGCCGGCAAACCCCGTCGTCATCGGCATCCTGGGCGGCATCGCCGCCGGCAAGTCGGCCGTGGCGGACGCCTTCGCCAGCCATGGCCTCGTGCGCATCGACGCCGACCAGGAAGCCCGGGCGGTCACCCAGGACCCCGTGGTTTTGGCCGAAGTGGCGCAGGCGCTGGGCCCGTCGGCCGTGCAGGCTGGCCAGCTCGACCGCAAGGCGGTGGCGGCGATCGTGTTCGCCGACCCGGCGGCGCGGGCCCGACTCGAGGCGATCACCCACCCCAGGATCCGGGCCCGGATCCTCGCGGCGATGGCGCTGGCCCGGCAAGACGGGGCCTCGGTTCTGCTCGACGCGCCGCTCCTGCTCGAAGGCGGCCTGATCGCCTTCTGCGACCACGTGGTGTTCGTGCACGCCAGCGACGGGGTGCGGACGGCGCGGGCGCGCCGCCGCGGCTGGGACGACGCCGAACTGGCGCGCCGCGAGGCCGCGCAAGCGCCGCTGGCGCAGAAGCGCGCGCGGGCCGGCTTCGTCATCGACAACGACGGCGATCTGGCGACGATGCGGCGTGCAGTCGCGACGATGCTCTCGACGTTGCGAGAACGCGCATGACGCTGGCCTTCAACTCCTCCTCGACGGCGGCCTCCGGTGGCAACACCGAGGACCTCGCGCGCACCCCGGCGAGCGAACTGCTGGCCGCGTTGGTTGCCGCGGGCACCACTCCGGCCCCGCACCTGAGCCACGGCGAACTGGTCGCCGCGGTGATCGCGCATCGCCTGCAACAGGGCGAGCGCGTGGTCGGCGCCGGCGTGCTCGAAGTGCTGCCGGAAGGATTCGGCTTCCTGCGGTCGCTCCCCTTCGTCGGCGAAGCGAGTCCGCACGATCCGTTCGTGACGCCGAGCCAGATCCGCAGCCTCAACCTCAAATCCGGGCACCGGCTGCACGGGCCGTTGCGCGCGCCCAAAGGCAACGAACGCTACTTCTCGCTGGCGCACGTCGATGCCGTGAACGGCGCCCCGCCGGGTGAGTTGACGACGCGCATCGCCTTCTCGGCGCGCACGCCGACCACCGCCACGCGACCGCTGGCGCTGGCAGCGACGACGCCCGCCCTGCGCGCGCTCGCCGAGTTCGCGCCGTGGTGCCGCGGCCAGCGGGCGCTGTTCGTGGTGCCAGCCGCGTTCCCGCAGCGCGCCATGCTCGGCAGCGTGGCGCTCGCGTTGCACGCCGCGGACCCGAGCCTGCGCATCCTGGTCGGCGCCATCGACCAGCGCCCCGAGGCTCTCGCCGCGCTGCGGGCCCAGGCGCCGACGACGCCGGGCTTCGACGTCTGCGGCAGCACGTTCGACCAGCCGCCGAAGCACCACCTCGCCGTTGCCGAGACGCTGCTCGCGCTGGCGATGCGCGAAGTCGAAGCGGGCCACGACGTGGTGCTGGTGTTCGATTCGTTGACGGCGCTAGCGCGCGCAGCACAACGCGAACAGTCGGCTTCCGGGCGCTGGCTGTGCCCCGGTCTCGACGCGCAGGCGGTGTTGCCCGGCAAACGCCTGTTCGCGGCGGCGCGCGCGTGCGCCGAAGGCGGTTCGTTGACGGTGTTGGCGCTGGCGAACGCGGCGACGGCCGGCCCTGACTTCGCGGTGCTGCACGAACTGCAACTGGGCAGCAACAGTGACGTGGTGGTCGCGGCAGGCGAGGCGACCGCCGAGAGTGCGGGCGAGTGGGATGCCGCGCTGCCGTTCGATCTGCGCCTGACCCACACCCGCAGCGAAGACGACGCGCGCCCGGTGGCGGTGCGGCAAGCTGCCGAGCGCCGACGCGCGAGTCTGCTGGCGTTGCCGGCTACGGCGCGCGCGGCGGCGTGGTGCCGCAACGGCGACTGAAAGCGCCGATCACCCGAGCAGTCGCTGCACGTCGGCCGCGCCGGCGCGATGACCGCGCACGCCTGCGCACATGCCCTGCAGTTTCGCGAACGCCGCGCGCGGTCCCTGCAGCAGCGTCAACGGCCAGGGCAGCACATCGCAACAGAGCCAGCCGAGCCAGCCGACCAGCGTCCCGTGCGCGCGCAGGTAGCGCACCGTGTTGCACGCCATCAAGAACTTGCGCAACGGCGAGCGACCGCCACCCGACGACTGCCCGGCCGCATGTTCGACGCGCACCCACGGCAACGTGACGATGCGGCCACCGCGCGCCGCCAGCCGTTCGCACAGGTCGACGTCTTCCCAGTACATGAAGTAGGCGTCGTCGAAGTTGCCGACGGCGGTCACCGCGGCGGTGCGGAACAACACACACGCACACGGCAGGAACCCGACCGCTTCGGGCCCCGCCGAGGTCGGACTCGGCGCCTGGCGATGCCGGCGCAGGCGCAGTCCGTTCGGCACGAAGGCACGTTCGCCGCCTTCAGCCCACACGGTGCCGTCGGGGTGCACGACCGTGGGACCGACCGCGGCGACCGCGGCGTCGTTCTGCAGCACGGTGACCAACGGCCGCAAGAACTCCGGCGGCAGCCGCAGGTCGTTGTTGAGCACGAGCACGAACGGCAGTTGCTGCGCCGCCGCCCACAACAGGCCGTGGTTCATGCCGCCGGTGAAGCCCAGGTTGTCGGGCAGCCCCAGCAGCTCGACGCGGTGCGGGCTTCCCGCCGGAACCGCTGCGAGTGCCTCCGTCAGCTTCGCCACGTCCGCCGCCCCACTGCCGTTGTCGATCACCAGCACGTGCAACGGCACGTCGCGCACCGCGAGCAGGTCCTGCAGGCATCGCAACGTCAGGTCGGCGCGCCGCCAGTTCAGCAGCAGCACCGCGATGCGCGGCGACTCAACCACACAGCCTCCGCACGCAGCTCCAGTAGCAGGCGAAGAAGCGATCGAGGCCACGCCGCAACGCCGCGGCGGCCCCCTTCTCGGCGAGCCCCGGGTTGAGCGTCACCGGGGCGGCGACCAGCAGTTCGCGGTCGGGCACGCTGCGGCCTCGCTGCGCGACCCGGCGCGCGCGCACCGCCGTCGGCAGCAGCTTCAGCAGTTCCCATTTGCCGGCGAGCCAGTCGCCGAGATGGCCGCGCCGCACGCCGAACGCCGCGTAGACGACGCCGTAGAGCAGTTGGGCCGGCATCAGCAGCAGGAACGTGCGCCACCGCATGCAGCTGATGAGCACATACCAACGGTTGCGGCTGTGCAGGTAGGTGCGCTTGCCCGGGTATCGCCCTTCGCCGCGCACCGACAGCCCGGCGGTGCCGGCGAGGTGCGTGCACAGCGCATTCGGCAGGCACCAGACGGTGTGGCCGCGCATGCGCAGCTTGTACGAGAACTCGTTGTCCTCGTAGAGGATGAACAGGTTCTCGTCGAAGCCGCCGACGTCGCGGTAGACGCTGCGCCGCGTCAGGAAGCACAGCGCGATCGCCGCCCCCACGGGTCCGACCGGAGCTTCGGCCTCGGCGCGCTTGCGGTACCAGTTGCGCAGCACCAGCGTGCCGAGGAAGTGCAGGTCGCCGCCGTCGTAGTGCACGACGTCCGGATCGTCGCCGCACAACGAACGCGCCTGCACCATCGCCGCCTGCGGATGTTGCGCGGCATGCTCGAGCAGGGCCTGCAGGCAACCCGGGTGCAGCACCACGTCGTTGTCGAGGAACAGCAGCAGCTCGTGCGCCGCCGCCGCGGCGCCCACGTTGCGCGCATGGCACGGCCCGGCGTTGTGCCCGGTGTCGATGACGCGCACGCTCGGATACTGCTCGGCGAGCAATTCGCGCGAACCGTCGGTCGAGTGGTTGTCGACGACGAGCACTTCGTGCGGCTGTGGCGATTGCGCCAACAGGGCATCGAGGCACTTCGGCAAGTAGTCCTTGCCGTTCCAATTGACGACGATCGCGCTGACCACGGGAGAGAGGGTGCGGGATGCTACGCAGGTGAGGCGCGCGAACCAGCAGCCTGCGCGTTTGCCGCGGCACGGGCGAGGCGGTCGCCGACGCGGGCAAGTGACCCGCGGCAAGAAAATTGGGTGGCCACCTCCGTGGGCGGCCACCCTCCCTTGCACATCTCTCGATCACCACCGGCAGCCGCCGTGAGGCTGCCACCGGCAGGAATGCAGACAACCAGCCTGTCGCTGGTCCCTGCACCCGTAAGGCGACGCCCCCGGCCGAATGGCCGGAACAAACTACGAGAAAGTTCGGGGTGGTCCGCCGCCGGCTACGGCCGCACCGTGCCTGGCGCCCAGCGGCTCATCGCAACGGCGGTTCGAAGTCCGGGTGCCGGCACACCTGCCTGTGCTTCAGGCAGTACGGGAGCATCCAGAGCGCCGCCAGCGTCGCCTTCACGCACACCCACCAGCCAAACCGCACGCCTTTGATGTTGTCGAACAGCCCGATCGTGCCGACCGCGTCCGCCACATCGCCCCCGCCCCCCTGCTGCTTGCCGCCGAGCCCCTTCTTCAGGAACCGGAACGGGAACGCGAAGACCTGGCTCCAGGGCAGGTACTTGAACGCGTAGAGCCAGAAGTTGCGGACGTGGTAGTAGAGGCTGCGCTTGCCGTGGCGCATGCCGAACGGCGCCTTGTGGAACACCTCGACCGAAGGCAGCATCTTCACCCGGTAGCCGAGATTGAGCAGGCGCGTGGTCAGGTCGCGCTCGTTGCCGAAGATGAAGAAGCGGATGTCGTACCACTCCGCCTTGCGGATCGCGTCGGCGCGCGCCATCGAGCCGCAGCCGCGGAAGGTCGGCAGGTAGCGTTCGGCATGCAGCTTCGGCGAGTTCAGGTACCAGTCCGGCATCTCCGGCTCGATCACCTTCGGCGACAGGATCGCCGTGGTCGCGGGCTCCTGCGCAAACTTCGCCAGCATGTGCTCGACGAAGGTGGGCGGCAGCACCACGTCGTCGTCGAGGATGCCGACGAACTCGCCACGCGCGCTCGCAAAGCCGACATTGAACGTCTCGCAGGCGCCGTAGCGGCTGTGCGGCATGCGGATCAGATGCACCCACGGGAACTCCGCGAGCACCATCTCCGGCGTGCCGTCCTTGCTGGCGTTGTCGACGACGATCACCTGGTCGGCCGGCACGGTTTGCGCAGCGATGGCACGCAGGTTGTCGCGCAGGTCGTCTTTGCGGTTCCAC
>SXPB01000327.1 GCA_005776475.1 Planctomycetia bacterium
GATGTATTTGCGATACTCGTTGAGGGTGGTGGCGCCGACGCACTGCAACTCGCCACGTGAGAGGGCGGGTTTGATGATGTTGGAGGCATCCATGGCACCTTCAGCGGAGCCCGCGCCGACGATGGTATGCAATTCGTCGATGAAGAGGATGACGTTCTTGTTGCGACGGATTTCGTCCATCACGGCTTTGATGCGCTCTTCGAACTGGCCGCGGTATTTGGTGCCGGCGACCTCGACCGCACCACCGCCGACACCGTGCTCGATCTGTTGCGGCGGCTCAACCGCGAACTGCACAAGACCATCCTGATGGTCACGCACGATCCACAGGCCGCCGGCTACGCCGACAAGGTCATCCACCTCGACAAGGGCAAGCTCGGCCGAATCGACGACAACCGCAGCAGCGCCGGGAGGCAGTGACATGCCCTGGAAGTTGCTCTGGCGGAACGTGCTCGGGCACCCAGTGCGCTCGCTGCTCACGGTCGGCGCCGTCGCCATCGCCGTGTTCCTCGTGTGCGTGCTGCAGGCAGTCACCAGCGGCCTCACCCGCACGCTGACCTCCGCCGCCGCCAACCGCCTGCTGGTGCAGTCCGCGGTCAGCCTGTTCGTCGATCTGCCGCTCGGTTACCAGCAGAAGATGGCGACGGTGCCGGGCATCGAAGCGATCTGCAAATGGCAGTGGTTCGGCGGTCGCTACGAACAGGACAAGGGCGGCTTCTTCCCGCAGTTCGGCATCGACCCGGAGACGTTCCTCGCCAGCTATCCCGAGATCTCGATCGTCGAAGGCAGCTACGAGGACTTCGCGAAGGAACGCACGGCGTGCCTCGTCGGCGTCGACACGGCGACCAAGTACGGCTGGAAGGTCGGCCAGACGGTGCCGATCCTGGGCACGATCTTCAGCCGCACCGACGGCCGACCGTGGGAGTTCACGGTGCGCGCGATCTACACGAGCAACTCGGCGGCGGTCGACAAGATCTCGCTCTACTTCGCCTACAAGTACCTGCAGGAATCGGTGGAACAGGGCGGTGCCGAGGGCCCGGAAGGTGTCGGCGTCTACATGCTGCGGCTGGCCGCGGGCACCGACCCGCTGACCGTGCAGCAGACCGTCGACGGCATGTTCGAGAACGGGCCGCAACGGGTGCAGACGACAACCGAAGCCGAGTTCAACCGCCAGTTCATCTCGATGCTCGGCGACGTGCCGACCTTGCTGAAGCTGATCGGCGGCGCCGTGTTGTTCGCGATCTTCTTCGCGGTGCTCAACACGATGCTGATGGCTGGCCGCGAGCGCACGCGCGACCTTGGCATCATGAAGGCACTCGGGTTCACCGACCGCACGGCAGGTGCGCTGTTGGTCGCCGAGTCGTTGCTGCTGTGCGGCCTCGGGGCGGTCGCGGGACTCGGCCTCGGCTTTGCCGCCGAAGCGCCGTTCGCGGTCGCCACTGCCGCGTTCCTGCCGGGCTTTGGCTTCGACCAGGACACGCTGTGGCTCGGCGCTGGCATCGCGCTCGGCACCGGCCTCGTCGCCGGCATCCTGCCCGGCGTGCGCGCCGCGCGTCTCACCACGATCGCTGCCCTGCGGGAGGTTGGCTGATGTTCGTCCCCCTTCGCTACAACGTGCGCAGCCTGCTCGTGCGTGGCGCCGCCACGCTGCTGACGATCTGCGCGATCGGCGCCACCGTCGCGGTCCTCGCCGGCATGCTCTCCTTGCAGCAGGGCTTCGCCTTGCTGTTCCAGGAACGTGGCCGCGACGACGTCGCCGTGTTCTTGCGCAAAGGCGCCACTTCGGAAGGCGAATCGGGAATCACGCGCGAGCAGAGCGAGATCCTCGCCAAGGAAGTGCCCGAGATCGAACGCAACGCCGAAGGGCAGCCGATGGCCAGCGCCGAGCTGTTCCTCGCGGTGCGCCTGCGCAAGTTCGACGGCGGGGAAACCAATGTCGCGATGCGCGGTGTGCAGCCGATGACGTTCCCGATCCAGGGCGACGACCTGCGCATCGTCGACGGCGTCAACTTCCGGCCGGGCAGCGACGAACTGATCGTCGGCAACGGCCTGCTGGGCCGCATCGCGAACTGCGGCGTCGGCGACACGCTGCGCATCAACACGGTGACGTTCCGCATCGTCGGCACCTTCGACGGCAAGGGCGGCTATCGCAGCGAGATCTGGGGCGACCTCGAACGCCTGCAGGTGGCGCTGCAGCGACCGGTTCGCAGCCGCGTGCTGGCGAAGATCAAGCCGGGCACCGACCTCGCCACGGTGCAGGCACGCTACGCGGCCGACCTGCGCGTGCAGCCGCGCGTCGAGACCGAACGCGAGTACCTGCGCAGCCAGACCGGCGATCTGTCGGGACGCTTCAGCATGCTCGGCGGCTTCCTGGCGGTCATCATGGGCATCGGCGCCATTTTCACCGGCACCAACTCGATGCTGAGCACGATCGGCGCCCGCACGCACGAGATCGGCATCCTGAAGGCGGTTGGCTACGGCCCGACCGCGATCTTCCTGTCGTTCCTGTTCGAAGCGATCGTGCTCGGCGTCGCTGGTGGCGCTGCCGGCTGCCTGCTGGTGTTGCCGTTCCAGGGTGCCGAAACCGGAACCATGAACCAGACCTTCTCCGAGGTCACGTTCGCGTTCCGCACGACCTTGCCGGTGATGCTGCAGGCGATCGGCTTTGCCGCGATGCTCGGACTCATCGGCGGCCTGCTGCCCGCGTGGCGTGCCGCCCGCATGACGCCGACGCAGGCGCTGCGCCGGTCCTGAGGCGCGCGGCCGGCGTGATCACCTCGCTGATTCGGCTGTACCGCGATGCGTTCGGCGGCCTGCCGCGGCTGACGTGGCTCCTGTGCACCGCCGCGTTCCTGAACCGCATGGGTTCGATGGTGGTGCCGTTCCTCGGCCCCTACCTCAAGTCCGAGTTCGCCTTCACGCCGCGCGAAGCCGGCTACGTGATCGGGCTCTACGGCGTGGGCGCCTTCCTGGGCAGCTGGATCGGCGGCCGCCTCACCGACCGCATCGGCCCGGTGCGGGTGCAGGTGCTGGCGCTCGGCAGCGCGGCGGTGTGGATGTTCTTGATGATCGTGCTGCGCACGCCGGCAACCATGATTCCGGGCGTGTTCGTGCTCGGCGTGCTCAACGACGCGTTCCGGCCCGGCAGCAACACCGCCGCCGCGATCAGCGCCCCGCCGGAACTGCGGCGCAAGGCGCTGTCGCTGAATCGATTCGCGCTCAACCTCGGCTGGGCGTTCGGGCCGACGATCGGCGGCTACCTCGTGCTGCACGACTTCCAGTGGATGTTCGTCGCCGACGGACTCACGTGCGGCATCGCGGCGCTGTGGCTCGCCATCGGACTGCGCGACTGGAATCCCGCCCCACCACCGCCGCCGACGGCAGCGCAGCGACTGCAAGCGCCGCACCGGCACGATCGGCCGCTGCGCGATCCGTGGTTCCTCGGCCTGATGGCGGCCAACCTGTGCGTGCTGCTCGCGTTCATGCAGTACTTCACCACCGGACCGCGGGTGTTCGACGACCAGCACTTCGGCAAGGACACGGTCGGTTGGCTGCTCGCGATCAACCCGATCCTGATCACGATGTTCGAGATGCCGATCGTGCACGTGCTGCGCGGCCGGAAGGCGCTGCCGGTGATCGCGCTGGGTTCGCTCGTCGTCGGCCTCGGCTACCTGTGCATGCTGCTGCCGATCGGCATCATGGCGGTGGTGCTGGCGATGGTCGTCGTCGCGGGCGGCGAACTGCTGCAGATGCCGATGCTCGGCGCCCACGTCAACGACCACGCTCCGGACCACGCGCGCGGCGCCTACAACGGTGCCTACGGCATGACCTTCACGCTGGCACTGGTGCTGGCGCCGATCCTCGGCGGCGAGGTCTACGACGCGTTCGGGGCCACGGTGCTGTGGACGGGCAGTGCCGGGCTCGGGCTGCTCGGGGCGTTGGGCTTTCTGCTGATGGTGCGCGCAGCGAAGTAGCGGCCCTACGGCCCCGCCGACGGCCTGCCGAGTTCGCGCAGCACCGCCATCGGCACGCGCTCGGCGCTGCCCGGCGAGCGAAACCAGGTCGCTTCGTCGTAGATCTGCAGCTGATTGCCAGCGAGCGTGAACTGCACCGTGATCACGTTCTGGCGCAGGTCGTCGAAGTCGAAGTAGCGGTCGTTGGAGACGACGAGCGAGTTGTTGGCGCTGGCGTGGCGCAGCACATGTTCGTCGGCAGGCTCGTCCAGCGGACAGACCACGTAGCGCGCGCGGCCCGGCGTCACGTCGGTGCAGCGGGCGCGCAGGATCGCCTGCGCCGGCGGCTTGCAGCGCACCGCGGTGGCGCGATCGACGAACACCATGACCGGCAGATCGGGGCGCCATTCGTGGCACCACGTGGTGACGAGGTCGAGCCGTTCGATGGGAAAGGCGCGGCTGGTGGCGATCACGTTGGCGCCGTCGAGCACGATGCCGCGCAGTGGCGGCGGCATCGGCGGCGGCCCCTTCGGCTTCCTACCGGCCATCGGGCCTGCACTGCTGGAACAGCGCCACCAATGGTTCCGGCCCCATCGTCTCGGCGCGCGCCGAGAGCACGTCGGCCGGCAACTCGGGGGCTACGCGACCGGCCGCGGCGGCGGCAACCGGCAACGTGGTCCGCAACACCTTGCGCCGCTGCTGGAACAACTGCCGCACGAACACCGCGAAGGCGCGCCGCTCGACGGCGGTCGCGGTGGCCAGCACCGCGTCGTCGCGCCGCACCAGTTCGAGGATCGCCGACATCACCTTCGGCCGCGGCCGGAACACCTGCGGCGGCACGTCGCGCAGCGCGCGCACCGTAAACACCGACTGCACGAGGGCCGACAGGCTGCCGTATTCCGGCTCACCGACGCGCGCGGCGAGCCGCTGCGCCATTTCCTTCTGCACGAGCAACACGCCGTGCGCCGGCAGGGCCGGCAGCGCCACCAGTTCGGCGAGCAACGGCCCCGACACCGAGTACGGCAGGTTGGCGACGACGAGGCAACGAGCACCGGCGCCGGCGGCGGCAACCGCCAGCGCCGCCTCCCCGATCGCCGGATGCAGCGAACGGCCCGGGCCCGACAAGGCGTCGGCGTGCACCCACTGCACGTTCGTCACCGCGGCCAGTTCCTCCTGCGCCAACTGCAACAGGCGACCGTCGATCTCGACGGCAACCACGCGACCGGCCCGCGCCGCCAGTTCGCGCGTGAGGAAGCCGAGGCCGACGCCGATCTCGACCACGGTGTCGGCCGCGGTCGGCGCCGCCCGCGCCGCGATCCACTGGTGCAGGCTCGGGTCGAGCAGGAAGTTCTGGCCGAGCACGCTGCTCGGCTGGAAACCCAACGCATCCATGCGCACCCGGAAGGTCGAGAAGGGATCGCGTTCGGCCACGTCACCGGCCTGTCGGCGCACTGCCAGAAAACAGTTCCTGCTGCAGCAGGCGCCCGAGCGGATGTTCGACCGACAGGACGACGCCGTTGGCGACCAGCCGCGACCAGGCGCCCACCAACGCTTCGCGGTGACGGCCGCGCCGCAGGAAGCGGCGCATCTGCTCTTCGTCGGCCGGATCGATCGGCCCGGTATCGGCACACAACGCCTGCACGACTTCGACGGGAGTGGAATAGAGGCGGAAGCCGGTGCGCAGGCGGCGATCGCCGGCCGGCACCTCTTCGACGTCGACCTTCATCTCCGACTGGAAATCCGAACCGACGACGTAGCGCGGCACGCTGGCCCCACCCGCCATCGCAATCCACACCGGCGGCACCAGCCCACCGACACCCTGCCAGACCATCAGGCCAGGGCGCCGGCGCACCTCGTCCCTGGCGACCGCAGCGCCGATCGACGGCATGGTGGCGTCCGCACGATCGCGCCACCAATCCGGCGCGACCGTCTCGGTCCATTCGCTGACGTTGCCGACGAGGTCGTACGGCTGGTCGCCGCTGGCGCGGCGGCCGGATTCGAACGTGCCCACCGGGGTCGCTTCCCCGAGTCCGAGTTCGCCAGTGTTGGCGCGCGCAAGATCGACGCGATCGCCCCACGGAAACAGGCTGCTGCCGCTGCCGACGCTGGCGAAGCGCCACTCGTCGAGGCGCGGCAACCGCAGCAATCGCCAGTGCGCGAAACTGCGAGCCTGCGCCAGATCGATGATGCCGATCGGCAGCGTCGGCTTGCCGTCGGCCGCGACGTCACGGGCCCCGATGGCGCGACCAGGCTCGGAAGCGGCGAACTCGCTCCAATCGCTGCGCGTCACTTCGAAGCGATCGACGAACAGCCCGCCGGCGGCACCGAGCGTCGGTCGCTCGACCAACACCAGATCGCGGAACGAGCCCAGACGGCCGCGGCGCGACACTTCGCCCGCCGGCTCGTCAGCACAGGCGACCGCAGCGAAGCTGACGGCAAGCAGCAAGGCAGTGCCAACGATGCGTGTGCGCCGTCGGCAGGACGGCGTCACGGCAGGATGGCTGCCGCGCGTTCTCACCGCTCCAGCAACAGGATCTCGACGCGGCGGTTCTTCGCGCGCGCCGCGTCGTCGGCACCTTCGACTGCGGGGCGATACTGCGAGTAGCCCGCGAGCGAGACGTCGTCGGCCTTGAGCCCGGCCGAGCCGGTCAGGTAGTTGGCGACTTCCATCGCCCGCATCGCCGACAGGTGCAGGTTGTTCGTCCACAGGCTGCGTGCGATCGGCACGTCATCGGTGTGCCCTTCGACGCGGATCTTGCGGCCGATGAGTTGCTTGCTCAGCTCATCGAGCGTGCGCTTGCCCTGCTCGGTGAGCGCGTTCTGGCCGGGCGAGAACAACACGCCGCCGGCGACGCGGAACGCGTAGCCCTCGGGCGTCGACACCAACTCGACGCCGCCTTGCGCCGACGGCGTGCCTTCGCCGTACCGGGCCAGCAGGTCGGCGAGCTTGCGCTTCTGCTCGGCGATGTAGCTCGCATCCAACGCGCGGCCGGAGAGGTCGCGGTTCTCGTTGCGCAGCCGCTCGTTCTCGGCGCTCAGCATGCGCTGCGACTCCGCCATGCCGGCGATTTGCGCCTGCAGCGCGTTCTTCGCACCGACGACCTGGCGGTGCGTTTCAGGACTCACGCAAGCGGCCGCGGACAGGAGTGCGACCAGCATCAAGGTGTACTTCATGGAATGCCCCCTCGCGAATCTATGGGACGGGTGCACGACGCGACCGACCGGTGGCCGAGCCATGCGGGGCGCGAAAGTAGCTCGACGCGGCGACGAATGCCACCGCGGAACGACACCGCAGAACCCCAGGGGCTCTACGTAGCACCGGCAGCCGGAGCGGCGAACGCTCGACGGCCGGCCGGGCGGCGACCGCTCAGGTCACTTCTTCTTGGTTTCGGCGAACATCGACGTGAAGAAGTCCGCGTTCGGATCCTTCTCCTTGGCGATGCTGTAGCTGACGCCGAAGCCCCACAGGCAGACCAGGAAGCCGACCAGCGCGGCGACCGTGACCCACATGGGCTCCTTGCCCGCCGGCTCGGCGACCGCGGCGACGACCGGCGCGGCCTTGCGGCGCGTCGGCTTGGCCTCGACGACGTCGTCCTCGGCGAGGAGCGTGTCCTCTTCCGAGATCTGCTCCGTCACCATGCCGGTGTCGTCCTCGAGAGCATCGCCCATCGACAACTTGGTGTCGCCTTCGGCTTTGCTGTGCAGCGAGGCAATGTCCTCGCGGCGGAACTTCATCGAGTCACCATCGCGGTATGCGCGAATCTCGCCTTCGGAAACGAGCTTCTTGAGCTCTTCGCTGCGCATCTTCAGTTCGCGCAGGGCCTTCTCGAAGGAGAGGAAATCTTCGTTCTTGTCGGACACGGACCTACCTCACAACGTCGCGGGGACGAGCCAGGGGAGAGGGGATCTTGGAATCAGGAGAGGGACGGTTGGCACCCAGCGAGGACATGCCACCCGGAGCCAACAGAGCTTACCGCACGATCACGGTTTGTGTAGCCACTACTTGCGGCCGGGACCGTCGGTCTCGAGGCCGGTCTTGACGTCATGGTCCTTGGCACCGCGCTTCTGGAACATCGTCTCGAGTTGCCCGTACTCGTATTCGCTGCGGTCATTGTAGCCCCGCAGCTGCAGGTCGAGGTCGATCCGGCGGGCGCCGACCAGGACGACCCGGCGCTGCTCGGCCGAGCCACCCCGGGCCTCGTAGACCGCCAACTGCCGGTTCTTGGTGTCGAGCAGGTAGAGCACCGAGGTGCCCACCCCGTAGCTGCCGGTGACGGCGACAAAGCCGTTGGCACTGGCGGCCTGGCCCGATTCTTCGCTGTAGACAAGGGCCGGTTCGGCCGTTCCGCCCGTGGGTTCGGTCGGAGCGGCCGGCGGGTTGACCGGGCCACGGCCCTGGGCGGAAACCAGGTTCGGGACGGTACTGCCGAGCAGGAAGGACACGCCAAAGCCGGCGCCGAGCAGGAGGGTCTGTTGCCAGGACTTCATGGGAATCGCCTCGTAAGGCAGTCTGCCGGGGGGAACGGCAGCCAGCGAGGGCGGGGACTCTACTGCTTACCCCGGGGTTCTGCGAAGGCCCCCTGCCGCAGGAAGTGCAGGACCTGGCGCAGCGCTTCGGGCGCGGCGGCCACCCCGGTGTGGCCATGCGGCAACCGCACGCTGGCGGCACAGCCGGCGAAGGTGGCCTCGGCGACCCCCACCGTGCCGTCGTCATCGCCCGGAATCGCGGCGTTGCCCGCGCCGAGATCGCCGACCACGGTGCCGCTGCGCGCTGGCCACGGAATCGGCCGTTGGTGCAGTTCGGCCGCCGGCGACAACTCCATCGCCGCCTTGCTCCCCATCAGCCACCGGAACAGGAACCAGTGCTTGCGCAGGTCGCAGAGCACCGCGCCGCGGTGCGGCGTGGCGACGTAGACGCACGCCCACGGCTCGACCGCGCCCGGCTGGCGCAGGTACTCCTGGATCACGAGGCCGCCGAGCGAATGGCCGACGAACGCCCACGCCGCCACCGGGCCCTGGGCTTGCCGCACAGCGATCGCCGTGCGCAGCCGTTCGGCGTGGCCGGCGACGAAGTCGAGCGTGCTCGGGTAGCCGGGATCGAGCACTTCGTAGCCATGCGCCGCCAACGCGCGCGCCAGCCGGCCGACCGACGCGCGCGTGCGAAACAACCCATGCTGCAGGACCACCACCCGCGGCCCCGGCCCGGACGCACGCAGCGTGGGATGCTCGACCACGCCACCGAGGTTGAGGCACACGTCAAACGGCCACGCGATCGGCCCGCCTGCGAGCGTCATGCCGCCCGCAGTCGCCAGCAGCAGCAAGAGCCCGACGAGCCAGAAGCGGCGGCGACGACGCGGCCGTGGCGACGGCTCAACCATGCGCGCGCTCCGACTGCGGCGGCGAGGGCGGCGATGGCCAGCCGCTGTGCAGCCGCGGCGCGAACGGCAACGCGGCCAACACCATCGCCTCGTGCGCCAGCATGCGCGCGTAGCGTTCCTGCACTTCAGTGGCTGGCACGACCAGCTCGGCTACTTCGAGATACGTCGGCGCATGCCGCGACTCGGCCGCAGCGAGGTCCGCATAGAACGCCGCCAGCTCCGGGTCGGTCGCCGCGAACGCAGCCGCCAACAGCAGCAGGCGCTCGTGCGAACGCGCTTCGATCACCGCCGCCACCAACAACTCGTCGACGAGGCGCTGCGGCATCACCGTCGCGCAGGCCGCCTTCAACTTGCCGGCGTAGTCCGACGGTGGCTGCGGTGCGAACCCGATGCCGCGCTGCGCCAACAACCGCAACGTGCGTTCGAAGTGCACGAGCTCTTCGCGCGCCAACACCGACAGGTCGCGATGCGAGGCGATGCCACCGGGAATGCGGAACAAGAACTGCACCGCCGACGCCGCCGCTTTCTTCTCCAGGTGCGCCTGCTCGACCAGCAGTTCCTCGGCGTGGCCAAGCTGCGCCTCGGCCCACGCGAGCGACGTCACGTACGGCACGGGCGGCGTGGACGTGGCGGGAATCGGGGCAACGGTCGACGGGCGCATCGGGACACCAGCGTAGCCGCTGCCGCGGCGGCGGTCAGCCGTTCAGCGCGTCCGGGTCGCCACGGCTTCGACGGCGGCCATCGCCGCACCCGCATTGCGCACCGACCGCTGGTGCTGGCTGCCATCGAAGCGCCAGCGCCGACCATCCCATTCGAAGGCGAGCAGTTGGGCGCCGTCACCCTCCGGCCGCCCCACCGCCACCACCGTGCGGCCACCGCGCACGACCCCGGCCCAGGTCGGCTGCTGCATCCAATCGCCCAGGCTCTGGTCGGCCATCTCGTGCAGCGTCGCCGCGTCGAGCTTGCGATCGACGGCGGCGAGGCGACTGTCGAGTTCGGCCCGGTGCGCAGCCGTCGTCGCCGCGGCGAACGCGGCGCTGTCGCCGCGCGCACACGCCGCATCGACAGCCGCCGCCGAGGCGCGCAGCGACGGCAACACCACGGCAGGTTCGAACACACCGTCCGCAACCGGAACCGGCCAGGCGCCGGGCAGGCACGCGAACGTCAACGCGGCGCCGCCGAGCGCAAGGCACAGCACGCCCCAGAAACTGCGATCAATCGCCATAACGCACCCTGGTGGTTCCGTTGCGGAAGCGGATCAACACGCCGCCTTCCTTGGCAGCGGCGAGCTCGCCGATGTCGGGCAGACGCAGCGAGGCGTCGTCGACCACTTCGCCGTTCTCGATCGACGTCGGCACCGGCCCGGCCAACACCGCCGTCCACGCCAGCTCCGCCGGTCGATCCGGGTCGCCAGGTGTCGACAGCAACAGCGTGCGTTCGGCCGCCAGCCAGCGGCAAGTGGTCAACGGTGCCCGCGTCGCCAGCACATGCGGGCTCGCCGAGCCGGCGTGCTCCGTGGTGGCGATGGTGAACGTGCCGGTGGTGTTCGGCAGGAACACGCGCCGGTCGGCGAAGAAGGCCCAGCTCTCGCCGTCGACCTTCACTTCGTCGAAGGCGCTGCCCATCACCACGCTCGGCATCGTGAGCGGACTCGTCTGCAGCACCTGCACCGTGCAAGCGGCTGGCTCGGGATCGCGCAGCAGCAGCGAACGCAGCGAGCCGGGGCCCGGTCGCGTGCGCGCCAACACCGAAGCTCCACCGACGATGGTGATGGCGTCGCCCGGATGATGGTGCACGCGCAGCCAGCGGCCGCCGTCGGCATTCGGCATCGAGCCGCGCCAGAACCACTGGCCCTGCTCGCGCACGAGGAACGGTGTCGCCGCAGCACCCGCCACGTGCACGACGCGCGTCCACGCCTGCGGCAACTCGCTGCGCAGCTGCGCCTCGCCACCGGCACCGAGTTCGAGCCGCAACGGTTCGGCGACGTTGCCGAGCACCATCGACGCCGACGCCAGCCAATGGGGTCCATCGCCACGCGCGCACAGCAGGATGCCGATGCGGCTGCGCGAACCGGGTTCGGCCATGGTGCGCCACGACAGACCATCTGGCTGCAGTTCCAACGACTCGTTGCGCAGCAAGTTCAGCGGTACCACGACGACGTCGGGTCGCCGGGCGTCCTTGCTGCGCAGCACGAACGGCTGCCGCAGCGCGCGGCGATCGTCGCCCGAGGTGACGGCGGCCAGTTCGGTGTAGTCGAGGAACGCGAAGGTACGTTCGACCTGCAGGTTGCGCACCGCGCGTTCGCAGTGCACGTCGAGCACGAAGCCGGGGAAGTCGGCGAGCGTCGTCAACTGCACCGTTTCGTGGTGGTAGCTCGACTGCGACGTTTCGCGCAGCACCGCGCGGTTGCCCGCCGGTTCCACGACCACCGCTTCGACGCCGACATCGCCGACCCTGGCCACCACGGCGCGATCGAGCGCGACACTGCCGCCATGCACCAGCCCGAGCGTCAGCAGTCGCACGCCGCCCTGCGCCACGTGCACCGGCACGCGCACCGGTTCCGGCCGCACGTCCACGTCGAACGACAGCGCCGCCAACACCACGCCGTCGAGTGACACCTGCAACACGCCGCGCCCGCGCACCGGCCGCAGCAGCAGTTCCAGTTCGTGGCAACCCACCGTCGACGACCATTCGAATGCGGTCGTCTGCGGCCACGCCGGTGCCGCCGCCATCGCCAGCATCGCCGGCGCCAACGGGTCGCTGCCCTCGGAACCACCAACGCGCAGCGTGCGGCCGTAGCCACCTTCGCCGCGCATTCCCGCCGCCAGGAAGTCGGTGCGGTCACCGCGCAGCGCATTGCCGTCGGGCCTGCCGCCGAACAACCGCGTGCGCAGGAACCCGGTCGCCAACGGCATCGCTCCGGCGCCGAAGTCGGCCAGGCCGCTGGGATCGAACGTGAACGCACCGCCGCTGCCGAGCAGGCGAAACCAGTTGTTCTGCAGCGTGTGCACCGCCGCCGGTGCATCGACTGCCGTGTGGTAGCTCGCCGGCGTGCCCGGCTGCAGCGCGGCCGCGGCGGCGCGCAGGCCGTTGCGGCCGGTCGCCGCGAGCCCCATCGCCACGGCCGCGCGCAGCGGTTCGAGCGACAGGCCGTGCACGTACGCTTCGGTGTCGCGGTCGAACGTCGCCTGGTCGTGACGGCGCCACCACATCGCGGCACCCTGGCCACGGTGCTTGCGCACGAAGTCGTTGGCCTGCGCGACGAGCCAATCGCCGGTGCTGGCGCCACCGAAGTGGTCCCCATGCGCATCGGGCCGCGCCCGCGCATCGAGCACACCACAACGGAAACGTGCGCGGTCGAAACCGTCCCGCCACGACGCCGTCAAGCCGGGGAACGGCACGCCGCGCAACACGCCATCGTCGGCATCCTGCACGCGCACGCCGCCCACGATCGGTGGCGCCTGTTCACCGAGCCGGTAGAGCATCGCTCCCGGCGCGAAGTCGCCGACCATCGCCAACGACAGGCCCTGGTCGTCGGGGAGCCAGCGTTTGAAGCCGAACCCATCGAGCGCGCTGTCGGGGTAGCGGCGCACGCAGGCGAGTTCGCGGGCCAGGAAGCGCAACGTCGCCAACCGTTCGACCGCGCGTTCACCGACCGGCAACGGGTCGAGCACGCCCAACGCCAGCATCGAGCGCATGTGGCTCTCGGCAGCCAGCGCGCGGAACGACGACGCATCGAAGCGGCGCGGTTCGGCCCGGCTCTCGAACGAAGGAGCAGGCTTGAGTGGATCGTCGCTTCGCCACGACATCGGCACCGCGCGATCCGGCCCGGACAGCTCGAACTCGACCAGGTCGGCACCCGCCTGCCACGACGGTTCGAGCACTTCGCGCACGATCTCTTCGGGCAGGCGTTCTTCGCCCTCGCTCTGCCAACCGACCTGCCAACCCCAATGCGCCACCCACGGCGCCATGCGCGGCAGTTCCGAGGGTGCGGAGTTCGCGGCGCGGTCGGGGCTGGCGAGCACTAGCAGCGCTTCGGCGTTGCCGGCCCACTTCGCGCAGCGCTGCACGAACGCTCGCGCCGCCGCACGAATGTCGGCGTTGGCGTGGTCGATCGCCGGCACCAGGCCGCACGCGAGCACCGCCCCCGCACCGAACTGCCAGTGTGCCAACACCGGCGCACCGAGCGGATCGTCGGCCCCGTCCCGGCGCGTGAACAAACGCGCCAACACCACACCTTGCCGCGGCGGCCCCAGCGGCCACGTGGCCAGCGGTGCAGTGCACGGCGCGCCGCCGGCGAGCAGGCACGCGTCTTCGACGCCCGCATTCTCCGGCAGGTCCGCAGTCAGTTCCGGCAAGTGCGCCGAGACGACCTGGATGCCGAGTTGCGCTTCGCCCTGCAGCGCGCGCACATCGAAGCCCCAGCGGAACTCGCCGCATTCGGGCGGTTGCTCGTCGACGCCGAGCTGGCTCACCAACGCCAGTGCATTGCCGAACAACACGACGCGACCGCCTTGCTGCACGAACGCGACCAGGCGGGCGCGCATCGCTTCGCTGCAGTGCCAGCCGTGGTGCGAAGTACCGTCGACGACGAGCACGCCGCCGCGTTCGGGCCAGGCGATTGCTTTCGGGTCAGCCCCCAGCGTCGCCCACTGCACCGACTTCGCGTCGGCCAGCGCCGCGGCGAAGGGGCCGGTCGGCCCCGCGCCCGTGACGCCGCCACCGGCGCCACCGCCGCCGAAACACGCAGCCAGCAAGAGGCCCAGCACGCCCACGATCGCGCGCACAAAGCCACCGTTCCGAGTTCGTCGACGTTGGTCTAGCATCCTTGCCATCGCATCGATCGGCAGCATCCCCCCATGGACCTTGAGAACCGTCTGTATTTTCGACAGTGGCTGGCCGGCCGTGACTTCGCCCGGCGCGACCCGATCGGCGGGCAGATGGCCAACTACGTCTACGCGGTCGGCGATTCGGTCACCAAGGACGTCGTGCTGGTCGATCCGTGCTACGCGATCGACGAACTGCTGGCGCTGACCCAGAAGGACGGCATGAACGTGCGCGGCGCGCTGGCGACGCACTACCACCCCGACCACGTCGGCGGCGACATGTTCGGCCACTCGCTGCAGGGCGTGCGCGAACTGCTGACGAAGTGCCCGTGCAAGGTGCACGTGCAACGCGACGAAGTCCCCTGGGTCAAGCACGTGACCGGCTGCGGCGACAGCGACCTCGCCACACATTCGAGTGGCGACATCGTGCTCGTCGGCCAGATCCCGATCACCCTGATCCACACCCCCGGCCATACGCCGGGCTCGCAGTGTTTCCTGGTGCAGAATCGGCTGGTCGCCGGCGACACGCTGTTCCTGCAGGGCTGCGGCCGCACCGACTTCCCGGGCGGCGACCCGCGGCAGCTCTACTTGTCGTTGACGCAGAAGCTGGCGCACGTGCCCGACGACGCCGTGCTCTATCCGGGCCACGCCTACGACCCGCGCGGCCAGCAGGCGCTCGGCATCACGCGGCGCGAGAACGCGGTGTTCAAGCCGAAGAGCGAAGCCGAGTGGCTGGCGATGTTCGGCTGAAGCGCACCGCGGTCAGTCGATCGTCTTGCCGGTCACCAGGTCGATGCGGGCCCCGCCCTTCAGCAGAACGCCCTCGGCGGGCGCCTCGCCGTTGGTGCGGCGGTCGAACACGGTGACCATGCCCTTGCCGAGCACTTCGCCGACCTTGGACTGGATCACCAGGGCGGTGTCGGCGTCCACACCGAGGCCGAGCAGCTGCGGATGCTTCGCCGCCAGCGCTCCGAACTCCGCGGTTCGATCGCGATCCCGGAAGTGCGCATCGATGACGACGCCAGGCAGCAGTCCAAGCGCCGCGAGGTAGCCCGGATCGGTGAGTTCGTCGTTCGTCTTCGGGTTGCCGCGCACCAGGAACTCCCCGAGGACCTGCGCACCTGCCGAGCTGCCGGCGACGACGCCGCCGCGCTCGAGCACGCGCCGCAGCGCCGCGTGGGCCGCGGTGCCTTCGAACCGATCCATGAAGCGGTACGTCCGCCCGCCATCGATCCAAACGCCCTTGGCCTGATCGATCGCCGCGATGAACTTCGCATCGACCTGCGCCCTCTCGCGAGTTGCCGCGTGCAGGATGCGCACGCTCTTGCAGCCGTACTTCTCGAGTTTCGACGCGCTGAACGAGCTCGGCTGGGCGTCGTCCTCCATGGTGTCGGCGCTCGGGATGCACACGATGTTCGCCTCGATGCCGCCGGCGAGTTCGACGAATCGCTGCCAGGTCGCGTCGCTCACGGCACCACCGCCGTGCACGAGCAGGGCACCCTTCGCCAGGTTCGGCTTCTCGGGCTTGGCCGCGGGAAGCGGCGGCAGTTCGGCGGCGCGCGCCGTCCGGATCCACGACAGCAGGTCCAGGTCGTACGGGAGTGGATCACCGGGATCACGTTGGTGCTTCGCTTCGACGACCGATTCGCGCGCCAGCACATTGCCAGCCCGCTTGACCGCGAAGCCGAGCGAGCCTTCGCCGACCAGCGCCATGCGCCGACCCCGGTGCACGCAAAAGGCAGCGCCGTCGGGAATCGCCACGGCGATGCGGCCAGGCAGTGTCGTCGCCGCCTTCTGGTGCGTGTCGTCGTTGCCGGGGTCCTTGGCCCCGAGGATCAACTCGACGCGCGGCACGAGGTTGAGTCGGCCGACCGCGACCTTGCCCGGAGCGCCCGTCAGCGCAATCGCGTCGCTGCCGGCAGCGCCGACGGCGGCGCCGCGTTCCAGTGCGCTGACGAGCATGGTGCGCAGGAGCGGCACTGCGAACAGCTTCTCCGGCAGTGCCACAAGCCAGATGCCGTCGGCCAGCAGCAGCGCGTCGAGCGCAGCGTCCGTGGTGAGATCGCCGGCGCGCTTGACCACGACGACGCTGGCAGCACTCGCACCTGCGGCAGCCCAGTCGATCTCCTGGGCGCGTTTGGCGTCGCCGGCGAGCACCAGGATTCGCGCCGTGCCGCCGCCCGCGAGATCGACGAA
>SXPB01000328.1 GCA_005776475.1 Planctomycetia bacterium
CGACGAACACCGACAACTGCTTGCTGAGGTCGTACATGTACGCGCGGAGGAACTGATCGAAGACGATCACGACCCCCGACACGACGACCAGCTGAACGATGATGCGGATCTTGTTCGGGATGAAGCTGCGGATCGACGAGATCATGACGTTGCTGAGCGCCGTCACGAGCATCACGCCGATGCCCATCACCAGGGCCTTGTCGAGGCGCGTGGTGACGGCCAGCGAACTGCAGATGCCGAGCACCTGCAGCGCGATCGGATTGTTGTCCCAGAGCGGGTCCTTGAGCGCCTTCTTCTCATCCTTGCCGAAGAAGGTGCGCGGCTGCTTGGCCGGGGGAGCCAGGGTCGAGGTCATGGGATCATCCTTTCCTGGCCCAGGCCTTGGCCAGGAACGGCCGGTAGGCCGTGAGGTCGCGCTTCACGAAGTTGGTGATGCCGTTGCTGGTGATGGTCGAGCCCGAAAGGCCATCGACGAAGTGTGCCTTCTCGACCGGGATCGCCGGGTCGACCTTGTTCTTCTTGACCGTGACCGAACGCAGTTGGCCCTGGTCGTCGAGGATGCGCTTGCCGATCCACTGGGACGTCCAGACGGGATTCTCGCACTCGCCGCCGAGGCCCGGAGTCTCGCCATGCTTGTAGAACGTGATGCCGCGCACGCGATTGCCGTCCGACTCGAGCGCCAGGAAGCCGAACAGGATGGACCACAGGCCGGGACCGCTGATCGGCACCACGAAGGTGTCGTCCTTGCCGGCGGCATCGCGCGTGATCGCGATCAGTCGGTACGGTGCCCGCTCGGAATCGCGCATCTTCTTCCAGGCCTCGATCGACACCTTGTCGATCTCGCCCGTCGCGAGTTCGAGCACATGCTCGGTGACGCGCTGCCGGTAGAAGTCGTCGAGTTCGCTCTGCTGGCGTGGATCGTCGAGGCCGATGAGGCCAGCGGCCAGCATGACGTTCTTCTGCCGATCCGCTTCCTCGGCGGCGGCCTGCTTGTCACGCAACGCACTCGCCGTCAAGGCGAGCGCCGAACTGATGACGACACACAGTCCCATCGCGAAAGTCAGCACGTAGCCGTTGCTGCTGGTGTTCATTGGCGGCGCAACCTCCGCTTGATGTTGCGCCCGACGACGAAGTGGTCGATGGTCGGCGCGAACGCGTTGAGCAGCAGGATCGACAGCATCGTGCCCTCGGGGTAGGCCGGATTGATCGCTCGCACCATGATCGTGACGAGGCCGATGGCGGCGCCATAGATCCACTTGCCGAGGTCGGTCTCGGGCGACGACACGGGGTCGGTCGCCATGAACACGATGCCGAACAGGAAGCCGCCGACCAGCAGGTGCTCGAACGGTTGCAGTGACAACGGACCGCCGTAGTTGGCCGGCAACGCCCATTGCAGCAGCAGCGCAGAGCCCAGCAGGCCCAGCACGCCGCCGAGCATCGTTCGCCACGAGGCGACGCCGGTGAGCAGCAGCCAGAAGGCGCCGATCAGTACGCAGAACTTGCTCATCTCGCCGGCGCTGCCGGCGATGTTGCCGAAGAACAGATCGGCATGGCTGTGGTGGTTGGCCAGCATCGAGCTGGCATCGAGCACGGTGTTCGGCTTGCAGATCGCCAGCGGCGTCGGCTGCGACCAGCCATCGATCAGGTGCGACGGGTTGTTGCCGGCCACCCAGACCGAGTCGCCTGACATCTGCGCCGGGAACGCGAAGAACAAGAAGGCGCGGCACACCATCGCCGGGTTGAACACGTTCATGCCGGTGCCGCCGAACACTTCCTTGCCGATGACGACCGCGAACGCGACGCCGCAGGCGAGCTGCCACAGCGGGATCGACGCCGGCACGATCAGCGCGATCAGCATGCCGGAGACGAGGTAGCCCTCGCTGATCTCTTCCTTGCGGATCACCGAGAACACCATCTCGATGGTGAGGCCGGTGCCGTAGCTGACGATCAGGATCGGCAGCATGCGCTGCAGCCCGAACACGAGGCAGTCGAACGTGCTGGCGCCGCCGCCAGCCGCGGTGGCAAGCGTCGGCGGCAACAGCGCCTGCAGCCACCCACTGACGTATTGCGTGCCGGCGCCGACCTTCGCCCAGGCGTGGAAGTGCTGGGCGCCGGTGCTGTAGATCGCCCACAGCAGGCATGGCAGCATCGCGATGATCACCGTGTTCATCACGCGCTTGAGGTCGGCGTAGTCGCGCACGTGCACGCCGGTCTTGCCGGCGCGATCGGATGGCGCGAACAGGAACGTCTCCAGCGCGTCGAACACCGGCCAGATCCGGTGCAGCTTGGAGCCAGGCTCGTGGTAGAGCCGGCGCTGCTTGTCGATCAGTCTTCGCAAGAACTGCACTCAGCCCTCCTGTTCCAACTTGTCGAGACCAGTACGGACGATCGCGCCGACGTCGATCTTGCAGGGATCGACGAACGTGCACAGGGCGACGTCTTCCTCGGTCACTTCGAGCAGGCCGAGCTTGACTGCTTCTTCGATGTCGCCGGCCTGGATCGCGCGCACGAGAAAGGTCGGGTGGATGTCGATGGCCATCACGCGATCCCAGCTGCCGATGTTGACGATGGGGCGGCGACCGCCGTTGAGCCGGGCGTCGAGCACGTAGTCACGCTTCCGGAACAGCCAGGAGAACACGCTGCGGTGGAAGCTCAGCTTGCCGAACTGCGGCAGCGCCCAGCCGAAGAGATCGCGCTCGTTGGTGCCTTCGGGGATCGCGGTGAGGGTCGTCGTGCGAAAGCCGAGGAACCCTTCCGGCGCCAGCCTGGTGCCGCCCAGCACGGTGCCATCGATCAGGCGCACGTCGCCCGCGAGCGGCTTGCCACCCGTCAACACCGACAGCTGCGCGCCCTGGCGCACATGGAAGTACTGGCGCGTGGGTGCGGCGCTACCGGCGGTGGCTGTGACCTGGTGGTGCGGGTAGCGACCCGTGAGCTGCCATTGGCCGATGCGCACCACGTCGTTCGCGCGCAACGTGAACGCCACTTCGCCGGCCTTGAGCGGCCGGATGTGCGCGATGTGGGTGCCCACCAGGCCGGACGGGTGGGGGCCGCGGAACTCGTGGATCTCGACGCCGCGCAGGCCGCGCAGATGGTCTTGCTTGCTGTCCCCCGCCCGCAGGCTGAGATAGACCTTGCCCGTGCCCAGCCGCCGCAGCAGGTCGATGCCTGCCTGCAGGTTGCGTTCCTGGCCGCGCGTGGCGAACGCCGGGCACGCAGCCAGCGGCGCCGAGTCCATGCCGTTGACGAAGATCGCCACCGGCACGGTCGAAGTGTGCGGCACCTTGCCGAGCGGCCGCTGTCGCAACAGGGGCCACAACCCGGACGTGGCCAGCGCCGCGGCGACCTGTTCGCGATCGGCGCCAGCGTCGGCCGTCGGCAGGGAATGAAAGCTGTCCTTGCCCGCGACCTTCACCACGACCCGGAGCAGGTGACGCCGCTCGCCGAACTCGAGGCGCTCGACGACGCCGGTGGCCGGCGAGCAGAACAGCACGCTGCGGTCCTGTTTGTCGCGGAACAACGGTTGCCCGGTCGTGACGGCTTCGCCTTCCTCGACGAGCGGCGACGGTTTGCAGCCTGGAAACTCGGCGGTCTCGAGGCCCACGAAGGCCGGCTCCGAAGCTTCGACGAGCACGGGCTCGGGTTGGCCGGCGATCGGAATGTCGAAGCCGCGCTTGATCGTGTGGGTGGTCATCCGTTCCTCGGGGTTGGCGGTCACGAGTTGCGGCGCGTGGTGGCCACGGCGTCAGCGCCGTTGCGTGGCTGCGGGCACCCGGCTGGTGGTTCGCCGCAGCGGCGGCAGCCGCCATCCGGACCTACTCCGCCACAGGACTTCGACAGCTTCTTGCCCGCCATTGCCAACCCGACGATGGCGAACACGGGCAGTGAGAAGACCATGATGGGAAGCAGGAAGTCCACGTCGAATGCTCCGATGGAACCAGCTGATGAGTGGCGAGGTTATACAGACTGACTCCAAGCCGGCAATGAAGACCATCGCGAAGAGAGTGACGGTCTCGTTGATTCTGGGCGCCACGATCGTCGCCGCCGCACTGCCGATCTGTGCCGCCGCGATGATGTCGAGGCTCGCCGACTTCCTGGCGACGAGCACGAGCAGCGCAAGTTGCCGCTCAGCCACCGCTCGGGTTGTGCACCGGCACGGGTGTCGAAGCACGCGGCGGGATCTGGTACGGATGCCAGCCGAGGATCGCGAGCATCGCCAGGAAGCCGAGGAAGTAGCCGACCGCGACGTGCCAGCCGCTGAGGATCCAGTTCTTCGCCGACTTCGCCTCGGGGAACAGCCCGCTGATCGCGACGCCGGCCGAACTGCCGAACCACAGCATCGAGCCGCCGTAGCCGACGCAGTAGGCCAGGAAGCCCCAGTCGTAACCGTTCTGCTTGATGGCCAGCGCGGTCAGGGGAATGTTGTCGAAGAACGCCGACACGACGCCGATCCCGCACGTCGTCCACTCCGTGGGCGTCGGCAACTGGTCGACCGGCATCATCGACGCCGACAGCACGAGGCTCAGCAGGAAGCAGGCGCCGGTCGCTGCCGCCGGCAACAACTTCCAATCCGGACGCCGGAGCAGGCAGCCGACCACGATCGCGCCCCACACCCCGACGGCCGGGAAGCCGAACGCGATGTTGGTCCAGATCGCCGCGCCGATGATCAGTGCCACGATCGCAACGTTGGTGTAGTCGACGGGGTGACTGGCGGTGGTGGATTTCTCGAGGGGCTGCAAGGCGTGTTGCTGCCGCGCCGCGAAGTAGCCGAAGAACGCGATCGCCACCACCGCGCCGATCGCCGCCTCCAAGACCATCAGCGGCGAGACTTCGGCCAGCCAGATCATCGTCGTCGTGGTGTCGCCGACGACCGAGGCGGCACCGCCGGCGTTGCTCGCGGCGACGATGGCGGCGATGTAGCCGACGTGCACCTTGCGGCGGAACACGGTCATCGCCGCTGACCCGCCGATCAGCGCTGCCGCGATGTTGTCGAGCGCCGCGGACATGACCGCGATCAGGACCAGCAGCACGAACGCCCCGAGCCGCCCGCTCGGCAACACGTTGGTGAGGCGGTCGGGCAGGTGGCTGCGCTCGAAGAAGTTGGCCAACAACGCGAAGCCGAGCAGCAGGCCGCCGAGGTTGACGATGGTCCGCCACTCGTGCAGCAAGTGGCCGGCCAGGTCGAACGCGACCTTGCCTTCCGGCGTCGGCGCGAAGCACTTCACCAAGGTCACCGCGAACAGGCCGCAGACCGCGATCTGCAGCGCGTACTTGTGGAAGCGTGCGAGGCCGATCAGCGTCGCAGCGAACAGACCAAACAACAGGTACGTGCTCACGAACGGAACTCCGCGAGGGGTCGAGGGGACGAGTCGCGTCGACATCCTCGCAGGCGAGGCCGCACGGCGCCCGCAATTAATCAAACCTTTCGACGGTCGCCGAGTCGCAGCACCATCCTTGGCGATGCAACCCGCGACGCACGCGTCACGCCGTTCTGGCGCCCGCTGGACGGGTTCACGCACAGGCGGCAGCATGGGGCGTGCGCGTTTCGGATTGTCCGCGACCGCAGCTTGCATCCCAATCCGCTCCCGGTGCTGGCCCGGTCCGTTGTCGCCATCGCAATCATGTACCCACCCGAACTCGTGGCGCCGATGCGCGCCGAACTCACCGCGATCGGTTTCCAGGAATTGACCACTGCCGTCGCCGTGGACGCGTGGATCGGCGATTCGCAGCAGAACGGGCTGCTGGTGATCAACTCGGTGTGCGGTTGTGCGGCCGGCATGGCCCGGCCTGGCGTGCGCATGGCGCTGCAGCACGCGCGCAAGCCGCAGCGGCTGGCGACGGTGTTCGCCGGGCAGGACAAGGAGGCGACGCAGCAGGCGCGCAGCCGGTTCGCCCACATCCCGCCGTCGAGCCCGTCGATGGCGCTGTTCAAGGACGGCAAGGTCGTCGACTTCCTGCCGCGCCACCGCATCGAGGGGCGTTCGGCCGAGCAGGTCGCTGCGGATCTGGTGGCGATGTTCGACCAGCACTTCGCCACGACCTGACCGGGCCGGCATCGTCGCCGTGCCGCCGCGCGCACGCCGACGATGGCCTCGCGTCACTGCGGCAGTGCGCACCGAGCGATGTCCACGTCGAACCGTTCCACCGCACGACGTTGCCGAATTGGCCGCCGGCGACGAGCTCGCCTCGCGGCAGCAGGGATGATCGTGGGGGAGTTGCTCCGTGAGGGTGGTAGCCGTGCCCGACCGCGAGCTGGTCGAAGTGGGGGAGCGGTGCCCATTGTGCGGTGGACGGCATTTGCCGAGGAGCGGCGGAGGTTGCTTGGATTCTCGCCAGTGGGTTAGGCTGCCAAGGCTGTGCCGCGTCTCGCTGCTCTCGCTCGCGACGGTGCTATTGTTGGCACACTCGTAGTTTCTTCACCAAAGGAAAGCCTCATGGCTCGTTTCACGCTCCTCCTGCCCTGCGCCCTCGGCGCGGCCTTCTCGCTCTCTGCCCAGCAGCATCTCGTGCTGCCCGACAACCACAACCTGTGCGAATCGGCGCTGCAGCTCGGCAACACCGGCTCCACTACCTGGTGGCGCACCACCGGTGGCCGCTTCCAGGTCATCTACGAAGCGAGCCACTTCACGGGCAACGCCGGCGTCACGGGCCCGATCCTGATCACGCATCTCAAGTTCCGCGGCGAGGACGGCGAACCCAACGTGGGCGGCCAGTCCTGGGCCGGCGTCACGGTCGAACTCGGCTCGACGACGCTCGACAACACGACGATGACCACGACGTTCGCGACGAACCGCGCCTCGGGCACGATGGGCCCGCTCGGCACGACTGCGGTGACGGTGCTGCCGTCGGTCGGCTCCACGCCGAACAACTACAACATCGTGATCGACCTCGTGGCGATCGGGGCTTCGTTCGTGTTCGACCCGACGTCGCCGCAGCCGAACCTCTTGATCGATATCACGATGCCCACGGCCGCGACGGTTCCGGTCCCGTCCGGCGCGCTCATGACGTTCCAGGACACGGTCGGCGGTTCGTTGGTCGTGCGCGGCGAAGGCGTCAACACCGCGACCCCAGCGGCGCTGACGGGCACGTCGTCGACGGCACCCCCGGTCGTCGGCATCGAGTTCGCGGGCACCGGCGGCTATGCGTCGGTCATTCCGGCTCGCAACGAGCTGTACGGCGCGGCCTGCGGCGGCTCGCCCTCGACGTTCTACCAGTCGTTCCTGAACGGCCAGGCGTTCGACATCACGGGTTTGACCCTGACGCCCGACAACACGGTGGCGCCGAACTTCTACATCGTGACGGGTGGCGCTGGTGCCTACGACCCGACGCGCGTCAACGCAGTGCCGAACAGCATTGCCGACGATGCGGTGGTTTCGTTCCCGCTCGGCTATACGTTCGCCTTCCCGGGCGGTTCGGCCACGAGCATTGGCGCCTGCACCAACGGCTACGCCTGGCTCGCCACGAGCACGGTGGCGGACTTCAGCCCGACGGTGGCTGAGTTGCTCGGCACGACGCTGACGACCAGCGTCGCCCGCCTGATGCCGTTCTGGTACGACCTGCACGCCGGCCGCAACACGGCGACGCACCCGAACTCGGGCATGCACGTGCAGAACGACACGACCGGTGGCCCCGGCAACACGGTCACCTACGTCACCTGGTTCAACGTCGGTGTGTTCAACTCGAACGCCTCGGTCGGCGCCGGCGGCCACGCCGTGCACGAGATGCAGATGGTCCTGAGCGAGGCGACCGGCGTCGTCGAGTTCCGCTACGGCGCGATGCCGTTGTTCTGCTCGAACACGCAGGGCACCAACCCGAGCCATCCTGGCTTCTGCGGCTTCACCCGCGGCCGCATCGGTACCGTCGGCTCGGTCGACCCGCAGTCGCGCGACCTGTCGATCGAAGTGCCGTTCACGACCAGTGTCGAAGGCGCGACGAGCAACATGGGGCAGACCGCGGTTGCGACGCCGGACGTCGGCGGCATCGCCTACAACGGCCGCATGTTCCCCGGCCAGTCCGTCCGCTGGAACGCCAACAACGTGCCGGTCGGTTCGACGATCGGCATCCAGCTGCTCGACATCGGCGCCACGCGTCCGGGTCTCCAGCTCCCGGGCATCACGGCTCCGGGCTGCATGCTGAGCGTGACGACGGGCGCGCTGTTCTGGGAGCTCTTCCTGCTGCCGCCGGCGTCGGTGACGGGAACGGTCCCGTTCGTCGTTCCGGCGGGATTCTCGGGCGTTGAACTGTACGCCCAGTTCATCACCGTGGACCTGAGCGGCCCGAACCTGATTTCGACCGCGAGCAACGCGATCAAGCACACGGTCGGCCTCGACTGATGCGTCTTGCAGTTTCCGCGGCGCCTCGGCGCGGCGGATCGGGTAGCGGCCGGCTGGCGCGGACGCGCTGGTCGGCCGCGCTCATTTGCGACCCGGGTGTCGCCGGCTCCCGTGCCGGAAAGTGAACCGTTACGTCCACCGCTTCGTCATGGGGCGGTGCGATGGATGCGAAGCGGGAAGCAGGGGCTCCTTGCGGGTGGGGCGGATTGCCATAACATCGACGGCCCCAGCCGCGACGCCTGCCCACGACTCGGTCCGAATCCCTCCATGCGTTCCACCCTCTCGACGGCCGTTCTGTGGACGGCTTTGTCCGCGCCTGCCCTGGCTCAGGGCTTCCAATGTGATTTGCTCGGCACGCTGAACAACCACGGCCCGTTCAATGACGTCTGGGGCTATGTGGCTCCAAACGGCAAGGAGTATGCGCTGCTCGGTGCGACCACCGGCACCGTCGTCGTTGATTGCTCCAATCCGTCGACACCGATCGAGCGCGGCTGGTTTCCGTGGGCGAACTCGACCTGGCGCGCCATCCGCACGTACGGCCATTACGCGTACGTCGTCACCGAGGGGGCCGGCGGGTTCATGATCCTCAATCTGCAGAACCCCGATGCGCCGGTGAGCCTTGGCATCTTCGGCAGCGCGCAGTTCGGCAACTGCCACACAATCTGCATCGACACCGGCGCCGGGCGCATCTACTGCCTCGGCACCAACAATGGCACCCCGGTGTACGACGTGGCGGCGAACCCGACCAATCCGCCGTTCCTCGGCTACGCGCTCGGCAGCGGCAACAGCAACTACTTCCACGACATGCAGGTCGAGAACGGCTTCGGCTACGGCTCGATGATCTACAACGGGTTGCTGCGGATCTGGGACGTGAGCGTGTTCCCGCCGGTGGCACTCAGCAATACGCAGACCCCGTCCGCCTTCACGCACAACGCGTGGCCGAGCGCGAACGGCAACTTGTCCGTCACCACGGACGAGCGCGTCGGTGGTCTGATCCGGTTGTTCGACACGACCGACAAGTCGGCGCCGGTCACCCTGAGCCAGTTCTCGCCGAACTCGGCCTCGATCCCGCACAACGCCTTCATCCGCGGCAATCTCGTCCACGTCGCCTGGTACACCGAGGGCTACCAGTGCGTCGACATCAGCGATCCGCTGCGGCCGGTGCAGGTCGCCGCGTGGGACACCTGGCCGGGGGCGAGCGGCGGGTTCAACGGCGCCTGGGGCTGCTATCCGTTCCAGCCGTCCGGCAACATCTACGTGTCGGACATGTCGACGGGCCTCTACGTCGTGCGGCCGCGCTACACCGACCTCGCGATCGCGCACACGCCGGTCGCCGACACCACCAACGAGTTCTCGCCCTACGTGGTCGAGGCCGACGTCACCAGCAACCATGCGATCAGCTCGGTGACGCTGCGCTACCGGGTCGACGGTGGGGCGTTCCAGTCGGTGCCGATGCTGCCGGGGGCGGTGCCCGGTCGCTACACCGGAGCGATCCCGCCGCTGAACGCGGCCGTGCAGGTCGAGTACCACATCGACGCTGTCGACGCGCAGGGCGCCCGCCGCAGCCCGCGCATCGGCGAGCACCGCTTCGCGGTCGGTACGCAGGTCGTGCGCTGGAGCGATGGTTTCGAAACCGAACTGGGGTGGACCACCGGCGGCACCGCCAGCGATTGGCAGCGTGGGCTCACGACGGGCCGCGCCGGCAACTCGGGCGGCCTCGGTTGGCAGGACCCACCGCGTTCCACGAGCGGCACCAACGTGCGCGGCAACGACATCGGCGGCGGCACCTTCAACGGTGCCTATGCCGCCAGCCAGGACAGCTTCCTGCAGTCGCCCGCGATCCCGACGGCGGGCGTGGACGGCTTGCGCTTGCGCTTCCGGCGCTGGTTGTCGCTGGCGGCGGGCGACTCGGCCGCACTGCTCGTGAACGGCACGACGGTGTGGGCCAGCAGCGGCGCGATGTACGACACCCAGTGGCAGTGGATCGAGCACGATCTCGCCGCGATCACCGATCCAGCGAGCACGGTGACGATCCGCTTCGAACTGGTGACCAACAGTTCCAACGCGGCCGGTGGCTGGAGCCTCGATGACGTGCAGTTGTTCACCCGCCACGATGCGGCGTCGCCGGTGAGCTACGGTGCGGGCACGCCAGGCACGGGCGGACTGGTGCCAACCGTGGGGCTCTCGGCGCCGGCCTTGCTCGGCACCACGACCTACATCCAGGGTGCCTCGATGCTGGCCAACTCGGTGGCGTTGCTGGTGTTCAACCTGCAGCCGGCCGACTTCCCGGCGCTCGGCGTGCAGGTGCTCGTCGATCCGACCGCGGCGTCGTTGCTGGTCGAACCGACGTCGCCGACCGGCACCTCGTCGTGGCCGTTCGTGGTGCCGTCCACGCCGTCGCTGGACAACGTCTGGCTCTACGCGCAGGCGATGCCGCTCGATTCGGCCGGCCCGGCCGGATTGTTCGCGGCCAGCGCCGGCATGCGCTTCCGCAGCTGCATCTCGGCGCCGTGAGCCGCTGATGCTGGCGTGCGTGGTCGGCGGTCGCCGAAGCGGCTGCCGACGAGCGGCCGGTTCGACATTCCGTACGCGTCGTACGAACGCTGGGTGCGCGAGCACCGCTTCCTGGGCGACAACGCGGCGCTGGCGTTCCTCGCCCGCGCACAGGAGTGCGAAGCCGGCCGGCGCGCGTTGCGAGTGAGGATTCGCCGCTAGGATGGCGATTGGCATGAAGCGACTCGAAGTGCTCGGTTGGTGGTTCAACGAACAGGCGCCGACCGAACTGCCGCGGCCGCAGCTGCTCGTCGCCCCAGCAGCTCCCGAGCGCCGCGCCGCGCTGGCCGCCTTCCTGCGCGCGGGAGTCGCGCTGGTGCGCTATCCGGAACCGTCGTTCTGCCGCTTTGCCTGTGGCGAGGAGGACATGGGCCGCGCCGACCTCACCGACGGCCGGTTCGTGTGGCCGGAGGGCCTCGCGCACTACGTCGAGCGGCACGACGTCCGGCTGCCCGACCATTTCGTCGAGCGCGCGCTCGCGCAGCCGCTGCCGCCGTTCGCGCTGCCGAAGGCGAAGTTCGGGCTCTACGATGCCGGACCATGGATCGCCTGGGGCAAGGCGCAACGAGCCTGCCCGGACCTCGGTGGCTTCGAGATCCCAACCCTCGATGTGCTCGATCGCATCGCCGAGGACCTCGGCCCGGTGCCGCACGAAGCGATCCTCGCCTGTCGTGGCAGCACTCGCGAGTTGATCCTCGCGATCGCCGGCGGCGGCATCGAACTGCACCAGCTCAAGGCGGGTGGCCGCCCGCCACAGCGCTTCGCCGGCTGGCACGAATGGCCGCTGTGCGGCGACGCTCCGCAACGCAGCGCGCCGTCGCCCATGTCGGGCAAGCCGAAGCCCGGCGTGCCGATGGGGGAGTTCTTCGCCAGGCGGAAGCAGCCGCGCGACGAGCGGCCGTAGGGGAACGGAGACTCGGATCGATCGCCAACTCGCACAGCGCCGCCTGCGACCCGTTCGCCCTCGATGCGCCCGCCCAGGGAATCGTGGGACTTCGACGCAACCCGTGTCGACCCGGAGTTCGTCGCCATGATCGACCGCGAAGGGTCCAGCGGTCGGTGCCCTGCCGTGGCGCCAGCGGCCGGGTATGGTGGCTCCCGACCCGAAACGCCTTCACCCGACCACACATGCGATCGTCTACCTTGGCTCTGCTGTTTGCCGCCGTTGCGCCCGCCCAGGTGTTCATCGTCGATGCCGCCGGTGGCCCGGGCAGCAGCTTCACCAGCATCAGCGCCGCGGTGGCCAGCGTGCCGAACGGGGCGGTGCTGCAGGTGCGCACCGGCACCTATGCGCCGTTCGCGATCAACGGCAAGGGGCTCACGATCCTCGGCCTCGGTGGCGTCGAGATCTCCGGCGCGCCGTTCGCGGCGGTGAGCATCAGCATCGCGGGCACCACGCCGACGCAGCCGGTCGTGCTGCGGGACCTGCACATGCGCGTGCCGTTCGGCGGGTTCCATCGCCTGTTCTGCACCAACTGCCAGGGTCCGGTGTTGCTCCAGCGCGTCAGCATGGACGGCTTCTACGGGATCTACGGCACCCTCGCGGCGCAGCAGTGTGCGCAGTTGTTCGTCGACGCTTGCGGGCCGTTCCGTGACAACACAGCGGCGAGCCTCGACATCAGTGGCGGCAGCGCCGTGGTGTCCAACACCTCGGTGTTGCTCGGGTGGCCAGCGTTGCGCGCCAATGGCAGCCGGGTGGAGGTGGTCGACAGTGCGCTGTTCGGCGCGCCGGCCATCCGGTTGCTCGGCGGCACGGCGCGTCTCGCCGGCCAGAGCACGATCTCCGGATGGGGGCCAGCCATCGGTGGAACGGGAACGCTGTTCCGCGACCCCGGCGTCGCGGTGAGCAGTTCCATCGAGCCTGGTGTCACGGACCTCGTCGCGCCGCAGAGTCGGGTGGTGGCCACTGGCGGCACGCTGGGCACCACCGCGAACGCGGCGCTGTCGGGCCCGGCCGGCCACTTCGGTGTTTTGTTCCTCGGCCAACCGGCCGCGCCGGTGTTGATCGCCGGTGTAACGCAGGCACTGTGGATCGATCTCGCGCAGCCGTTCGCCGGTGTTGCCACCGGTGTGCTCGGCACGCCGCTGACCGCGACCGTGGCGGTGCCCGCCAACCCGGCCCTGCTCGGCAAGCAGTTCCTGTGGCAGGGCCTGACCTTCGACGCCGTCGCCGGATTCGGCTTCTCGGTGCCCGCGCTCTTCACGCCGTAGTTCTGCGCCTCCGTCGAGGGACGCGCCGGCGGACCGGGAACGTCACGCGGCCGCCGCGAAGCAGGCGCTCACAACGCGCCGACAATCTGCGCGTAGCCCGGTCCGCGTCAGGCGTAGGTGCCACCCAACGGGTCGCCGCAGCTTGCTCACCGCAACAGCGAACACACCGGCTCGACCAGTGCCTCGGCCACCCGGCGCGCGCCCGCTTCGTTGAAGTGGACCTGGTCGTAGAACCAATCCAGCCCCTTCGGCACGGCGCTGGCCAGGTCGACGCACGGGTAATCATGTTGTGCGCAAGTGCTGCGCAGCCGCTCGTTGGCGACCGCCAACAGCGCGACGAAGTTGTTCGCCGAGATCCTGTGCGTGCCCGTGTGGCAGCCCCAGTAGACCCGCAACTGCTCGGGTGTGGGATCGGGCGGGAACATGCACGGTTGCGTCGTGAACAACACGGCGATGCCGTGTTCCTTGCAGATGCCGGCGAGCGTGACCACGTTGCGCGCGTAGTGGTCGAGTCCGGTCGCCGTGGCGCGCAGGTCCTCGGCCAGCGGTGGCAGGCTGGCCTGGAAGGCAGCGGCCTTTGCGAAGTACGGCGTCGTGCCTTCGCCCTGCCTTGGCTCCCGCAGCACGCGCAGATGGCGGGCGATCTGCGTGTCGTTCAGCAGGTTCGTGACCATGCGTGACCACCGCGGCGGGGGAAGGAAGGCGTCGTTCTCCAGCATCGGGTGGTTCGACGACGTCACCATGCCGAGGTCGTTGGTTCCGACCAGGAACACGCAGGCGTCGACGTCGAGGTCGGTGACGATGTGGCTGGTCGTCGCCAGGTGCGTGCGGGTGTCCTGGGCCGAGAGGCCGAGATTGAGCACGGTCACCGGGCGCGCCAGCCTGGCCTGCAGTTCGGTCTCGAGCACTGCGGGCCAGCGCTTCGAGGGCGCCAACATGCTGCACTCGACCGTGGAGCCGCCGACGACGGCGATGCGCAGCTCGGCGGCCTCGCGGCGCTGGTGGCGTTCCTCCGGGTAGAGAAAGCCGAAGCGGTTGAACGCGTTGTCGACGATGCCGGGCGTGACGCCGTGCAGCGTGCCGGGGTCGGTGCGCAATGTGCGCGGCGCCGGGCCGATCGCCGTCCAGGACGGCAGGTATCGGTGCACGCGATCCGCGGCAGCGGGCGGCAGCGGGCAGAAGAGCCGCAGGCCACCCTCGAGCAGAGTCAGCGTGGCGAGGGCCGAGCCCATCGCCAGCAGCAGCTTCCTGCCCAACGACGTGCGGCGTTTGGCGGGCCGATTCGAAGTGGCGTGCATGGGTTGCGGATCATCCGCAGCCCCTGCGTCGCAAGGCAAGCGCCGCCGCTGGTGGGCCGGTGTGGCGTTCGACCGCGCGCGGGAGTGCCGCTACTTGCCGGCTTCCTTCGCCGGCTCCGCCGCCTTCTCGGCCGGCTTCTCCGGCGGTTTGTCGACGATGCGCTCACCCGGCCGCAAGTGCTTGCCGAGGAAGCCATGCAGCATGGTGAGGAAGTGCGCGCGGTGTTTGCCGGTGAGCCCGTGCCGCTGCCCCGGATACGGGAAGTACTCGACGACCTTGCCCTGCGCGATGCAGCGATCGACGAACGCCAGCGAATGCTGCCACACGACCGTGCGATCGTCGGTCGGATGCACCAGCAGCAGCGGCCGCTGCAACTGGTCGACGAATGGCAGGCAACTCGCCAGTTTGTAGCCGTCGGGATTCTCGGCCGGCGTGTCCATGTAGCGTTCGCCGTAGCCGGTCTCGTACATCGCCCAGTCGGTGACCGGTGCCCCGCTGACGCCGCACGCGAACGTGGTCGGCGCCGCCAGCAGCAGCCGCAGCGTCAGGTAGCCGCCGTACGACCAGCCATGCACACCGAGGCGCGCGCCGTCGACGAACGGCTGCTGTTTGAGCCACTCCACGCAGCGCAACTGGTCCTGCACTTCGAGCACGCCGAGCTGCCGATGCACGCACTGCTCGAACTCGATGCCGCGGTTGGGCGTGCCGCGATTGTCGAGCCGACACACCACGTAGCCCTCCGCGGCGAGCGCCTGCAGCCACAGCGGCGCCCCGCCGAGCCATTGGTCGGTGACCTGCTGCACGTGCGGCCCGCCATAGACGTAGAGCAGCACCGGACACCGCTGCCCCTCGACGTGATCCGGCGGCAGCGCCAGATGTCCGTAGAGAACGGTGTCGCCGTCGGTCTTGATCGTGAACAGGCGCTGCGTCGGCAACGCCACGCCCGTCAAGGGATCGGGACCCGTGGGCAAGGCGATGGTCGTGCCGCTGGCGAGATCGAGCAGACGCGCCTGCGGCGGCGTTTCCAGGTTCGACCAGGTGACGTGCGCGAAGCTGCCGTCGGGCGACAGCTCGGCGTGGTGGGTGCCGCGTTCGCGCGTGACCTTGCGCACTTCGCTGCCGTCGAGTTGCGCCAGCCACAGGTGCTTCTGTCGCGGATCCTCGTCGGCGGCTTCGAACCAGACGCCCTTGCCGTCGCCGGTGATGCCCAGCAGTCGCTGCACGTCGAACGTGCCCTTGGTCACCTGGCCGAGCAGCGCGCCGTCCTTGCCATGCAGGAACAGGTGGCGATGCCCGTCGCGCGCCGACCACCACAGGAAGCGGCCGTCGGCGAGGAACGTTGGCGCGTGCTCCGGTTCGATCCACTGCGCGTCGGTCTCGCGCAGCAAGGTGGCGAGACGTTTGCCCGTCGCCGCGTCGTAGCGCACCAGTTCGAGCTGCGTCTGGCCGCGATCGACGCGCGCGACATGCAGCGAACCCTCGGGCCCGAAGGCGACGTTCGTCCAGTAGACGTCCTCTTCGGCGTCGTGCTCGAGCCAGTGCACGCCCATGTCCCGCACGTCGAGCACGCCGATCTGCACGCGCGAATGGACCTTGCCCGCCATCGGATAGCGCCCTTCGAGGCGCGCCGCCGGAACCGCGGCGAGGTCCTGGTACGGATACGGCGCGATCGGCCGCAGGTCTTCGCGATAGAAGGCGAGGAAGCGCCCGTCGTCGCTCCAGAACAGCCCGCGATCGATGCCGAACTCCGCGCGGTGCGCGACCGCGGCGTAGACGATGTCCTGGCTGCCGTCGAAGGTGATCTGGCGGCGGTGGCCGTCGCTGCTGCCGAGCCACAGCTGGTGGCCCTGCATCCACGCGACGTGGCGATCGCCCGGCGCCACTGCGTGCCGTGGGCCTTCCCCGGCATCGGGCGCCTGCCAGCGCAGCACGAACTCGGCCTTCTCCTGGCCGGGTTGCCAGCGGGCGATCGCCAGCGGGGCCTGCAGCCGCAGCGTGGTCGCGTCGTGCCAGGCGAAGTCGGGAAACTGCGCCGGCCCGTCGCCGGGTTGGCCCAGTGCCTGGCGCACGCTCCTGGCGTCGACCAGCACGTCGTCTTGCACCTTGCCGTCGACGACCCGGTGCAATGTCTCGTTGCCATCGGGCCCGCTGCGGACCACGGTCGCATCGTGGCCGCCGGGCAGCCAGATCGTGCGCGGCAGCGGCGTGCGCAGCGCCTGGCCGCGCGCCAGCACCGTCGCCAACGTCAGTTTGGTGGCCTGCTGCGCCGATGCAGGGAACGCCAGCAAGAGGGCGACGAACGCAACGGAGCGGAACGGTGCCTGCATGCGCGGCGCATCATCGCCAAGCCTGGCTGGCAACGCCACCGTTGCGCCCAGCACCGCCCTCGTCCAGGATCCCCGTCGCCGTCGCCCCAGTGTCGTCCACGCCATCCAGTCCTGTCCCGTCGGGTCGCACGCGACTCGGTCTCGTCGGCGGCGGTTTCATCGCCGACGTGCACCTGCAGGTACTGCGTTCGGTGCCCGATGTCGAGGTGGTCGCGATTTGCGATCCGATGCGGGCGCGGGCCGAACGCCTGGCGAAGAAGTACGGCATCCGCACGGTTGCCGGGTCGGTCGACGAACTGCTGGCCGCGGGTGGCCTCGACGCCGTGCACGTGCTGGTGCCGCCCTCGGCGCATCGTGCGGTCGCCACCCAGTGCCTGCAGGCGGGACTGCACGTGCTGGTCGAGAAGCCCTTGGTGCAGCGAGCGGCCGACGTCGCCGAACTGCAGGCGCTGGCCGTGGCGCGTGGCGTCGTGCTGGCGGTGAATCACAACCAGACCTGCCATCCGGCGTTCGCGCGGCTGGGCAACCATCTCGCGGCCGGTCGGCTCGGGCGACTCGAACACCTGGCGTTGCAGCACCACGTGCCGTTGCGCCAGCTGCAGAGCGGCGACGTGTCGCACTTCATGTTCCAGACCGAGGCGAACATCCTGCAGGAACAAGGCGTGCACCTGTTCTCGCTGGTGTTCGCGCTGCTCGGCGAATGCCTCGAGGCGCAGGCGATCGTCGGCGAACGGCGGCCGTTGCCGAACGGCGTGCACTTCGCCAGCGAGTGGCTCGTGCACCTGCGCTGCGCCCGCGGCACCGCGAGCGTGCGCATGGCGTTCGGCAAGCCGTGGCTCGAGACGACCGTGCAGGCGATCGGCACCGACGGTTCGGCGCTGCTCGACCTGCAGCGCGGCAGTTGCTGGGTGCGGCGCAAGACGCGCTGGCTCGACTTCCTCGACACCGGCAAGAACCTGGCGAGCGCGGCGCGGCACCTGACCGGGCGCGCCATCGGCAGCGTGCTCGGTTATGGGCTCGGCCTGTTCAAGCTGGCGTTCCCCGACGATCCGTTCCTGCGCGGCATGCGCGGTTCGTTGCGCGCGTTCCACGCGGCGGTGCGCGGGGCGCATCTGCCGGATGCGCTGTCGGCCGTCGGTGGGGCGGCGGTGCTGGCGATGTGCGAACGGGTCGCAGCCGCTGCCGGCGTGGCGACCGAGCCACCGCCGGCGTTGCCGCCGCTGCCAGCGCCGGGGCCGGCGCGAACTGGCGAAGTGGTCGTGCTCGGCGGCACCGGGTTCCTCGGGCGTCGCTGCGTGCAGCGGCTGCGCGCGGATGGTCGCCCGGTGACGTTGGTCGTGCGCAAGCCGAACTTGTTGCCGGCGTCGCTGCGCGATGGCTCGGTGCGCGTGTTCGTCGGCGATGCTGCGGATCCGACCGTGCTGGCGGCGGCGTTTGCCGGGGCGCACGCGGTGTTGCATCTGGCGACGGCAGCCGGCGACGACCCCGACGCCGTGGAGCGCGTGATGGCGGCGGCAGTGCGCACCGCCGGCGAAGCGGCGTTGGTCGCGAAGGTGCAGCGCTTCGTCTACGCCAGCAGCACCGCGGCGCTGTGGCTCGGGGCAGCCGGTACGGTTGCCGGTGCGGTCGGACCCGATCCGCTGCCGCAGCAACGTTCGGCCTACGCGCGGGGCAAGATCGCCGCCGAACACGAACTGGTGACGTTGCGCGCGAGCGGTCTGCCGGCGGTGGTCGTGCGGCCGGCGATCGTCGTCGGCGACGACGGTATCGCCGAACACAGCGGCATCGGTCTGTGGGTCAAGGACAACCACTGTGTGGGCTGGGGCACCGGCAAGCTGCCGTTGCCGCTGGTGCTCGCCGACGATTGCGCCGATGCACTGGTCGCCGCGCTCGCGGCCGACGGCATCGTCGGCAAGAGCTACAACCTGGCCGGCGACGTGCGCCTGACGGCCCGCGAGTACGTGGAAGCGATGGCGCACCGCACCGGTCGTGACTACCGCTTCCATTCCACGCCGCTGTGGTGGATGTGGCTGCAGGAGTACGGCAAGTACCTGGTCAAGGTGATGGCCCGGCGCGCGCGGCAGTGGCCGGCGTTCCGCGACTTCGCGTCGCGCAGCTTCCGCACCGAACTCGACTGCAGTGATGCGAAGCGCGATCTCGGCTGGCGGCCGGAGACGGACCGCGCGCGCTTCCTCGCCCGCATCTTCGACGGGATCCGGCGATGACCGCAGTGCACCGGTGCGTGCACGTGTTCGCAACGTTCGGCGCCGGTGGCCCGCAGATCCGCGCCGTGCAGCTGATGGCGCACCTGGGCCCGGCGTTCCGGCATGTCGTGCTGGCGATGGATGGCAACTACGACGCCAAGGCGCAGATCGCCGCCGGTATCGACGTCGAGTTCGTGGCGCCGCCGCCGCGCGCGGGCATGCTGGCCACGCGCAAGGCGCAGATCGCGTTCCTGCAGCAGCAGCGGCCGGATCTGGTGCTGACCTACAACTGGGGCGCGATCGAGACGGTGGCGGCGTCACGGGCGTTGCGGCTGCCGCTGGTGCATCACGAGGATGGGTTCCTGCCCGACGAAGCGCAGCGGCGCCTCGCGCGGCGGTCGTGGTTGCGTTGGTGGTTGCTGCGCAAGGTTCCCGTGGTGGTGCCGTCGGCCGTGCTGCAAGGCATCGCCACCCGCGAATGGGGCCTGCGGGCAGCGTCGGTGCACCTGCTGGCGAACGGCGTCGACCTGGCGCGCTTCCGTCCCGCCGCCGCGATCGCAGCACCCGTGCTCGGTACGGTCGGTGGCCTGCGGCCGGAGAAGGACCACGCGACCTTGTTGGCGGCCCTGGCGGCGCTGCCGGCAGCGGTGCGCGCGCGCATCGTCGGCGGCGGCGCGTTGCAGGAATCGCTGCGCGCGCGTGCCGCCGAACTCGGCGTGCAGGATCGGGTCGAGTGGGTGGGGCCCGTCGCCGACACCGCTCCGCACTACGCCACGTTCGCGGTGTTCGTGTTGTCGTCGCGCACCGAACAGATGCCGATCGCGATGCTGGAGGCCATGGCGTGTGGGCTGCCGGTGGTCGCCACCGACGTCGGGGACGTGCGCGCGATCCTGCCGCCGGAGGCGCAGGGCTGCATCGTGCCGCGACAGGATCCGGCGGCGTTGGCGGCGGCGTTGCAGCGGGTGCTCGCCGATCCGGCGCTGCGGGCGCACCTCGGTGCCGCCAATCGGGCGGCGGCCGAACGGCACTACGAATCGCGGCGATGCCTCGACCGCTTCGCGGCGGTCTACCGCGAAGCACTCGCGCGCGCCTGAGTCGAAGGCGGCGCTGTTGCGGCGACGCTGCGTTCCGGGTCGCATGTCGACGTGATCCCCGCCGCTGTCGCCGCCGCGAGCCTGCGCCCCGTGCCCGTGTCGTTGGCGTCGGTGTGTGCCCTCGTGATCGCGGTGGGGTTGCCGGTGGACCAGTTCGTGCGGTTCGGCCAGGTCGGCGTCGATGTCATCGTCTGGGGCGTGTTCCTCGGCGCCGTGCGCTCGGCGGATCGCCCCGGCCGCGTGCTGCTGCTCGCGTGCCTGCTGTTCGCGACGCTCGGCGAGGTCTTCCTGTCGCTGGTGTGGGGTCTGTACGACTACCGGCTCGGCAACCTGCCGTTGTTCGTGCCGCCGGGCCACGCGCTGTTGCTGTGCCTTGGTCTGTTCGTCGCTCGGCACGTCGGCGCTCGCGCGGCGTGGCTGGTGCCGGCCTTGGCGTTGCCGGCAGTGCTCGCGATGGCCTGGTTGCACAGCGACACCTTCGGCCTCGTGCTCTTCGTTGCGTTCGCGCTGGCGATGGCGCTGGCGAATGGGCGAGCGCGGGCGCTGTATGCGGTGATGTTCGTGCTGTCGCTGCTGCTCGAGCTGTACGGCACGTGGCTCGGCAACTGGCGATGGCGGGCGGAGGCGCCGTGGCTCGGGCTGCCGACCTGCAATCCGCCGCTGGCCGCGGGCACCTTCTACTGTCTGCTCGACGTGCTGGTGGTGGCGACGCTGCGCCGGTTCGCACGCGCCTGAGCGTCGCTCACAGCGTCGGGCGGTAGGTGTCCCACATCGACTCCTGCCACGTGTCCCAGCTGCGCGTCCACTGGCCGACGGTCTCGGTCTGCATGAACCGATCCATGTAGGCGAAGTAGGCCGGATGGTTCCACGCGGTGGTGAGACCCATCAGGCGCGCGGCGAGCGTCTGGCCGACCCATGCATTGGCCGTGCAGCAGCGGCGGTAGGGATCATGGGTCCACAGCGCGTTGTCGTTCGACGGCCAGGTGGTGTGGTTGTTGCCCCACTCCGGCAGGTTCAGCGACGCGCTGGTGTACCCACCGTAGCCCCAGTTGTAGACGCCGGTCGAAGTCTGCTGGACGTAGAAGGTCTGGCAGTCTTCGCCGAACTGGCTGCGGTTGTTCACATGGCCAGGACCGAAGTAGCCCGACGGATGCGAAGTACCGATGGCGAGCATCGTCGCATCATCGAGCACCTTGCCGGCGAGCAGGATCGGGAACTTGCGGCCGCTGCCTTGGCCACCGACGCCTTCCCAGTAGCCGCCGTTGACGACGTTGCCATGGAAGTCGATGCCGATCTGCGTCATGTAGACGAGCAGGTTCCGCTTCTGGCTGTTGCTCAGGTTGGTGTTGAGCAGCATGGCGCCGGTGCCGAGCAACGACGTGAAGTCGCGGCCGTAGTCCGGCATGTTGTCGATCGGGTGCAGGTAGCGGCTGCTCCAGCCGCAATGGTGGTCGAGCCAGACGCGTTGGAAGCGCGGCGCCTGCTCACTGATGCTCGGCATGCCGCTCGTCGGCGTCAGGCTGGCGAACACCGAGTAGTCGAGGTCGGCCTCGCGGAAGCGCACGGTCTTGTCGTTGCCGGTGTAGGCCGGGCGGAACGCGTCGGCGGCCGGCGCCGTGTTGAGCACGGTCAGCACGGCGGCGGTCTGCAACTGCGAGAAGGACCCGTTCGGCGGCAGCGAGGTGCCGAGATAGCTGATCGACGAGATCAAGCTCTTGCCGGCGGTCAGCACCAGCGGCGAACCCGAGGAGACGCCGAGCGCCACGTTCAGGTACGGCTTGTAGCGATCGTTCTCGTACGGATGGAACAGGCGGCTGTCGTAGCCATGCTCGCCGTTCACCAGCGTGGTCGGATTGACCATCGAGCCGTTGATCTGGCGCCCGCTGACGTTCTGCGTCGGCGGCGAGATCGAAACGACGTTCACTGGACCGAGGACCCACCAGTCGCCGTTGCAGAACTGGCCGACGGCCTCCGCTTCCGAGAACTGCCAGGTCACGCCCCATTGCGTGATCGACGACGCCATCAGCTGCGAACCGCCGCCACCGCCGCCCTCGGGCAGGTCGACGCCGATGCCGTTGCTGGTCGCGATCACGCTCTCGTTGCCGGCGGCATCGTAGGCGCGCACGCCGACGAACAGCGTGGTGCCGTCGGCGAGGGCCAGCGTCGCATTGGTCGCCGTGGTCGCCGTGCCGACCGAGGTCCAGGCCTGCACTTCGCTGCCGCCGGGCGTGGTGCCGATCGCCCAGCGGTACTCGGCGATCGTGCCGGAGTCGTCCTCGAAGTCGAGCCAGTTGGCGGCCACCGTGGTGGCCGAAGTCTGCGTCGCCTGGTCTTCCCCGAGGCCGTCGCGCACGGTTCCCGCCTGTGGCGGGATCGTGTCCGTGTTGGCGTTCGAGCCGGTGCCGCCGCCACTGCCGCACGCGGCCAGGGCGACGAAAGAAGCGGTGCACAAGGCAGAATGGCGAAGTCGCATCATGGGGTCTGCTCCGCGCCCTGTATCGGCGTGAGGCAGCGGCGTCTTCGCTCGTGCGTCCAGGCTTGGGACTGCAGCCGGCGTTCTTGCGCCAAGCATCGTTGGCATCGTCGTGGCGTCGCTTGCCGGTGTCGGTATCGTTCGTCGCCTCCGATGTCGCTCAACGATCTCGCTATCGCACGTTCCATCCCGCTGCGGCCCCTGTCCGAGGTCGCGCGCATCATGGGTCTCGGCCCGGACGACCTCGAGCCGTACGGCCACACCAAGGCGAAGGTCAAACTCGACATGCTGAAGCAGCCGTCGAACAAGAAGCCCGCCAAGTACGTCGTCGTCACCGCGATCACGCCAACACCGCTCGGCGAAGGCAAGACGGTGCACACGGTCGGCATCTCGCAGGCCCTGAACCGCATCGGCAAGCGCGCCTGCTGCGTGATCCGCCAGCCTTCGATGGGGCCGGTGTTCGGCATCAAGGGCGGCGCCGCGGGTGGTGGCTACTCGCAGGTCGTTCCTCCCGAAGAACTCAACCTGCACCTGACCGGCGACTTCCACGCCGTCACTGCCGCGCACAACCTGTGCGCCGCGTTCCTCGACGCGCACCTGTTCCACGGCAACGACAGCAAGCTCGACCCCGAGCAGATCACCTGGCGGCGCGTGCTCGACATGAACGACCGCGCGCTGCGCGAGGTCGAAGTCGCGCACGGCGGCAGCAAGAACGGCACGCCGCGGCGCACTGGCTTCGACATCACGTCGGCCAGCGAGATCATGGCGATCCTCGGCCTCGCCAAGGACATCCATGACCTGCGTCGTCGCCTCGGCGCGATGGTGGTCGGCTACGCAACCGACGGCAAGCCGGTCACTGCCGAGGACCTGAAGGCGGCCGGTGCCATGACCGCGATCCTGAAGGACGCGCTGAAGCCGACGCTGATGCAGACGCTGGAGGGCACGCCCGCACTGGTGCACACCGGCCCGTTCGCCAACATCGCGCACGGCAACAGCTCGATCGTGGCCGACTACGTCGCGCTGCGCAGCCTCGACTTCGTCGTCACCGAAGCGGGTTTCGGCGCCGACATGGGCGCCGAGAAGTTCTTCGACATCAAGTGCCGCGCATCCGGGCTCAAGCCCGATGCCGCGCTGCTGGTCGCGACGGTGCGCGCGCTCAAGATGCACAGTGGCCGCTTCACCATCGTCGCCGGCAAGCCGCTGCCGGACGGCCTCAAGCAGGAGGACCTCGACGCGTTGGCGGCAGGCATCGGCAACCTGCAGAAGCAGATCGAGAACGTGCGCCTGTTCGGCATCCCGGTCGTGGTCGCGGTGAATCGCTTCCCCGGCGACACCGACGCCGAGATCGAGTTCGTGAAGCAAGCGGCGCTCGCCGCTGGCGCATCGGCGGCGCACACGTCGACGTTGTTCACCGACGGCGGCAAGGGCGGCGAGGATCTGGCGCACGCGCTGGTGAAGGCCGCCGACGAGCCGAGTTCGTTCCGGCTGCTGTATCCGGATGAAGCGAGCCTGAAGGAGAAGATCGAATCGCTGGCGACCAAGATCTACGGCGCCGACGGCGTCGACTACGAGCCCGAGGCCGAGAAGCAGCTCGCGCTGTTCGAGGAACGTGGCTACGGCCGCTTCCCGATCTGCATGGCGAAGACGCAGTACTCGCTGAGCCACGATCCGAACCTGAAGGGCCGGCCGACCGGCTTCCGCTTCAAGGTGCGCGATGCGCGCGTCGCGGTGGGTGCAGGCTTCGTCTATCCGCTCGCCGGCGAGATCATGACGATGCCGGGGCTCGGCAAGGTGCCGGGTGGGGCGCGCATGGACATCGACGCGGACGGCAACGTCGTCGGCATGCTGTAGGCGAGATGCTGGACGCGAGTGCGCCGCGGCGGTGAACTGTGCGCATGGGAATGCGCGCGTTCGTGGTCGGGCTCCTGCTGCTGCTCGGCGGATGTGAGTACTGCTACGCAGTGAGCCGCGGCAAGGAAGGCGCCGCGCGTTGGGATGCCTTCGCCCTGCAGAAGGCCGCCCAATCCCAGTCGTCGATTGCGCAGGTGATGCCATGGGACGGCATCTGCCTGGTCGCCGCGTTTCGCAAGGGCGAGGCCCACGTGACGCTTCACTACGAGATCGGTCCGGAGTCGGCGGGATTGTTCCTGTGGAGCGATTGGTGGGGCGTGCCACCGGACTACTCGGTGCTCTGTGCGAGCCTCGCGCTCCAGGATGAGATCCTGCGTTCGTTCGCAGCCGAAGTTGCCGGGTTCCCTGCCGCCACTGATCTGCCGCTCGAATGGGCGGGGCTGCACAACCCGCGTGGGGCGCAGTTCGCTGAGGTGAAGGCGCGCTACGAAGCGGAGCACGGCTTGTGAACGCGACGTGGCCGACTCTCGGCGTCGTCATCGCGACCCTGGCCGCCTGCGCGACGCCGCCGCCCGCACGCGCCGAAGTCGAACTGTTCGTGCTCGGCATCGCCCAGGACGGTGGCCTGCCGCACTTCGGCTGCGAACAGCCTTGCTGCGCGGAAGCGCGCCGCAGCGGGCGTGTGCTGCATCCCACCGCGCTCGGCATCGTCGATCGCCGCGGCGAAGGTGCGCCGAAGTTGCTGCTGGTCGAAGCGACGCCGCGCATCGAAGAGCAGGTTGCCATGCTGCACGAGCTCGCCTCGGTGCACGGCCGCGGCCGCCAGCCGGTCGATGCGGTGATGACGACGCACGCGCACCTCGGCCACTACCTCGGCCTCGCGTGGTTCGGTCGCGAAGTCGCCGGCAGTCGCGACGTGCCGCTGCATGCGTCGCCGCGCTTCTGCGCGTTCCTCGAATCGCAGGCGCCGTGGAAGCAGTTGGTGGCACTCCACCAGATCGCGCCGCGCCCGTTCGTCGTCGGGGAACCGTTCGCACCGTGGTCTGGGCTCACGATCACGGCGATCCAGGTGCCGCATCGCGACGAGTTCAGCGACACGATGGCGTTCGTGCTGCGCGGGCCCAACCGCACCGTGCTGTTCGTGCCCGACGTCGACGCGTGGGAGAAGGCGCCGGGCCTGCTCGATCGCCTGCTCGACGGCGTCGATGTCGCCTACCTCGACGGCACCTTCTACGACGGCCGCGAACTGCCGGACCGCAACCTCGCCGAGATTCCGCATCCGCTGATGACGCGCACGATGGAGCGGCTCGCCGACCGCGCGCGGCAACGGCCGGGCACGCTGCGGTTCCTGCACTGCAACCACAGCAACCCGGTGCTGCACGATCCGGCGCTGCGCGCCCGCATCGAAGCTGCGGGCTTTGCCATCGCCGAGCAGGGCGAGCGACAGCCGTTGTGAACGGGGCAGGCGCTCAGAGCGCCTGCTTGACCCGCCCCGCGACCTTCGTCGCCGAGAAGCCGAAGTGCTCGGCGACGTGCTTTGCCGGCGCCGACGCACCGAACGTAGTCTGGCCGATGCAGCGGTCGATGCGCCCGGTGAACTGGCACCACATCTCCGGCCGTCCCATCTCGAGCGTGAACACCGCAGCCTTGCCGAGCACCGTCGCGCGGTAGCCGGCGTCCTGGCCGAGGAACAGCTCGACGCACGGCATCGACACCACGCGCGTCGGCACACCCTGCTGGCCGAGCAGCGTGGCCGCTTCGACCGCGAGGCCGACTTCGGCGCCGGTGGCGATGATGGTCGCCTTGGCCCCCGGAGTGTCGACCAGCACGTAGCCGCCGCGCAGCGATTCGCGCGCGTTCCAGCCCGCCGTGTGCGGCAGCTTCGGCAGGTTCTGGCGCGTCAGCGCGAGCGCCACCGGCCCGTCGCGGCGCGACAGCGCATGCGTCCACGCCGCCGCCGTCTCGGCGCCGTCGGCCGGCCGGAACACATGCAGGTTCGGGATCAGCCGCAGCGTCGCCAGGTGTTCGACCGGTTGGTGCGTGGGGCCGTCCTCGCCGACCATCAGGCTGTCGTGCGTGAACACGAACGTCGTCGTGCACTTCATCAGCGACGCCAGCCGGATCGGCGTGCGCATGTAGTCGGCGAACACCAGGAACGTGCTGCCGGCGGCCTGGAAGCCGCTGTGCAGCGTGATGCCGTTGAGGATCGCGCCCATCGCGTGCTCGCGGATCCCGTAGTGCAGCGTGCGGCCGGTGCGGTCCTTCGCGGTGAACGAGCCGCTCTTCTTGATGCGGGTCTTGGTCGACGGGTCGAGGTCGGCGCTGCCCGAGACGAAGCCCGGCACCAGCTCGGCCGCCTTGTTGAGCACGTTGCCGGACAGCGCGCGCGTCGCGGCGGGTTCGGCGCCGGCGGCGGCGACCAGCTGTTCGAGCAGGTCGGCCGGCACGTTGCGGGTGCGGAACGCCTTCCAGGCCTTGGCCTGTTCCGGGGCCTTCGCTTCCCAGCCCTGCATCTCGCCGTGCCAGCGCAGCCGTGCCGTTTCGTTGCGTTGCGTGGCCGCTGCGAACGCGGCGCGCGCCGCGGGCGCGATGTGGAAGTCCTCGGCGGGCATGCCGAGCGCCTTCTTGGTCAGCGCGATCTCGTCCTTGCCGAGCGGGGCGCCGTGCACTTCGTGCGTGTTCGCTTTGTTCGGGCTGCCCTTGCCGATCGTCGTCTTGCAGCAGATCAGCTGCGGCTTCTCGGTGGCGGAGCACGCGCAGGCCAGCGCCTTGCGGATCGCCTCGGCGTCGTGGCCGTCGATGTGCTGCACGTCCCAGCCCTGCGCCAAGAAGCGCTTGCCGATGTCTTCGCTGGTGGCGAGGTCGGTGTGGCCTTCGATGGTGATGCCGTTGTCGTCCCACAGGCAGACGAGGTTGCCGAGCTTGAGGTGGCCGGCGAGCGTCGCCGCTTCGTAGCTGATGCCTTCCATCAGGTCGCCGTCGCCGGCAGTGACGAACACGCGGTTGTGCAGCAGCGGGTTTTGGAAGCGCGCCGCTTCCATCTGCGCGGCGATCGCGAAGCCGACCGCGTTGGCGAAGCCCTGGCCGAG
>SXPB01000329.1 GCA_005776475.1 Planctomycetia bacterium
GGCAAAGTCGAAGCGCTCGAAGATGTCGCGCACCGCCGGCGAGAACCCCTGCACGTAGGCCCGCAGGTTCTCGGCGATGTGGTCCTGGTCGCCGAGCAGCTTCTTCAGGTCGAGCGGGCTCTGGTTGAAGAAGAACTGACCAGACTTGCGCAACAGGAACGGCTCGGGGTTGACCTTCGCCTTGGTGCGCGTCGCCAGTTCGGCGAGCACCGCGGCCTTGGTGCCGGCCAGCACGCAATCGAGGCGGCGCAGCCCTGTGAACGGCAGGATCACCTTGCCGGATTCGGACTGCTTGAAGTCGCCGCGGAGCAGGTCGGCGACGGACCACAGGAAACTGGACAGGTTCGGTTCGGTCATGGCGCCTACCGCGGCGGCGAGGGTTCGGCAGCGTAACGACGCCCATCCAATCGTCATCGCCGGCATCACCTTCTCCCTGGCGCTCGCGCCAAGGCCCGCCATCGTCGCCGCCACGAGCACCGCGAAGCGCCCCATGCCGCCGATTGGCAGAGTCCCTGTACTCAATCGGGAAGATTCCTTACTGCGGGGAGTCCTTCGGGCTCTTCGTCACGTCCGACGCCGCCCCAGCGTCATGAAGCCACACCCCCTTCGTCGCCTAGCCCCATTCGGCGCCTGCATGCTCACCGCGTGCGCCGCCGCGACCTACACCGCATCGGCCAACCGCGAAGTCGATGCCGTGCTGACCGAAGCGACCGCGCGCACGTTGGGCTCGCGCGAAACAGACTTGCTGCGCCCGGAGACGCTGCCGCTGCCGACGCCGACGCCCGCCGCAGGCACCGGCACCGCCGACCCGGCCAACCCCGCGGCCGCCGACCCCGCCGGTGCCACTGCCACCACCACACCGCCACCCGGCGAACCGTTCGACCTGCGCCGGGCGCTGGCCACCGCGGTGCAGCACAACCGCGACTTCCTGAGCCGCCGCGAAGGGCTCTACCAGAGCGGCCTGTCGATCGCGCTCACCCGCTTCCAGTTCGGCCCGCAGTTCCGCGCCGCGGTCAACTACCTGTGGCCGCAGAGTGAAGGCGGCATCGGTTCGCACCAGGCCGGCACCGACTGGTCGGTGTCGCAGATCCTGCCCACCGGCGGCACCGTGGCGCTGTCGACCGGCGTGTCGGGCGACTGGCCGTTCGGCCCGGGCTCGGGCGATCCAACCTACGGCACCGGGGCTTCGATCACGCTCAACCAACCGCTGCTCGCCGGTGCCGGCGCCGCCGTTGCCTACGAACCGCTGACCGCCGCCGAACGCAACCTGACCTACTCGGTGCGCGACTTCGAGTTGTTCCGCCAGGAGTTCACGATCCGCATCGCCCGCCAGTTCTTCGAACTCGCCAGCCAGAAGAAGACGCTGGCCAACGAAGACGCCAACTACGACAGCGCAGTGTTCGACCGCCGCCGCGCCGAGGCGTTGGTGCAGGTCGGCCGCGACAGCGAGCAGACCGTGTTCCTGGCGCGTCGCCGCGAGATCGAGGCCAAGGACCAGTTGATCAACGCGCGCGCCTCCTACGAACGCGCGATCGACGACTTCAAGGTGCAGCTCGGCTTGCCGACGACGACATCGATCGAACTGGTCGACGGCGAACCGCCGTACGAGCCGGTGCGCTTCGAGGTGTCGTCGGCCGTCGCCGCGGCGCGCCACAACCGACTCGACCTGATCACCCAACGCCAACAGGTGCAGGACACCGAACGCCAACTGCGTCTCGCCGAGAACGCGCTGCTGCCCGACCTGTCGCTGACGGCGAGCTTTGGCACCGCCGGCGCCGGCAACGACCTGGGCCACGCGCCGCCCGACGAATGGAACAGTTCGGTCGGCCTGTCGTTCGAAGTGCCGCTGCAACGGAAGTCGCAGCGCAACGCGTTCCGCAACGCCGAGATCGCGCTCGACCAGGCGCGCCGCGCCATGCAACTGCGCGAGGAACAGGTCGAACTCGACATCAAGGACTCGGTGCGCCGGCTGCGCAGCGCCGAGGAACGCATCGCCCTACAGGAGGACCAGATCCTGCAGGAGCAACGCGCCGTCACCGTCACCGAGATCCGCTACGAGACCGGCGACGTCACCAACCGCGAACTGCTGGAAGCGCGCCAGGCGTTGGTGAATGCCCGGAACGCGCTGATCCGACTCAAGGTCGAGCACTTCATCGCTCGGCTGGACCTGCTGAAGGACATGGGCGTCTTCTTCGTCGACGCCGAAGGAAGCTGGCGATGAACCGAATCCTGCTCGGCGTGCTCGGCGTGGCCGGTGGCCTCGCGCTCGTGTTCGTGCCCTGGGGCGGCAAGACGACCGCGGCCGGCGGCGTCGGCAGCGCCGAACTGCACACCGTGCGCCGCAACGACCTGCGCATCACGCTGGTCGAGAACGGCACGATGGTCGCGAAGGATTCGCAGCGGGTCCGCACCAAGATCCGCGGCGAGAGCAAGATCGAGTTCCTGATCGAGGAGGGCAAGGAGGTCAAGCAGGGCGACGTCGTGTGCAAGCTCGACAGTGCGCCGCTGCAGAAGGAGATCGACGAGATCAAGATGCAGATCCTGGAGACCGAGACGGCTGTCGAGTCGGCCCGCAGCGAACTGAAGATCCAGGAAGGTGAGACCGCTGCCGCCGAACACAAGGCTGGCATCGCGCTCGACAAGGCCCAGAAGGAAGTCGAGAAGTACCGCGACGGCGAAGCCCCGCAGGAACGCCGCAAGCTCGAAGTGGCCTTGAAGGACGCCGAGACCAAGTTCAACCGCGCCAAGAAGAACCTGGACGACAGCCAGAAGCTGCTCGAACAGAACTACATCAAGAAGTCGGAGCTCGAGGACCACAAGCTCGCGTTCGAAGCGGCCGAAGTGAACCAGGAGAGCGCGCAGGCGGCGCTGCGCATGTTCGACAAGTACACGTTCCCGATGACGGTCACCGACCACAGCACCAAGGTCGGTGACGCCGAGCGCGATCTCGCGACGGCGAAGCAACGCGGCAAGAACACGTTGGGCCAGAAGCGCGTCACGGTGCAACAGGTCGAGAAGAAGCTGCAATCGCTGCAGGACAGCCTGAAGGAACGCAGCACCGACCTCGCCAACATGACCCTGACCGCACCGTGCCCAGGCATCGTCGTGCACGGCGACCCGCACGAGTGGTATCGCGAGCGCCTGCGGGCCGGCAGCACCGTGTGGGGCAACCAGACCCTGCTCACCATCCCCGACCTGCGCGTGATGCAGGTGAAGCTGCAGATCCACGAAGCCGACATCAGCAAGGTGAAACTCGGCCTGAAGGCCGCGATCACCACCGACAGCTATCCGGGCATGGTGCTGGCCGGCGAAGTGACCAAGATCGCCACCGTCGCCAACAGCAACGGCGACAGCGGCGACGTGAAGAAGTTCGGCGTCGAAGTCGTGATGCAGACGCCCGACGTGCAACTGCGCCCGGGCATCAGCGCCAAGGTCGAGATCCACATCGACGTGCGGCCGGCCGCGCTGGCGGTGCCGCTGCAGTGCGTGTTCACCGAAGACGGCGCTTCCTATTGCCTCGTGCAGGTCGGCAACACGCCGCCGCAACGCCGCAAGGTCACCACCGGCCTCAGCAACGACAACTTCATGGAAGTGGTCGATGGGCTGCAGGAAGGCGACGCCGTGCTGCTGCACAACCCGTTGCTCGAAGCAGGTGGCCGCAGCGACAGCAGCGCGAAGCAGCCGCCGGCGGCGGACAAGCCCGCCAACCAAGGCATGCCCGCGGAGGCCTCGAGCAAGAAGAGCGGCGCGTGAGCGACGCGCCGCGAACTCCGGTGATCGCGCTGCGCGACGTCGGCAAGACCTACGGCAGCGAAGCGCATCCGGTGCCGGTCCTGCGCGGCATCGACTTCGCCGTGCACCAGGGCGAGTTCGTCGCCATCGTCGGCGCGTCGGGTTCGGGCAAGTCGACGTTGCTCAACATCCTAGGCTGCCTCGACCGTCCGGGCACCGGCTCCTACCACCTGGTCGGCAAAGACACCGCGACGATGGACGACAAGGCGCTGTCCTGGCAGCGCAAGACGCGCATCGGGTTCGTGTTCCAGTCCTTCCATCTGGTGCAGCACCTGACCGTCGCCGAGAACGTCGAACTGCCGCTGTTCTACGCGCGGGTGCCGGCGAAGGCCCGCCGCCAGCGATCCAGCGCGATGCTGCAGCGGGTCGGCCTCGACCACCGGCTGTCGCACCGGCCGACGCAGTTGTCCGGCGGCGAATGCCAGCGCACCGCGATCGCGCGCGCCCTGATCGCCGAACCGTCGCTGCTGCTCGCCGATGAGCCGACCGGCAATCTCGACAGCAAGACCTCGGCCGAGATCCTGCAGCTGTTCCACGACCTGCACCGCGGCGGCGCCACCATCGTGATGATCACGCACGATCCGAACGTCGCCGCCCAGGCCGCGCGTCGCATCACGCTGCGCGACGGCCACATCGCCAACGACGATGGCGCGACCCCGCTCGCCAACACGGCTGCCGGAGGTGCCGCATGTTCGGCGAACTGATCCAGGAAGCGCTGCGCAACCTGGCGCGGCACAAGCTGCGCTCGCTGCTGACCGCGCTCGGCATCATCTTCGGCATCGCTTCGGTGATCTCGATGGTCAGCGCCGGCGAAGGCGCGCGCGCCGCGATCCTCGAGCAGATCAAGGAACTCGGCACCAGCAACATCCTGATCAACGCGCAGAAGCCGCCGGCGGAGGAGAACGCCAAGGAGACCGGCGACGGCGACGAGATGTTGCGCTACGGGCTCACCTTCCACGACCTGCGCCAGATCCGCGCGACCTTGCCGATGGTCAAAGACGCCCTGCCCGTGCACGACGTCAAGGACTGGGCCTGGTTCAAGAGCCGTCGCGTCGAAGCCAAGATCCGCGGCGTCACGCAGAGCTACTTCGAGCGGCTGCACCTGCATCCGATGGTCGGGCGCACGCTCGACGACAACGACGAGGTGGCGCGTGCCCGCGTCTGCGTCGTGCGCGCCCGCGTGCTGCGCGAGGCCCGCTACGTCGGCGACCCGCTCAAGCTGCAACTCAAGATCGGCGCCGAGTACTACCAGGTGGTCGGCGTGCTGCCGGACTACGCCGGCAAGAACCCGGACCGCTCCATCCTCGGCATCGACGACCGCGCGCTCGAGGTCTACGTGCCGTTCGAGACCGTCGTCGATCGGCTCGGGCTCACCAAGGGCACCTGGGAAGCGGGCAGCTTCGAGTATTCGCGCGTCGAGCTGCACCAGATCGTCTGCACCATCGACCGCGAGGAGAACGTCACCGCCGCCGCGCGCGGCATCCAACAGATCTTCGCCAGGTTCCATCCGAAGAAGGACTACGAGGTCGTGGTGCCGGTCGAACTGCTGCGCTCGCGGGCGCAGGCGCAGCGCACCTTCGACGTGGTGCTGCCGATCATCGCCGGCATCGCGCTGCTCGTCGGCGGCATCGGCATCCTCAACATCATGCTGGCGAGCGTGACCGAACGGACGCGCGAGATCGGCATCCGCCGGGCGATCGGCGCCACGCAGTGGGACATCACGCTGCAGTTCCTGGTCGAAACGGTGACGCTGGCAGTGGTCGGCGGCCTGCTCGGCGTGCTGCTCGGCGTGGTCGGCGTGCACGCGCTCGAACACTTCACCGAATGGACGCCGGTGATCACGCCCGGCTCGGTGCTGCTGTCGCTCGGCATCTCGTGCGCGACCGGCATCGTGTTCGGGATCTACCCGGCCCGGCGCGCGGCGCTGATGGATCCGGTGCGCGCGCTGCGCTCGGAGTGAGCCGACCGGGGCGAGGCCGCAGGCAGAGGATCTGCGCTGGCTGATCGACTACCACGTGGTGCCGGCGGGTTCGTCGCTGCAGTTCTTCGAGGTGCTGCACTTCGTGGACGATCCCGAGGCGGCGAACGCCATCGAAGCGGTGTTGCGCACATTCGACGGTGCGCGCGACTCCCAACGCCGCGACTGGGTGCAGACCGTGCTCATGGGCAGCGTCGTCGGCGTGATCGCCTGGTTGACTCGTCGACGCAAGCTGGCCGCGGCGGCGAACACCGACCGTCGCTGACGGCGACCGGGCACGCGACGTGCGGCTGGAACGACACGCAGCGCGCGCTACCGTTGCGGGCGCGCCGAGGTCAGACGGCGCCAACACCACGTGACAGCCACCATCGAAACTCGCATCGCCTCCGAGCTGCAATGCCGCGCCGAACAGGTCAGCGCCGCGGTCAAGCTGCTCGACGAGGGTTCGACCGTTCCGTTCATCGCCC
>SXPB01000041.1 GCA_005776475.1 Planctomycetia bacterium
CCAGTCGCGCAGGTACTGCTTGTCGTACGACGTCGGCGTGCCACCGGGGCGTACTTCGCTGGCCGGCCAGAAGCGGCTCGAGTCCGGCGTCAGGCACTCGTCGATCAGCAACAGCTTGCCGTCGCGCAGTCCGAACTCGACCTTGGTGTCGGCGATCACGATGCCGCGGCCCTTCGCGAACTCGCGCGCCGTGGAGTAGAGCTTCAGGGCGGCGTCGCGCGCCTGCGTGGCGACCGACTCACCGACCAGTTCGACGACGCGCGAGAACGAGATCGGTTCGTCGTGGCCCGTCTCGGCTTTGGTCGAGGGCGTCAGGATCGGCGGCGACAGTTCGCTCGCGTGCAGAAGGCCCTTCGGCAGCGCGACGCCGCTGACCGCGCCTTGCTTCTGGTAGTCCTTCCAGCCCGAGCCGGTCAGGTAGCCGCGCACGACCCATTCGACGGGCAGCGGCTTGCACTTCTTGCAGCGCATCGTGCGGCCGCGCAGCGCCGGCTTGAAGGCCGCCGGCACGTCGGACCAACTGTCGACGTCGCAGGACAGCAGGTGGTTTGGCACCACGTCGCGCAGCAGATGCATCCAGAACGAAGACGTCTCGGTCAGCACGCGGCCCTTGCCGGGAATGCCTTCCTGCATCACGACGTCGAACGCCGAGATGCGGTCCGAAGCGACCAGCAACAGGTCGCCGTTGAGTTCGAAGATCTCGCGGACCTTGCCGCGGCCAAGCCGCTTCGCGAACGGCAGATCGAGGGACAGTACGGGTGATGTCACGCCCCGATCATGCGCGCCGACCAGTGCCAAGCAAGTGCGAGTTTCGGCCCTATTGCGCCTTCTCGCGCACGCAGAATCCCAAGTTCAATTCGGGGATGTTGTTGGCGCGCGTCTCGACGAAGTCGTCGACGAACACGAACGTGTTGTAGCTGCGGTCGATGGCCGCGAACCACTGTTCGTTGGTGCCGCTGATGGCGATCGTCATGCCGCCGTCCTGCGCCAGCGTGTAGGTGCCCTGGTAGGTGAAGTCGTCGCCGTCGTTGCCCACCGCGTCGAGCCGGAACGAGCCATTGGCGCCGAGCGTGACCGCCCCGACGAACGCGTCGCTGCCGCTGTTGCTCGGGTTGACGAACATCGTCGAGCCGCCGCACAGGAACGTGCCAGGCACGCGCACGCTGTCGATCGGGGTGGCCGGCGCATCGAACTTGCGCACCATGAACAACAGCCCCGCTTCGTTGTCGCTTTCGTCTTCGTCGAGGGCCAACACCAGCTTGTCGGTGGCCACGGCCTGCATCACGCGCGAGTCGGCGCCCTGGCCGGTCAGCGTGTAGTTCACGGTCAGGTTGCAGGTGCCGTCGCCCGAACCGTTGGTCAGCAGGTTCTGGATGGTGCCGCCGAAGGTGAGGCCGCTGGTGCCCTGCGTGCCGGTGCCGCTGATCGCGCGCGAGGTGCCGGCGGCGCCGGCCGCGATGGACACGCCGCCGCGGGCGCCGCGGGCGACGTTCTCCGGCGAAAGGATCGACGCGCCGAACACCGTGTGCAGCGACAGCACGTGCCAGGCGCCTTCGAGCTCGACGCTGCCGGTCACGATGCGGGTGCCCACGTAGAGGCCGAGCGAGGCACTGAACGGGGTCGACACGCGGTCGGTGAAGAAGTAGTCCGGCGTGGTCCCCGGCGTGATCAGGTCGTTGGCGCCGACCCGGCCGTAGCCGCCCTGGAACACGACCGAAGGTTCGCGCTGGCCGTCCCGGGTGAAGCCGGTGAGATAGACGGACAGGTCGCCTTCGTTGGCCAGCGCATACCGTTCGGAACCCGACGTGCCGGTGCTGCGCGTCACCGTGTAGGTGCTGTCGTCGAACAGGTTCAGCGTGCCGCGGTCGGTGAACACGGCCGTCGCCGGCACCGGGAAGGTGCCGAAGCCGCGCAGCGCGCGGAAGCCGAACATGTGGTGCGTCGCGGAGAAGCGGACTTCGCTCTGCGGCCGTTCCTCGTCGCCGCCGTCGGCACACGCAGCGAGAAGGCAGCAGGGAAGCGAGAACAGGACGGTGCGCATGCGGGAGTGCAAGGTGGGGCAGTCTAGCCAGCGGTGGCGTGGGGGAAACAAGGGGGCCGGCCCGCGGCCTGCGATCGCTGCGAAACTCCTGCGTGCCCAGCGCCGTCCAGCGCGCTAGTTTGCGGCGGTATGCAAGGCACCGCGGCGGGTGGGTTGGTTGTGGCGATGGCCCTCACGGGGTGCGTGGCGGCGCCGACCTTCCATGGCCCGATGCCCGTGCGCAACCAACACCCGGCGCAACTGACCGTGCAGCACATGGCCCCGGCCAGCGCCGTCGTGTTGCCCAGGCACGCCGTGCAGCTGCGCACCGATGTCGCCTACTCGAGCCTGTTCCTGCTCGGCACCGGCAGTGGTCGTTCGTGGCTGATGGACGGCGAATACCTGCGCAGCAGCACCCGGGCCCGGGTCGGACTCGGCGCCAACTTCGAACTGGCAACCGAACTGCCGTTCGCGCACACCAGCGGCGGGTTCCTCGATGGCTTCGTGATCGACTACCACGACGTGTTCGGGCTGCCGGACCAGGAACGCGACGTGAATCCGAAGGACGACTTCGGCATCGAAGCGCGGCGTGCGGGCACGACGGTGTGGCAGGTCGAACGCGACAGCTTCGAACTGCTCGACGTGCCGTTCCAGCTGACCTATGCGGCGTTGCCCACGGGACCCGACCAGCTCGGGCTCGCGCTGCGGTCCGGCTTCGAACTGCCGACCGGCGACGACGAACGTGGCTACGGCAGCGGCGAGGTCGAGGCGACGTTTGGTGCGGTTCTGGAGTGGCGACCCGGTCCGGTCGCGCTCTATGGGCACGCGCAGCATTCGTTCGCCGGCACGCCGGGGCCAGCGCGCCGCAGCGGGCTTGCGTTCGCCGACGTGACGTCACTCGGAGTCGCCGCCGAGTTGCCGCTGCTGAGCGACCTGCATGCGTTCGCGCAGTTCGAGTGGGAGACGTCGACGTTGCGCAACTTCGGGCTGCCGGTAACGGACCGCGACCAGATCATGTTCTGGGTTGGCGGTCGCTATGCACCGGCCAAGGCCTGGGGTGTCGAAGTGGGCTTCGGCGAAGACCTGCAAGGACTGGCGTCGCCGGACTTCACGGCCTGGTTGGGTCTGGTCTTCGACCTGGGGGCAGCGGCGGCAGGTCCCTGACCGCAGTCCGTTGCCGCTCCCCCGCCCAGCTTATCATAACAAATCTTATCGGAACCAAGCGATGGCCCAGGGCTCCAACGGAACGCAGCCGATCCCCTGGTCCGCCGCGGCTCCGTTCCTGTTTGGCGCTGGCCGCGGCCCGGTGTTCCGGCTTGCCATCCTGTCGGTGCTGCAGGCTCTGCTGCCGCTGGCCGGACTCGTCGCGTTGCAGCGACTCATCGATGCGGTCGCCGGCGGCCTCGCCAACCGTTCGCCCACCGACGTGGCGCTGCACGACGCGACGCTCGCCGTCGTCGCCGCCGCCGTGGTCGCGTTGCTCGGCAGCGCGCTGCGCTCGTTCGCCACCGTCGCCAGCGAGAACCACGGCCGCCGGCTCACCGACGCGGTGACGCTGCAGGTGCAGCGGCACGCGGCGAACCTCGACCTCGCCGACTTCGACCGGCCCGCGTTCCACGACCTGCTGCAGCGCGCCGGCACCGAAGCGAGCCAACGGCCGGTCCGGCTGGTGCAGGATTGCCTGGCCGTGCTCGTCGCCCTGGTCGGGCTGGCGACGATGGCGTTCTGGCTCGCCGGCGTGACGTTCTGGCTGCCGGCCCTGGTCGCAGTGACGATCCTGCCGCTGGCCTGGATGCGGCGCCGCCACGCGCAGCTGCGGCTCGACTGGCAGGAACGGCACGTCCATGTGCAGCGCGACATCGGCACGGCTGGTCTCGTGCTGGCCGGGCGCGGCACCGGCAAGGACGTCCGGGTGCTGGGGATCGGCGACTGGTTCGCGAACCGGTTGGAACGGCTGCGAGGTTCGCTGCGGGAATCGCTCGGGGCGTTGGCGTTCCGGCGGGCGCGCGACGAATTGTGGGTTTCGGTGCTCGGCAGCGCCGGGTTGTTCGTGGCGTATTACGTATTGGCGCGGCAGGCGCTGGCGGGTGGGCTGTCCCTCGGCGAGCTGGTGCTGCAGGCGCAAGTCGCACAACGGGTGCAGAACGGCGTGCGGGATCTGCTGTCGGGCCTGGCGGGGGTGCGCGAACACCGGCAATTCCTGGCGACGGTCGTCGCGTTCCTGGCCCGCAAGCCGCAACTCTGTGGGTCAACTCCCCCACGTGCGGCTGCAGCCGCAATCGCTTGGGAATTGCGCGAGGTTGCCTTCCGCTATCCGGAGTCCACGCGCGATGCGTTGGCTGCGGTTTCGTTCACGGTTGCGGCTGGCGAACGGGTCGCGGTCGTCGGCGCGAATGGCTCCGGCAAGTCGACGTTGGTGAAGCTGCTGGCGCGGCTCTACGACGCGAACTCCGGCGTCGTCGCGTTCGGTGGCGACGATCTGCGCGGGCTGGATCCGCTCGCGCACCGGGCGCGGTTGTCGGTGCTGCTGCAGGACGCGGCGTGGTTCGAGTTGCCGCTGCGCGAGCAGTTCGCGTTCGGGCGTGCGGTGGCGCCGACGGATGCGCAGATCGATGCGGTGCTCGCGGTCGTCGGCTTGCGCGATGCGGTGCGCGCGCTGCCGCAAGGCCTCGAAACGGTGCTTTCGGTGCGGGTTGCCGGCGGCGTCGAATGGAGCCAGGGCATGGTGCGGCGGCTGCTGCTCGCGCGCGCGCTGTTGCCGGGTGCCGTTGGGCTGGTGCTCGACGAACCGTTCGCGGCGCTGGATCCGGGCTCCGCGCTTGCGGTTGCCGACTACCTGTCGAAGTTGCCGCGCACGCAGACGGTCGTGCTCGTCGATCACCGGCTCGAGTGCCTGCGGTTCGTCGATCGGGTGCTGGTGCTGCAGGAAGGCCGCCTGGTGGACTCCGGCTCCCCCGCCGAACTCGCGGCGCGCGTGCCGATGTTCGCTTCGTTGCGGCCAGTGTGATTAGGGCGGCTACCAGTAGCGCATTGAGTGCAGTCTTCGCCCCGAGCAAATCCGCTGCGGCGCTGCGGCGCTCGCCGGCTCCGAGGTCTTGTTGGGCCGCTTAGCACACGTCACCGACCTTGCGAACACGGCACCTCGGGTGCCGTGGCGGACGGATAATCTGTTATTGACAGCGGGTAGCCTTATGAGTGTAGGGCGGCATCATATCGGATACATGCCGCGATCGTCGGAGAAGTAGAGATCAAGAAACTTGCCAAAGGACGGTGCAATCGATGGCTTGCGAGTGCCGTCTACGGCAACGAGAAACACCCGACCAATCTGCTCTCGCTCACCGCCAAGCTGGATCGCGAAGAGCCAGGAGCTGTCCATGTAGTCAGCAAACACAAAACACGCAGGGAACAAGTCTCTGTCCGGAAGATAATCGACAAGCTCATCGTGGACTGGCTTGATGCGATCTACCGCCCACCAAGTCAGATACTGGTCATCCCATTCTCCTGCGGTGCCATCAATGGCGAGGAGGAATGTACGTAAGTCATTCGGAACAGACACTCCGAAGCGTCGCTCGAAGTCCGCGACCTTGTCTTGGCTCGCCCCGGAGACCCTTGGGAACTGCTGCCGCAGCTTGCTGATGAGGTCGAGAACGCGATTCATCTGCCCGCCCACCGTCTTTGGCATTGAGCCGCGATCGCCCGCTTGCGGGCGATCGTCGGCTGCTGCACCGTGTTGGGCGCCCAGACTACCATGCTTTTGAACGTCAATGCCAAGTCGACGCAGGAGTCTTGCGCCAACCCAGAACGTGATGACCGATGCACCGAGGGCGGGTACGGCCAAGAGGTAGATGATCAGGTCTCGCCACGCACGGAACATGGAGCTGTCAATCGCATCGAGCGTCCACGCACCGAGAGGGAGCGACACAAGCACCGTTGAGGTGAGCGCGGCCGCCGCAAGCAGCCACCCTACTGCACTCAGTTGCTTCAGGTTTGTGGTCGCATCCCGGTGCGCCCAACGTCTTTGGTGCTCAGCCGAGAGCGCCCGCTTGGGGGCGCTCGTCGGCTGTTGTACCGTGTTGGGCAGTCAATCCGCCCGATTCACTGTAGGACATGCCATCAAGGGAGCGGAAGGTAAACGTGATGCAAGCTCCGCTACGATCTTGCACTCGATACAGCCAGCAACGCAATCGAGAGTCCCAGATCCTTCGACACTGCAAATGGTCAACTTCAGCGCCGAGAGCCCAGGCAGCGAACATCGTGAAGGCCTGTACACCCTCAAATCGGAGCAGGGCTCCGTCGAGCGGAGCGTCCCTGTGTTTGAGGACGCGCAACTCAAGAACCACCTCATGCACACCTGCCGCGATCATGCGGACATGGTCGATAACCTGGTAACAACGCCATGGCCTGAGAGGGTCTTCAGCATCGCGTTTGCGGGCAAGCGATCGAGAGACC
>SXPB01000330.1 GCA_005776475.1 Planctomycetia bacterium
CCCGCCCGCGCCCGCCACGGCATGGCCTATGACGACCTGCGCAATCGCACCATCGTCCACGGCGGCAAGTCCGGCACCACGCGCCTCAATGACATCTGGGAATGGGACGGTACCAACTGGACCGAGGGCAGCGCCGCGCTCCACCCATCCGGACGCCACGGCACAGCGCTCGTGCACGACACTGCGCGCAATCGGCTCGTGCTGCACGGCGGCCGCGACAATGCGGCCTTCCTCACCGACACCTGGGAACTCAGCAATAACCCAGGCCCCCTCAATCCGGGTCTCGCCTGGGCGCGCGTCAACACCGCCAATGCGCCTTCGCCCCGCAATAGCTTTGCGATGACGCACGACCCGGTGCGCAACAAGAGCGTGCTCTTTGGCGGCTACGACGGCTCGACGATGGTCGGCGAGACGTGGACCTATGACGGCGCCAACTGGGCGCAACAATCCCCCGCCACCCTGCCGCCCGATCGCTCGGGTTCGGGCATGACCTTCGACGCGGCGCGCGGTGTTGCGGTGATGTTTGGTGGCTTCAACCAGACGTTGTTCCAACTCAACGACACCTGGGAATGGAACGGCACCGATTGGACCGCGCGCACGCCCGCTGCGTCGCCGCCCGGGCGCATGTTTGCGCCACTGGCCTATGACAGCTCACGGCAGCGCACGGTGCTATTTGGCGGCCTCGGCTTCGGCAACGCGCAGTTTGGCGACACCTGGGAATACGACGGCGCCAACTGGACGCAGCTCGCACCCGCGACGTCGCCTTCGCCGCGCCAACTCGTTGGCTTGTGCTATGACCCGTTGCGCAACGAGACCGTGTTGTTCGGCGGCGGCACCGCGAGCGCGGTCGATAACGAAACCTGGACCTGGAACGGCGCCACCTGGACGCAGCGCTCGCCCGCCAATGCGCCTTCGCCGCGCTGGGCCGCGGAGATGGCCTTCGACCCAGCGCGCGGCAAGGTTGTGCTCTTTGGCGGCGCATCCGCTGGCTGGGCCACCAACTATTCCGACACCTGGGAATGGGACGGCTCCAACTGGACCCCGACGCAACTGCGCCGCGCCGACGGCGACTGGAACCCCGGCGCCCGCGACGGCCACGCAATGGCCTATGACCCGCGCGCCGAGCGCGTCGTGCTGCACGGCGGCGAAACCGCGTCCGGCTGCCAGCAGGACGTCTGGTCGTGGAACGGCACCGAATGGACCATCCACCTCGCACAATCCGGCTCCGTGCCGAGCGCGCGCACCGGATCACAACTGATCCACGAACTCGGCGGCAACCGCATGCTGCTCTTCGCCGGCGGCTGCGGCACGAGCTACACGAACGATCTGTGGCAGCTCAGCCTGCCGACGTTCGCGCGCGCGAGCAGCTACGGCTCGCCGTGCGTTGGCAGCAATGGCCCGTTGACGCTCTCGGTGATCAACGACTCGCTGCCGGTGATCGGCCAGACCTTCCAGATGGAGATGTCGAACGTGCCGACCTTCTCGCCGTGCGCGGGCTACCTCGGCTTTAGCAACACGTTGTTCAACGGCGTGCCGCTGCCCTTCGCGCTCGACTTCCTCAGCATGCCCGGCTGCATGGCCTACATGTCCGCCAACCACAACTTCCCGCTGCCGCCGCCCAACAACGTGCTGCACACGACCGCGTGGAACCTCGCGATCCCGATGGATCCGGTGTTCTTGGGCCTGCACATCTACATGCAGGGGCTGGCGCTTGAACTCTTCGGCGGCGGTCGCTTTGCGACGGTGACCAATGGCGTCGATGCGCGGATTGGGGACCGGTGAACGATCCCTCGCGGCGTTCCCATCGCGCCTGTGCTGGCCGTTCAAGCCCGGATGCTGGGTGCAAACACTCGCAGAAGGGTCTGCTAGCTCTGCAGGTTGCAGTGTCGCGACAAGGTCCTCCCACAACTGCACGGATGCCGCACTTCTGCATCTGCTCCCTGACTCAATAGACCCTGCTCGAAAAGACACATGGACTTCATCGCAGAGATCTTCACGGGCATGAGCCCCTGGACCTGGCTCACGCTCGCGCTCGTCCTGATCATCGCCGACGTCATCGCGCTCAATAGCGACTACCTCGCTTGCCTAGGACTTGGCTTCGCGGTCGTTGGCTTGCTTTCCTTCGCTGGAACTGATGGCACGACCCAGGCGATCGCTTTGCCCGTGGCGACCGTCATCGCGAGCCTGCGTTACCCCAAGGTGGCGCGCACGTGGTCGCGAGACTCCGGCAAGCGCATCAACAGCACCGACTTGATTGGCCTGGAAGGCACGCTGCTCGACGTCGATGCACATAACCCATCGACCGGCCGGGCCCTCCTGCGCCGCAACGGAGAGTGGCGCGTTCGGTCCCACGATGGGTCGGCGCTTACCACAAATGCACAGGTCCGCGTCCTGGGGCACCAGGGCCTCGTTCTCGTAGTTCAGCCAGTCGTGTCTCAACGCCTCGACGAAAACAACCATGAAGACAGTTGATCAAAGTTGGCTCTTGGCCCTTTCGATGCCGCAAGGCCAGGAGCAGTTCATGCAATGGATCGAGGCCGTTCGCGCCGACCAATGGGTAACCGCCGGCGGCGCGTTGGTGTGCCTGTCGGCGCTGCCCGTTCCTTACAACCGCGCGCTCGCGGCAGTATTGGCGCTGACGGCATTCGACCAGGCGGATCTTGCGTTCTTGGTGGCCTGCCTGGCAGCGTGTTGGATCGTGCTGAAGCAGGGATTGTTGCGCGTCCCAGAGGGATCCAATCGCCTCGTCGAGCGATTGGGCCGGTGGCACAGGACGCTGCCCCCTGGGCTGCACTTCATCGTCCCGGGCCTCGATCGAATCCGGACTCCACCGCGTGGCGCAGAATCGCCGCTCTTCACCTACATCGAGGACGAAGACGCCGCCGGTCCGACAAACAAGCCGAAGAAGCACTACTTGATGGACCGCGAGGGCAACATCTCGTTGCGCGAACAGATGCTCGACCCGGTCGAGATCATCGCAATGGCGAAGGACAACTCGGAGCTGCACCCCGACACCATCGCCTACTTCCGCATCGTCGACCCGGCGCTCGCGTTCTACGGCGTCGAGAGCCTCGGTGACGCGATGCTGAAGCTCGTTCACACGACGCTGCGTCAAGAAGTGGGCAAGCTCGATGCAGACCAGATCATCTCGTCCCGCGAGCACATCAGCCGTCGGCTGCAAGAAGCGCTCGAAGCCGCCTCGGAGGCCTGGGGCGTGAAGGTCCTGCGCGTCGAGATCCAGTCCATCCACTTCAAGAAGGAGATCGAGGACGCGCTGTCCCAGCAACGCCAGAAGGAACTGGAAGGTCGCGCAAACGTCATGAAGGCGGCAAAGCACAAGGAGGCGGCGATCCTCGTCGCCGAAGGCGAAAAGCAAGCGCAGGTGCTACGGGCCGAGGGCGACTTCGAGGCAAAGCGCTTGGCGGCGGAGGCCGCCTTCTTGCAAGAGTCCAAGCGCCTCGAAGGTCAGGCACAGGGTTTCGAAGCGATGGCCCGAGTGCTGCACACCAATCCCCAGGCCATCATCGCGCTGCAAGCCCTCGAGGCGCAGAAGTCCGTCGCGGCATCGCTGGGCAACAGCTCCAACTCGATGATCCTGCCGATGGACATCGCCGGCCTCATGGGCACGGTCGGAGCCCTGCGCCGAGCGTGGGATGGCCTGCCGAATCTTGCCGACTCGAACGGCCACGAAGTGCCGAGGAAGTGAGCGGGGGTGCGTTCTCTCTGCGTTGAAGCGGCCTGCTGCCAAACGCAGCCGGGACTCTTGGCAGCTTGCGTCTGGCGCATCGTTCGCTGAGGCTCCAACACCCCGGCGTCACTCGCTGAAGACGCCGGTTGCCCGGAGCGCGCGCGCGCGGTTGTGTATGTGCATGGACCGCCGCGCCACATTCACCGCCATCGCCTGCCGCGGATGACCGCGCCCCTGAGGTTGTCAGCGTCGCAGCGCGAGTCCTTCGCCCGCGACGGCTATCTCGGGCCGATCGACGTGCTGGCGCCAACTGCAGTCGAAGATGTTCGCACTGCAGTCGCCGAAGTGATCGTTCGCCTCGACGAGCTTGCACCGCGCCTCTACGAAGTCGAACGCGCCTACACGGAGCGACCCGACGAAGTCGTGTGCCATTTCCTTGGCGGCTGGCGCGTGCATCCAGTCCTCGACGCCTTGGTCCGCAACCCGCTCATCACGCAACCGTGCGCGCAGTTGCTCGAAGTCGACGCGCTGCGCTTGTGGCACGACCAGGTGTTTGCCAAGCCTCCGCGCCATCCGGGCGTGGTGCCGTGGCACCAGGATTACTCCTACTGGACGCGCACCGCACCCGCGTGCCACATCACGTGCAACCTGATGCTCGACGACGCGGACGAGGAGAGCGGCTGCTTGCAGTTCGTGCCTGGAAGCCATCGCTGGGGCCTCTTGCCCAAGATCCCGTTCGACGCGCCGATCGAGGCGATCCGCGAGTACCTGCCACAAGGAGCCGCGTGGCAACCTGTCGCAGTGCCCGTGCGGGCCGGACAGGCGACGATCCACCACAGCCACACGCTGCACGGCAGCGGCAGAAACCGTTCTTCGCGCTGGCGACGCGAGGCGGTCTGCAACTACATGGGCTCGCACGTCCGCGTCGCCGATGGCTGCGAGCCATTGCTCCGCGGCACAGCGCCGATCGCGGAAGGCGCTGTCGTCGAGGGCGATGCGTTTCCGATCGTGTGGCGAAGGATCCGTCCCTGAATCACCGCCGACGCGCCACGACATGGAGCATCGTGGGCGACAAGTCCTCGATCGCCATCGAGCAATACGGCTCAACGAACTTTGCGCGCATTTCCGCGTCCACGGGAGTCGGTTCTCGCGGCGTCGCACGGACCACCTCAAATCCCTCGCGCTCGAAGATCGCCACGAACTGCGACGCGCGCAGACGATTGCTGCCAGCCACCATTTCGGCACCTGGTTGCTCCGTCAGGAAATCGAGCGGACCCCGTCCGCTGTTGTAGCGTCTATGGTCCGAGAGGTCGATGCAGTGAACTGAGTAGCCGCCGGTCTTTGTGATGCGTGCGATCTCACGTACGCCACGCGACACATCAGGGATGTGCTCAAGGAACGCGTTACTCATCACGACGTCTGCTTCGCCAGCGTCAATCGACATCGCGTAGACCGAGTCGCGGCAGAAGCGGAGACGGCTGTGGTCAATGCCCGAGTGATCGCCACGGCGCAGCTTCTTGAGATCGAAGGACGCGAGGTTCTTCAGCACCTGCTCCGGCGGCAACGCGTGTTTCCAAGCAATGGAACCGCTATCCACGATCATGTGCGACGCGACATCCGCCACTGCAAGCGTAGCGTTCTCGATGTCTTGCACTTCGTCGAGATCGACTCCGATGCCACGCTGTGCTCCGAGCGCGAGGAAAACCACCAGCAAACCCAGCGGATTCACGCCGCCGCAACCCAGGTCGACGAAAGTCGCGCCGCGTAGCGGCAGAGGCACTTCGACGAGCCCATGCAAGACGCCGTAGAGGTCGAGGTAGCGACGCCGAGCAAATCGGTTGTCGTGGAAATCGAAGGTCTTCCGGCACGCGAACTGGAGTTGGGCACCCAACCAGCCGAGTTGACTGCCTTGCCAAGTCTTCGAAGGATCAGTGAGCCGACGGAGCAACTCCATTCCCAGGGACCAGTCGCTGACTGCTGCAAGTTCAGGCTGTGCCTCCGCACGAAGCGAGACCAAGGCACCATCCGGTCGGGCCAGCGATGGAAGGCTGGCTTCAGGTTTCTCGCCGTCTCGCTCTGCTGTCATCACCAAACCTGTCTCGCGCGGTATCCAAGGCCTGGGACGCCATCACGGGCGCCCTTCCGTCAAGCTGCTGCAAGGATGGGTGAGTTTATGGGGTGCGACGACGATGCGCAAACAGGCGCAGACAGACGCCTCTCCGCCGACGAGTATCGAGCGCACGCAGCCCCGTCCGCCGCGCGCTGCAACGATCGTCACCCTGGCTCAATCGGCGTCGCCCGTCACCGCCGCGCTGACTCCACGCACTCGTCGCACCCATTGCGCAATCTCGCCGCGCAGTTGTTCGGCATCGTGCATCAACTGCTCGATGCACGCGGCCCGGGCTTCTTCTCCGGTGACCCGAAACTCGATCCTCTCCAGTTCTGCAAGGACCTCGAGCGGCAAGCATGGCCACGAAGGCTCCGACGCATCGAGCGCCCCGGCAGTAGAATCGGTCACGACAAGAAGGAAGGCAGTGCAGCGGACCCTTCTAAGCAAGCCGTGGTGGCGCCAGCGAGGAGGAGACTCGAAGGTGCAACCACGAAGCCTATCGGAGCTCCGCTACACTGCCCCGACTTGGTCGAAAGGTGGCACAAGCAACCTTGGTGGTAACGACCGCTGGTTCTTGTGCTCGACACCCGGTTCCTAACGCTCGAATCACATATTTTCACAAGGTTGGCGCGGCCTCTCACTGGGTGCAATCCACGGCCTGCCGCATGATCTGCGCGCATGCAGACCTCGGACCCCTACTCCACCAGGTGGGCACGCATCGACGGACTCTACGGGCCTGAGCCCGAGGCATCGTGGCAGTGGTTCGTCGGGCACTATCGCCCCTTCGTTCAAGAAGTGCTTTCCGCCGCATTGCCGCGCGGCGCCGACGTGGCTGCTGCCGAAGGCGAGTTCTGGGGCTATCTCTACTTGTCCAAGGTCGTGGACCGTGCCGACCGACAGCGCCGCTTCCGCGCGCTCTTGTTCGGGACCTTGCGCAACTTCGCTCGGCGATGGCGCGACAGCCGCGGGCACGAGCCGCTGCCGAACGAAGCGCTGGATGCGCTGATGGCGGAGGACACGGCGGCATCGACCGCGACGCAGATCTGGGCGCAGAATGTCCTGCGCAATGCTCTCGAAGAACTTGGCAAGTCGTGTTCGGCATCGGCCGAGGCCCTCAAGTGCTTCTACGGGATCGGCAGTGACGCCTTGGACGGAGTCAAGCTGCAGGGCCCGGAGGTTGCGGCACGACTCGGACTGTCGCCACAAGGCATCTACATGCACCTGTATCGCGCACGAGCGCGATTGCGGCAGTGCATCGAATCGGACCTCCGCGAGTCGTGCGCCGATGAGGAGGCCTTCCGGGACGAGATGCGGCTTCTGCTGCGCGTCGCTGGAAGCAAGACCCCAGGCTTGATGGAGTGAGTCAGGGGCCACCGACGCAGCTCCGGCATCCCATTCTCGTTTCGATCCTTGCGATGGGGCCGACCCGTCGGGAGCATCCGCTTGAACGCACGTCCGGTGACTGCGGCGGTTGCCGCAGGCAGGTTGCGCCGAGTCACCAACGCGGTCGCAAGCCTGAGAAGCCCTCGCGGGCAGGCCGTGCTACCCTCGCTTGAACGCTCCGCCTGCCTGCAAGTCCTAGAAGAACATGCCACGCATTCTGATCACTGGTGCCGCCGGCTTCCTCGGCTCCCATCTCTGCGACCGCTTCCTCCGGGAAGGTTTCGAGGTCGTTGGCATGGACAACCTGATCACCGGCGACCTGCGCAACCTCGAGCACCTGTTCCGTGAGAAGGCATTCACCTTCTACCACCGCGATGTTTCGACCTTCGTGCACGTGCCAGGGCCGCTCGACTACATCCTCCACTTCGCCTCGCCGGCCTCGCCGATCGACTACCTGAAGATCCCGATCCAGACGCTGAAGGTCGGCTCGCTGGGCACGCACAACTGCCTGGGTCTCGCAAAGGCAAAGAAGGCCCGCATCCTGGTGGCGTCGACCAGCGAGGTCTACGGCGACCCAACCGTGCATCCGCAGACCGAGGAATACTGGGGCAACGTCAATCCGGTGGGGCCGCGCGGCGTCTACGACGAAGCGAAGCGGTTCCAGGAGGCCATGACGATGGCCTACCACACCTACCACGGCCTGCAGACGCGCATCATCCGCATCTTCAACACGTATGGCCCCCGCATGCGACTCAACGACGGGCGCGTGCTGCCGGCGTTCATCGGCCAGGCGCTGCGCGGCGAAGACCTGACGGTGTTCGGCAAGGGCAACCAGACGCGTTCGTTCTGCTACGTCGATGACCTCGTCGAGGGCATCTATCGCCTGCTGCACAGCGACTACCCGTATCCGGTCAACATCGGCAACCCCGACGAGATCACGATCCTGCAGTTCGCCGAAGAGATCATCAAGCTCACCGGCACCAAGCAGAAGATCATCTTCAAGGACCTGCCGAAGGACGATCCGACGCAGCGGCGCCCCGACATCACGAAGGCGAAGTCGATCCTCGGCTGGGAGCCGAAGGTGTCGCGCGCCGAGGGCTTGAAGATCACCTACGCGGCGTTCAAGGCGCTGCCGAAGGAAGTGCTCCACAAGCAGGAGCATCGCGACTTCCAGGGTTACGCCCGCAAGTGAGCGGCAAGAACGCATGAAGACGGTCCTGGTCACCGGTGGTCTCGGCTTCATCGGTTCGCACACGGCGGTCGAACTGCTCGCCCGTGGGTACCGGGTGGTCTGCGTCGACAACCTCGCCAACACGCGCGCCGACGTGCTGGACGGCATCGCGGCGATCAGTGGCCAGCGGCCGGTGTGGGCCAACGTCGATCTGGCCGATCCGGTGGCGTGCCGGTCGCTGCTCGCCGGCATGCCCGACCTCGCCGGCATCATCCATTTCGCCGCCTTCAAGGCGGTGGGCGAGTCGGTGCAGAAGCCGCTCGCGTACTACCGCAACAACTTCGGCTCGCTGCTCAACCTGTTGGAGTTCACGGCCGCGCAGCCGCAGTGCCGGCTCATCTTCAGTTCGTCGTGCACCGTGTACGGCCAGGCCGACACGTTGCCGGTGCGCGAGGACGCGCCGGTAAAGCCGGCCGAGTCGCCGTACGGCAACACGAAGCAGGTGGGCGAAGAGATCCTGCGCGACGCGGCGCGGGCGCACGGCTTTCGCGCCATCGCGCTGCGCTACTTCAATCCGATCGGTGCGCACCCGTCGGCGAAGATCGGCGAGCTGCCGCTCGGCGTGCCGCAGAACCTGGTGCCGTTCATCACCCAGAGTGCGGCCGGCCTGCGTGGGCCGCTCAAGGTGTTCGGCAACGACTACCCCACACGCGACGGCACCTGCATTCGCGACTACATCCACGTCGTCGACGTGGCGCTGGCGCACATCTACGCGCTCGAGCGCCTGCTGTCGGGCAAGGGCAGTGACCCGGTCGAGGTGTTCAACCTGGGCACCGGCACCGGCTCGACCGTGCTCGAAGTGATCTCCGCGTTCGAACGTTCCACTGGCAAGAAGCTGCAATGGGAGTTCGCGGCGCGCCGCCCCGGCGATGTGATCGCAGCCTACGCGAACACCGAACAGGCCGCCGCCGGCCTGGGCTGGCGCGCCGAACGAACGCTCGACCAGTGCATGGCCGACGCCTGGCGTTGGCAGTGCACACTGCCCGGGAAGTGAACTTGCGCCGCTGCGGCGGCGACCATCCACCCATGCGCATCGCGATCCTCAGCTTCGAGTATCCGCCGGACACCGGCTTCGGCGGCATCGGCACGTACGCGTACTACCAGGCGCGGGCCCTGGCCAAGCTGGGCCACGACGTGCACGTGTTCGCCGGGGCGACCAAGCCCGGCGTCACCCATTCCGAGCACGAAGGCGTCAAGGTCACGCGCGTCAAGCGCGAAGGCTGTTTGCACGGCATGCTCGACAACGCGCGCAAGGCGCGGGCATGGTGGTTCCAGAATCGCGTCACGACCGCGACCGACGCCTTCGAAGTCTTCGCGAAGGCGCACGCGAGGAAGCCGTTCGACTTCGTCGAGGCGCCCGAGTGCGGCGCCGACGCGATGGTCACGACGACCATGCTGAGCGTGCCGACGGCGATCAAGTTCCACTCGCCGGCGCGGCTGATCATGGGCATCTACGACACGCCGAAGATCGACCGGGTGCTGACGGCCTTCGCCGAGCAACTGGCGATCAACCAGGCGTCGGTGCTCACTTCGTGCAGCCGGTTCCTGGCCGACGAAGTGCACGCCAAGATGGGCGAACGCAAGCCCATCCACGTCGTGCCGAACGGCATCGACGTGCCGTTGTTCGACCGTGACGAAGGCATCGACGTGCACGCGAAGTTCGGCCTGCCGAAGGACAAGAAGCTGATCTTCTTCGCCAACCGGATGGAGGAGCGCAAGGGCATCCACATCGTGCAGAAGATGGTGGAGGGCACGCTCGCCAAGTACCAGGACATCGCCTTCGTGTTCGCCGGCCGCGATCTGTTCGGCTACATGGAGAAGCGCATCCTGCCGTGGGTGAAGGACCACCAGCTGCAGTCGCGCTTCTTCTACCTCGGCCAGATCACGCTGCCCGACGTGCGCGCGTGCCTGAAGGCGAGCTCGATCTTCCTGATCCCGAGCTTGTGGGAGAACTGTCCGTACAGCTGCCTCGAGGCGATGACCGCTGGGCGAGCGATCGTGTCGTCGGATTGCGGTGGCATGCCGGAACTGATCGAACACGAACGCACCGGGCTGCTGGCCAGGAACGGCGATCCGGCGGCGTTCGTCGCTGCGTTGCAGCGCATGATCGAAGACGACCGGCTGCGCGATCGTTGCGGCGCCGCGGCCCGCGCCGAGGTCGAGAAGCGGCTCACCGACACGGCGATCGGCCGACGCAGCGTCGAGATCTACCAGGCGCATCTCGACGGCAAGCCGGCGAGTGCGGCACCGGCGCCGACACCGAGGTCGGCCGTTCGCAGTGGGTCCGGGCCCGATGTCGCCGATCTGCAGATGCGCATCGCCCGCCTCGATGCCGAACTCGAGCAGCACAAGCACCGGGAAGCGGCGCTCCGGTCGAGCCGCCAGTGGCGCTGGGGCAGTGCCCTGGTCAACGTGCTGACGTTGGGGCGCGGGGGTCGTCAGGTGTGATGCCGGGGACGGATCGGTTGCTGCCTGGGCGTCGCCGCCATCGGGTCGCGGCGGCCTTGGCGGACTGCTTTCCGGCGCCAGAGCGTGTTGCCGATCTCGACGCAATCGAAGGCATCGAGTGCGGTCGGGCACGGTCGACTGGGGCAGCGACCACGGCGTGCTGAACACGTTTCCGCAACTGCTCGACCGCGAGGTGGTCGATCGCGTGCGTCCCGAGTTCACCGCCTGCCGCGAGTGCACGTGCAGCGACGGCATGCCGCAGCGCTTGTGGGCCGCGTCGGCACCGATCGACGGCGCAGTGTTGCGGGACGGCTGGCTGTGGAACGAGTACTACCCGAGTCCGGAAGCCCACGTCGCCGCGGCGGCGCAACTGCTGCCGGTCCTGCGCGACCTGCTGGCCGGGCGCGTTCAGGGACGGGCGTAGAGTCGCCGGAAGGCCGCGCCGTCGACGGCGACGTCGTGCGGGGCCGTCGGTTGCAGGCGGGCGTGCAGTTGTGCGTCGCCGGCCAGGCGCTCCACCGCGACCCGCAGTGCGCCGGCGTCGCCGGCGCGGAACAGCAAGCCGTTGCGTTCGTGCTGGACCACCTCGGCCAGCCCACCGAGCTCCGAGGCCAGGACCGGCACACCGGCAGCGAATGCCTCGAGGACGACGAACGGCGTGTTCTCGTACCACGTGCTCGGCACCACCAACGCGTCGATCCCGGCGAACACGCGGCCGGTGTCGGCTTCGCCGTAGGGGCCGGCGAACGTGATGCGGCGGTCGTCGCCGGCGAGCGTGCGGCAGCGGGCGATGTAGTCGGCGAACATCGTCTCGGCCGCGTTGCCATGGATCGTCAACGTCACGTTCGCGGTGCTGCCGCGCACCGCTTCGATCGCCAGGTGCGGGGCCTTCCATGGCGACAACACGCCGCAGAAGCCGAGTCGCAACGGCGTGCGTGGGCGGGTCGCCGGGACCGGCGTGATCCGCCCTGCGGTGAGCCCGTACGGGATCACCGTGACGCGGTCGCGCGGCAGGCCATTGCGGGCGAACATGTCGGCGAGGAATCGGGATGGCGCCACGATCGCGTCGGCCGTGGCCAGGTTGCGCAACATCGCCGCCGGGCGGTCGAGCAGGGCGCGCAGACGGGCCGGCGGTTCGCTGGTCAGCAGCGGCGAGCCGGACGTGGGCGTGACCTCGGCGAGTTCCGGGGCGTGGCACGGCGCGCAGCCAGTACCGCCGGCAGGCGGTCCCGCGCACAGCGTGCCGTCGCTGCGCAGCAGCGTGAACCGCGGACACAGGTACCAGAAGTCCATCAGGCTCACCACGCTGCGCACGCCGTGCGCCCGGGCGACCGGGATCAGGTTGGCGCCGAGCTGGCGCAGGTGGAAGAAGTGCACCGCGTCCGGGCGGACGTCGTCGAGCACCGCGCGGAACCAGCCTTCGAGGTGGCGGTTGTCGTAGTCGCGCAGCACGTCATTGGCGGCGATTCGCCGCCAGTGGTTCAACCGCAGGACGCGGAAGCCGTCGTACGGCTGTTCGAACAACTTGATCGCCGGCCAGTCGCGGTCGTGGTCCCAGTGCAGCGAGAGCACCGTGACTTCGTCGCCGTTCGCGCGAGCCGCCCGCGCCAACGCGAGGCAGTACTGCTCGGTGCCCGACTGGCAGTCGGGAAAGAACTGGTGGATGACGAACAGCAGCCGCATCGCTCAGCGGGCTGGTGGGTTCGCCGGCGCCGGCTTGGAGCGCTTCTTCGCCACGAGCAGTCGGGCGACTCGTTCGTGCAGGCGAACCTCGGTGACGCGGATGTCGAACTCGCGGTCGAAACGCGCCCGCGCGGCCTTGGCCATGCGGCGTTCCAGGACCGGGTCCTCGATCAGTCGCTGCAGAGCCTGGGCGAACGCGTTGCTGTCGCGTTGTGGCACGACGATGCCCTCGATCTCGGTGGTGACGACCTCGAGGATCGAACCGGAGTCGGTGGTCACGACCGGCAGCCCCGAGGCGAGGCCTTCGAGCATCGCGGTCGGGATGCCGTCCTTGTCGCCCGAGCCCATCTCGACGTAGGGCGCCACGAACGCGCGGCAGCGCTGCAGGATCGGCGGCAGTTCCTCCTGCCGTTTCATGCCGTGCAGGATGACCTCGTCCTGGACGCCGAGGTCCTTGATGCGCTGCTCGAACTCGGCCGCGTACTCGAGGCTGCCTTTGCTGTGCGCGTCCTTGCTGCCGACGATGTGGGCCTTCACCTTCAGGCCCAGCTTCTTCAGTTGCGCGACCGCTTCGACGAGGTGGGTGAGACCCTTCTTCGGTTCGATGCGCGAGATCGACACGACCTCGAACGGATCGCGGGGCTTGCGGTCCTGGCGCACGACCGGCGGGAAACGCGCGCCGTCGACGCCGTTCGGCTTGACGATGATCTTGTCGTCGAAGCGGCCGCCGGTCATCTGCGACAGCTCCCGCTTGATGCGGGCGCTGGTCGCGACGATCACGTCGCACAGCTCGACGTGCAGTGGCACCAGCTTGAACGAGTAGTCGTCAAGCATGTGGTCGGCGTAGCACGACACGCCGCGCGGCAGGTCCAGCAGCCACGCCGCTTGCATGGCCATGAACGTCTGGTCGTAGAAGAAGTAGCTGTGCAGGTAGGTCGCTCCGGCCAGCTCGGCCATGCGCGCGAACGTGCAGCCCTGCAGCACGATCGACTCCTTCTCCAGATCCTCGACCTTGCGGCCCGTCGCCTTGGCGACCCGTTCGAGGAACGCACGCAGGCGGCCCGGGCGCGTCTTCTCGAAGTGCTCCTTGTCGCGGACGTGGTTCTCCTGGATCGGCTGCAGCATCGTGCGGTTGTCGGCGAGGTAGCCGAAGGCCTTGTGCAGCTGCGAGGTGTCGCCCAGGTCCCAGTGGAACAAGCGGACGTTGAGGCCCAGGTGCGACAGCCCGATCATCTCCTGGTAGACGAACGTGTGGCTGTAGATCGGCCACTGCCAGCACGCGGTCACCACGGCGGTGCCTTCGGCGGAGTGGCGGCGGCGGAACATCATCACGAAGCGGTTCTTCGCGTCGAGCAGGCGGCGGTACCATTTCTTGCCGCGGCGGGAGACGTAGGCGAGAGGCATCTTGTTCCAGAGGAAATTACCCCACCGCCATTCGCGCGAACCGAGGAGTCGCGCCATTTCATCACGGCTGCGGGCGAGCGTTCCGACCAGCTCGTTTCGACGGTTCTCGAGCTCCGCCTTCACTCGCTGGAGGTCGAGCACGCGGGCGATCTCGGCGTCCAGTCGCTTCTGCACGTCATCGCGCTGGCGCGACGTCTGCTGAAGCTCCGATCGCACGGCGTCCTTGGCCTTGGTCTCGGACTGGATCTGCTGGTGCAGCCGCTGCTGTTCGGCGGCTGCCTGTTCCGCCTGGCTGCGAGTTTCGGCGCGTTCGCGGGTGAGGGTGTTCTCGAGCTCGGCCCGCTGGGCGACGAGTTTCCCGGCGGTCGTCTGTTCCGCCGCGAGCCGCGACTCCAGCTCGCGGTTCGCCGAACGAGCGGCTTCGGTCTCCCGGCGGGCCGCGTCCCGTTCGACGCGGGTGGCGTCGCGTTCGTTGCGCACGGCGTCGCGTTCGGCGCGGGTGGCATCGCGGTCGTTGCGGACGGTGTCGCGTTCGGCGCGGGTGGAGTCGCGTTCGTTGCGCAAGGCGTCGCGTTCGGCACGCGTGGCATCGCGTTCGTTGCGCACGGTGTCGCGTTCGGCGCGAGTGGCGTCACGTTCGTTGCGCAACGTCTTGAGTTCGTTGTCCAACAACTGGCGCAGATCGGCGAGCGCGCTGGCGGCGCCGCGGGCCGAAGCGAGGTCGCCGCGCACACCATCCAGATCCCGCTGCAGGCTGCCACTGCGTTGCTCGGCATGTTCCGCGCGCTGCCGTTGGGTCTGTTCACGTTGGTTGGCGGCGTGCAGGTCCGCTTCCAGGCGGCGGGCCTGGTCGACGTGCCCGCGGATCATCCGGTCGAGTTCGTCCTGACGCTGCCGCAGGGTCTGCTTGTCCGCTTCCAGTCGCGTGGTGCTGCCGTTCGCATCGGCGAGCCGCGACTCCAACGTGGCGCAATAGCCCTGCAGCCAACGTCTCGTGTCGCGTTCGATGTCGCGCTGTTCGCCCGCGAGCAGGCCGAGTTGAAGCTGCGACGCCGTGCGTCGTGCAGTGGTCGGGTCGACGGTCGGGGCCGCGTCGCGCAAGGCGCGGACTTGCTCGGCCGACTGGTTCAGCCGTTCGATCAGTTCCCGTGCATGCGGCGAGTCCTGCGCCAGGCGATCCAGTTCCAGGGTGTCGAGCACGGCGTTGAGGAACAACGCGAACCCGTCCGTTTCGCGATTCGATGCGGCATGGGCAGCGACAGCTTCCAGCAAGGGCAGAGCGGTCGCCTTGGACTCGCCACGATCGCGTGCCGCGTGCCGTCGCAGCGCGGTCGCGGCGACGCGATTGACCTCCAGGTAGTACGACCAGCGACGCCCCTCGCGGAACCACACGGTGTTGGTTGCGTGCAGTCGGTAGGCTGCCAGGGGCTCGTGCAGATGGTGCAGCGTGCCCTCGAGCGAAGCTTGCAGGAACAGTTGCCAGTCGAGGCAGTACTTGAGGCTGCGCAACGACTCGGCCTGGCTGCGCAGCCAATCCGTGCGACAGACGAGATTGCTGCTGGTGGCGAGGAAATTGCTCTCCAGCAAGGCCGGGAACAGTTGGTCGACGGGTAGGTCCGCGGCTGGCGTGACGCGGCGGTACCAGTGAACCCAGTCGAAAACCAGGACACCATCCAGCACGAGGCTGGCGTTGTCCGGACGCAATTCGCCTCCGTTGCCGTCGACCAGCGACAAGTTGGTGGTGACCAGTTGCACTGCGGAATCGCGTAGCAGGACCTCGCGACAGCGTTCGAGCCGTTGGGGGTGGAACAGGTCGTCAGAATTCAGCAGGGCGACGTACGGGGTGTCGATCGTCGCGAGCGCCTGCAGGACGCTGTTGCCGAGGCCAAGGTTCTCGTCGTTGACGCGGACTTCGATCCTGGCATCGACGAACGCACGCACCCGTTCCACGGTGTCGTCGCGAGAGCGATCGTCGACGACCAGCAGCTTGAAGTTCGTGTAGCGCTGCGCCAGGACGCTGCCGATCGTCTCTTCGATGTAGGCGGCGTGCTGGTACGACGGGATCAGCACCGTCACGTCGGCGGTCGCGCCGCTGCGTGGTTGGCGCGGCTTCCCGATTGGGAAAGGGCGCCGACGGTTGCCGCCTTCGTGCGCAAGGCCGAGCCGTTCCGCCCAAGGCCCGCCGAACGGCTTTTGGTCGAACTCGCGCGAGAAGGCATCATCCTGAACGCGAAGGCGCTTGCGTTCGGATGGCTTTGCATAGGCTCGACGCAAGGCGTCCAAGAGGGCGGGATCCCGGCGATCGGCGGCAAGGCGATGGACGAGCGCACGGAGCCAGGGTGTCTGCAACGAATCGGCTGAGTTGCACGCCAGCGCGACGACCCATTCGGCGACGACGGCCAGGTGGCCATTGCCGAACAGGTCCCGGAGCCAGGCCATCCGACGAGCCGGGTCCCGCAGGTCGGGGTGATCCACCTCTGGCAGTGAGGCTGCAATTCGGCCGTGCGCGGTCGGGCTCTTCACGTCCGCTTCCAGACGCAGGCGCAGCAGGTGCCGCAGTTCGTTGCAAAGATCGCCAAAAGCGCCGGGGCGCAGCGCCTTCGGCCGTGCGGCGCCGAGGCGGGGCCAGCAGCCGAGCAGATGGCCCGTCACGAACCTGAGGTCGTCGGTGCGGAGCTCCGCGAGTGGCTGGACACCGCCGCGATGCAGGGTCACGAGTTCGAGCGGAATCCCACGGGCCGAGCAGCCAAGGACGACTTCCTCGAGCCAGTGCCAGTGCTTGGGGGTGAGGACGAAGCGCGCCTGCAGGTGCGCGTCGAGCCGCTGGGCAGCATTGCTCGCGAGTTCGAGTGTGCCGGCATCGAACTCGGCGATCGTGAACTCGATCTGGGCAAGCGGGACCGACCTCGGCAGCTGTTTGAGTGCGTGCGCGTTGCTGGTGCGAAGTTCGACTTTCGGTGCCGGCGAGGTGGTCGGGAGAGCTGCCAGGGCCGCCGCGATCACGGACGCCGGGAAGGTGCCGGCTTCGAGGGCAACGCGTTCGAGGCGGTGCCACAAGTCGGGCAGGCTGGCGACGGCTGCTGCGGGCAGCCCGGGCTCAGCAAGTTCCAGCACCAGTACGCGGGGGTGCGTAGGCTCCGGCAAGAACGGCAGCTGGCCGTAGTCCCGCAGCGGCGGCGCCGGCAGCTCCGCGGCCAGCCATTCGGCGCAGGTTCGGCACGGATCGAGCGGGAATTGGCCCTCGTTTAACTGGCGCCGCAGGGTTGCCGTGGTGGGCGCAACGTCGTCGGGGAGGTGGCGAAGTGGCGCGAACTCACAAGGCGCCTGCTGGCCGTTCGCCGCGATCGCGAGCACCGTTCCTGGTGCGGCGCAAGCTGTCCAGTGTTCGTCCGCTCGCGCGAGCGGCAGTTTCGCGAGCGACCGGCGAAGGTCCAGAAACGCCTTTGGCAACGTCACAACGGCGTCGCTTGGCGTCGGCGTTGGCGTGTGCGGGTTGGGATCCAGGGCCATGCAACTACAAGTGATCGCGAGGTTTGGCGCCGACTGGTTGCTCGCATCGGCCGTTGGCTCGGGGCAGCATGATCCCTGAGCGGAGGAGTCGGCGCAAAGGTCAGCTTGACAACTCGTTGGTGCCTTCGATTTGCACGACCGCGCCGGCGTTTCCGCGTAATCGCAGCCGCAGGTTGCCAGGTTGGCGTATTGCACGGTGCCAGCCACTTCGTGTACCCAGGTCACAAATGGAGTCATCTTCTCGTGTTCGGTTCGTCACCATCGGCATGGCGCGAAGCGGTACGACCGTCATCCAACAGGCCTTGCAGGGACACCCGAACGTGCGGTCCAGCATGGATGAACTCAAGGTGGCGCCGTTCTTCACCAAGGGGATTGCGGTGTTCACCGTGAGCGGCGTGAACGACTTCGAACGCGACAACGGCTACGGGGTCCTGATCGACGCCTTGTCGATGATCCCGTGCGGGTTGAAGGGGATGCACCTGCTCGGTTACGGCGGCACCGAAGCAGTACCAAAGGCCACAGCACTGGCGAATGGGGTGAAGGTCGCGGTTGGCTCCCAGGCCGAGGCGGAGGATCTCGCCAAGGCGTTCGAAACCCATGAATCGCTGCGCGACGTCGCCGTGGTCCGAATCGAGCGGCGCGACCTGGTCGCGCAGTTCGCTTCGCTTCAACGTGCCATGCGATCAGGCCGCTGGCATTCGTTCTACCACGCACAACCCACCGTGAGCGACCCGAACGCTCCGTTCGAGTGTTCGGGCAACGACTTCCATTTCTATTGCCAGGAGGCGATCGCAATCCGGGCAGCCTTCGATCGCATCGGCAAGTGCTGCAAGATGGTGCAGATCAGCTATGAGGACGAAATCGCCAAGGACGTCAGCAAGGCGTCCGGCCGGGTTTTCCAGTTTCTTGGGCTGCCCGTAGTCGCGCCGACATGGCTTGGTTCGGAGAAGGTCGCGCCGCCGTTGGCGACGTTCGTGACCAACACGAAGCGATTGTACGAGATCTTTCGCAAGTACTACCCTGATGCCGTCTGACGCAGGGTAGCGAGCGGGTGGTCTGGGCGGCAACATCTGCTGCGTGCGCACATCCCTGGTCATGCCGACGCTCAACTCGGGGCCCCTGCTCGACGAAGTGCTCGCCGCGATCCTCGCCCAGCGCGACCCTGCCTTCGACGAACTCATCGCCGTCGACAGCGGTTCTTGCGATGGCACCGTCGATCGCCTGCTGCGGGCCGGGTTCCGCGTCACTTCGATTTCCAAGAAGGACTTCGACCACGGCCGAACCCGTGACCTCGGCATCGGGATGGCGACCGGCGACTTCGTCGTGCTGCTCGTGCAGGACGCGACTATGCAGGGCTCGGACTGGCTGGCGAAGATGGTCGAGCCGTTCGCCGATCCGATGGTCGTCGGCGCCTGGAGCCGGCAGATCCCGCGCGCCCGATGCCAGCCGGTCATGAAGCGGCGCATCCTCGGCTGGCCCGGTTGGGGCGATGGCATCACCAAGAAGCGGCTGCCTGACGGCAAGACGCTGGACGACCTGCAACCGTTCGAACGGCTGTTCACCTGCGCGTTCGACAACGTCGCGTCGATGATCCGGCGCAAGGCGTGGGAGCGCTTCCCGCTCGGCCCGCGGCGCTTTGGCGAGGACGTGTGGTTCGGCAAGCGCGCGATCGCGGCCGGCTTCACGCTGGCGCACCACGGCGGCGCCATCGTCATGCACAGCCACGACCGTTCGGCGTGGGCCGAAGGCAAGCGCACGTTCTGCGACCACCGCAACCTCGTGAAGTTGTTCGGCCTCGTCGGCATCCCCACGCGCGAGGCGCTCGACGGCGCGATCCCGCATGCGACCAAGGAACACTGCGACTACGTGAAGAGCCTCGGGCTGCCGCCGGGCGAAGAGGCGCAGGCGCTGCGCTGGACCACCGACTACGTGAAGTGGCAGTGCTGGGGGCAGTTCCTGGGGGCCAGGGCCGGTTCGGACCTGCCGAGCCCCGAAGGCACCTTCCTGCGCCTGCTCGGCAAACGGCTCGAACGCGGCATCGGCTGAGCACCGCTGTGGCCCCGCCGCTCAGCTGCCGGCGGGTTTCTGCGCGCGCAGTTCGCGGCGGGCCTGCGCCAGCAGTTCGATCACGTGCTCGGTCTGTTGCACGAGGTCGCCGCGAGCCCGTTCACTCTGCTCCAGGCGGGCACGTAGATCGGCGTTCTCCGCGGTCAGGGCCGCGAGGCTCTTGCCCATGCCGTCGACACTCTGGCGAACGGCAGCGAGTTCGTCGGCGATTCGGGAGAGGGCCGGAGTCGGATCGGACGATGGCGAGGACACGGCCGCGACCATACCTTGCCCGCGTCCGCGACGCCGCGAGCGATGCGCAAGATCCTGGTCCTTTGCCCGTACGTGCCGCACCCGCTGACCCATGGCGGCAGCATCCGCACGCGACTGCTGCTCGACGCCTTCGCGGCCGACCACGAAGTGCACCTGGTGGCGCCGGTCGCCACCGATGCCGATCGCACGAACCTCGCGGTGCTCGCCGCGACCGCCGGTCTGCAAGGCCATCCGGTGGCGGTGGCGAAGGACCCGCGGCCGGGGTTTGCCAACAAGCTGCTGGCGTGGTCGCGCGGCCGTTCCGAACTGCTGCAGCGGCGCTGGGGCGATCATGCCGCCGGTGAAGTGGCGGCGTTGGCGTCGAAGCTGCGGCCGGCGGCGATCGTCGCCGACAGTTCGTTCGTGTTCCCGGTGTTGCCGCCGTTCCCGGCGCCCCTGGTGCTGCACCTGCACAACCTCGAAGGCGGCGTGTTCGCGCGGCCGCAGGCGACGAAGCGCACGTTCACCGATCGCGTCACCCGTTCGTTCGAAGCGCGTACGATCACCGCGCTGGAGACGCGCATGCTGCAGCAGGCGGCGCTGACGATCACCGTCTCCGAGCTCGATCGCGAAGTGGCGCTGACGATGGCGCCCCGCGCGCGCATCGAAACCGTGCCCGTGACCGTCGATCTCGCGAAGCTGCCGATGCTGCCGGCGCTGCCGGTGGGGCAGGGGCCGATCCGCGTGCTGTTCGTCGGCACCATCGACTACCCGCCGAACTTCGAGGCGATCGAGGAGTTGGTCCTGGAGCATCTGCCGGCGCTGCGCGCAGCGTTCCCGGGTGCAGTCGCGCGACTGGTGGGCCGCGATGATGCTGATCGCCTCGGTGTGTTTCGCGGGCGCGAGGGCGTCGAAGTGGTCGGCACCGTCGATGACGTCAAGCCGCACTACGCGGTGTCGCACGCGGTCTATCTGCCGATCCGCACGGGCGGCGGCACCCGCGGCAAGATCATCGAAGCGTGGGCGCTCGGGCGTCCGGTGCTGTCGACCGCGATCGGCGCCGAGGCCTTGGCCGGGCAGGAAGGGCAGCACTGGCGCCGATTCGAGGCGCCGGCGCAAGGCGTGCAGGTGCTGCGCGAAGTGTTGTTCGCCGGCGGTGCGGCAGGACTGGTGCGCGCCGGGCGTGCGTTGGCCGAAGAACGCTACCAGCATCCGGCTGCGTTCGCGGCGCTGCGCGCGGCGCTGGCGTCGGTCGTCAACGGCCGTTGACGGCGCGCAGCAGCTCGCGGTCGCTGCGGCGGTAGTGCCGGCGCGCCGTGGTGCGCAGCCACACTGCGAGCGGCAAGCGCGGCACCGCCGCAAGCCACGCCCGCACGCCATCCGCGAGCGGCAGCGACAGCAATCGGCAGTGCTTGCGCAGGTTCCACGGCATCAACAGCGCGTGCTGCAGCACGAGCAACGGATCGGTGACGTTGCGCACGAAGAACAGTTCGCGGTTGCGCCACGCCAGTCGTTCCAGCGCCTCGCGGCCGAACTTACGCGTCGACGAGCCACGGTGCGCGTGGTGCACGACGCTGTCGTAGACGAAGACGACGCGCCAGCCGAGCCGCCACGCCTGCCACGACAGGCTGGCGTCCTCGACGTACATCGGGAAGTACAGGTCCTCGAAGCCGCCGATCGCGTCGTGCTTCCTGCGATCGAACGCGCTGCTGCCGCCGCCGGCCCACAGCGCGGGCACCGGCGGTCCGGGTTGCCCGGGCGGTTGCACGAAGCGGATCTCGCCATGCCGCAGGAAACAGCGCGTCAGTCCGGTCTCGGTGCGCGGCGCGTGCATCTCGATGCGGGAGCTCGTCGCGAACAGATCGCCGGTGCGGTCCTCGGCGAACGGCTGCAGCAGGTGGCCAAGCCAGTCCGGCTCGACGCGCATGTCGTTGTTGAGGAACACGATCACGTCGCGCGTCGCGACCTTGGCGCCGGCGGCGTTGCCGCGGATGAAGTACACGTTCTCCGGCAAGCACACGAGCTTCGCCCATGGGCATTCGCGCGCGAGCCAGTCGGCGGAACCGTCGTCGCTGCCGTTGTCGACCACGATCACTTCGTGGTCGCCGGGGCAGCGGGAGACGGCGACCAGCAACGACGGCATCAGTTCGCGCAGGAAGTGCACACCGTTCCAGTTCAGCACCACGATCGACGCGTTGCGCGTGCGCGGCGACACGTCGGTGGGCCGGCGGCGCAGAAGCCACGCGAACGGCGTCGCCAGCAGGTCGAGCAGCAGCAGTCCGAGGGCAAAGCCGATGGCCAGGAGCCACAGCAGCGGCAGCAGCGCGACGGCCAGGACGTTCACCGTTCGATCTCCGCGACGAGTTTCCGCGCCATCACGTCGACGTCGAGCGTCTCGTGCACGGCGATGCGGCCGCGGTCGCCGACCGCGTGTGCTGCCTTGGGATCGAGCAAGACCCGCGCCAGCGCTTCCGCCAACGACGCCGGGTCGCCGGCCACCGCGAGAAAACCGGTGTCGCCGTCGCGCACCAGTTCGGGGATGCCCGACACCGGCGTGGTGACGACCGGCACGCCGAGCGCCATCGCTTCGACCAGGAAGATCGGGATGCCGTCGCGTTCGCCATCGGTTGCGACGACGCAAGGCAACACGGCGAGAGTCGCGGTCAGCAGTTCGCGTTTCACCGCTGCGTTGTCGAGCGGGCCGAGGAAGTCGACGAGGTCGGCGACACCGTGTTCCGCACAGAGCCGGCGCAGGTGGGGCTCTTCGGGGCCGTCGCCGGCGATGTGCCAGCGGCACGCGAGTCCGCGCGCGCGCAGCGCCGCCAGTGCCTTCGGCAGCACGTGCAGGCCTTTCTTCGGCACCAGCCGCGCCGCGCTCAGCAGCACGCGCTCCTGGCCAGGGACGTGCCGGTCCTGCCAGGCGACCAGGTCGATGCCGAGGTAGACGACGGGCACGCGGTGCGACTCGGCCTTGGCGGCGGGCAGCAGCGAGCGCAGCTGCGCCTTGCAGAACGCGGTGACCACGCGAAAGAACCGCGCGTCGCGGAACTTCGTCGGCAGCAGCTTGTGGGCGTAGTCGAACTCGAAATCGACGTACGAGGAGATCGAGAACGGCACGCCGAGCAGCCGCGCCGCACCCATCGTCACGTTGGTCGGCCAGGTCGACCCGTACACGTGCAGATGCCGCGGGCGCAGCGCGCGCAGCGTGTCGGCGAGCAGGAACGCGTTGCCCGGGTGCGTCGGGTCGCGCAGAACCAACTTGCCGAGCAGGTCGCGCGCGTTGCCGCCGGGTTCGGCGCGGTAGAGCGCGAACAGGTTGCGACCGGCGCGTGTGACCAGGTGGCGCAGCGCCCGCCAGGCCGCCCGGGTCACACCCTCACGCGGCAGGAAGGTGACGCGCGCCAGCAGTTCCCGGGCCTCCGGGTGCACCGGTGCGCGTTCGTTGCGGCGCAGCACCAGCACGCGCCAATCCGGTCGCAGCCGCAGCAGCCCCAGCACTTCGCGGTAGACGAAGGTGTGCGACAGGTCGGGCAACACCGGCAGCACCAGCACGACCGGGCCGGCCCACGCAGTGGTGGTCGGCGCTGGCGTCGGCCGGCGACCGCTGCATGCGTTCGCGAGCGCACCGAGCAACCCGCTGGTGACGCGTTGCCAGACGATGCGCGTCGTTTCGACGAGCCGGGTCCAGGTTCCGAACGGCACCGCACGCCCCGCGTCGTCGACGACCTGGGCGGTCGGATCCTCGGCTCGGGCCCTCGCGATCGCCGCGAGCGGTGCTGGCGCATGCGGCCAACCCGGCCAGGACACCGTGCGTCCGTTCATCGCCGACGGGCCTCGAGGTAATGCGCTTCGAACTCGTCCACCGCTTGCGCAAGCGATTTCGGCGGTTGTACCGCGGCGCGGTAGCGCTGCAGGCGCGCCGGCTCATCGACGAGACGCTGCAAGCGAGCGGCGAGGTCCTTGACGTCGCCCGCGGCGAACAGTTCGCCATCGACGTCGTCGCGCACGACTTCGACGAGGCCACCGAAGCGGCTCGCCAGCACGGGCAGGCCGGCGGCGCGCGCCTCGAGCACGACGAACGGCGCGTTCTCGTGCCAGGTGCTCGGCACGACGAGCACGTCGATCGCACCCAGGGCCTGGGGCAGCTCCGCGCGTTCGTACGGTGGCAACACGGTGATGCGCGGATCGCGCGCGGCGGCGGCGAGCAATGGGCCGGAGTAGTCGGGGAAATCGCTCGCCCGGCCGCGCAGCACGACGCGGCAATCCCCGCGAACCAACGCCATCGCTTCGACCAGCAGGTGCGGCGCCTTGTGCGACGCGAATGACCCGAAGAACCCGAACGTCAGCGGCCTGCCAGCGGCAGGCCGTGCCGCGGCTGCGCCGGCAGCGATGCCGGTCGTGTCGATGCCGTAACCCTGGCGCGCGATGCGCGTGGCAGGCACGCCGTTGCGCGCGAACACATCGGCGAGGAAGTGGGTCGGTGCCACGATCGCGTTGGCGCGCAGCAGCCGTTCCCGCAGGTAGCGCGGGCGGTCGAGCAGGACTCCGGTGCGATGGAACGGCTCCCAACCCGGCCGGCTGCTGCCCGGCGCCGCGGCGTGCAGCTGCAGCAGTTCCGTGGCCGCCGGATGCTCCTTGAGCATCTTCTCGACGTCGGGCTGGTGGCACGGCAGGCACCCTCGGCCGCCGTCGGGTGGGCCGTCGCAGGCCGTGCCGTCGCTGCGCATCAGGATCGCGCGCGGGCACAGGAACCAGAAGTCGGTCAGCGACACGACGAGGCCGCGTCGCTGCGCGTGCACGACGTCGAGCAGGTCGGCGCCGACGTGGCGCAGGTGGAACGAGTGCACGACCTCGCTGTCGCGGTCGCGCAGGTGGCGCGCGAACACCTCCGCCATCAGGGGATGGCGATACTCCATGCGCGACCAGTCCTTGCCGAGCTGCCACCAGAACGTGACGCGCCGCACCGGCAGACCGTCGACGACTTCGCGCGACTCACGCCACAGCCGGTCTTCCTCGTGGTGCCGCGGGTCGAGGGCGAACACATCGACGTCGTGGCCACGCCGACGCAGCTCGCGCCCGACCGCGAGCGTGTACTGCTCGGTGCCGGTGAAGAAGTGCGGCGGGAACTGGTGGACGACGAACGTGAGGCGCACGCGCCACGGAGCCTACTCGGCGAGGTGGCGCTGCCGAAGTTCCAGTTGCCGTCGCTATGCTCACCCGCGACCGATGGAACGCGACGCCGCCGCCCGAACGCCGCGCCCCGTGCGCTTTCCGCTCGCGGACCTCGACGAGCAACTGCAGGCCTTCCTGCTGCGGTGGCCATCGGCACGCGCCGACAAGAAGGGCCTGCAATTCGTCGGTGCAGCCGCAGCCCGCTTGCGGGTGCCGTTGTTGGCGCCGCGCGTCGCCGCCGGCGAACGACTGTGCGACTACGCCCCGCGGGCGGCGCTGGTGCCGGCCGTGCACCTCGTGCTGTTGCTGCAGGCGGGGGCAATGGCGCTCGGCTGCTGGGACGGCGAGCAGCTGGTCGCACACAAGGCTTCGCGGCGCTACGTCGTGCGCGGCAACGGCAAGGCGCAGATGTTGCACCAGAAGACCCGCGGCAAGTCGCGGTATGGCTCACGGCTGCGGCTGCAGAACTGGAAACGCCTCCTGGTCGAGACCAACGAACGCCTGCACGAGCTGGAGTCCGCGCACGGTCCGTTCGACCGCGTGTTCCTCGGCGCCCCGGTGCGCTTGTGGACCGAGTTGTTCACTGCGACTCCATCGCCGCCGTTCGGTCGCGACGACGATCGTCTTCAGCGCGTGCCGATGCACGTGCATCGCCCGGACTTCCAGGAGCTGCTGCGCGTGCATCGTTGGCTCGGCCACGGCCGCCTCGAACTGCCTGCGGATTGAACGCTGCAGTTCTGGACGCCGTGTCGAGTAGTCGCCGTTGCCAAGGTGCGGATCGCGGCGACCTCATTCCCGAGGGAGTGAGTCGCCGATGCGAGGCGGGTCGCCTTCCGCAACCTTTGCATCGCAACCGAGAGAGACGTCCATCCATGGTCATTCGTCCGACGCTTCAGAACCTCCTCTTCGCCGGGGTCGCCCTGACCGTCGCCGCCTGTGGCGGCGGCAGCAATGTCAGCAATGCTTCGCCGCGACTCGCCGAAGTTCCGCAACAGTCCACCAGCGGCGCCGCCGCGTTCAGCCTCGACCTCGGTGACTACGTCACCGACCGCGAAGGGTCGGCGCTCACCTATGACGTGGCTTCGGGTGGTGGCTCGTTCGCGGGCAGCGTGTATTCGAACACGTTCGACACCATGGGCGTCTACACCGTGGAGTTCACGGTGACCGACGGCACCAAGGTGACGACCGGCACTTTCGAAGTGCGCGTCACGGACGCCGACTTCGCCGTGGTGCGCGAAGACAACAGCGGCGTGCTGCTGCTCGACACGCGCACGAATGGCTTCGTGCGGGTGGCCGGTTCGATCTCGGCGCCGACGTTCCACACCGGACTGTCCGATGGCCGCCTCGTCTATTCGAAGGTGAGCGCCGGCGGCAGCGATCTGTTCGTGTTCGATCCGCTGACGCGCCTCAACACCGAACTCGGCGCCACCGAGCCCGATTCGGTCGTCTACGAAGCCAAGACCAGCGACGATCGCGTGTTGTTCTCCGCCGGTACGTCGGTCGAGTCGACGCTCTACATCTGGAACCCGCGCACCGGGCTTGCCCTGCCGATCGCGGTCGGGAACCTGCCCGAAGTCGTCGTCACGTCCGAGGACCTCGTGTTCTACGAGGCAACCGTGAACAACCAGCGGGACGTGTACTACTACGACCCGGCGGACAACGAAGGCACGGCGGTCGCCACGGAAGCCGTGGCCGAGGCCATCGTCGGCGTGCTGCCGAACGGCGGCGTCGTGATCAGCCGCGTCGGCGGCGGCGGCGAGACCGACCTGTTCTACTTCAAGCGCGAAGTCGGGCTCGTCGAGATCGGTTCGGACCAGACGTCGATCGCGACCTGGAACAAGACCTACAACGGCGCGGGCACCAGCAGCCAGGTCGTGTTTTCGGCCGAGAGCGGCAGTGTCAGCGAAGTCTTCGCGTGGAACCCCACGAACGGCCAGACCACGAATGTCAGCGGCACGGTCAGCACCGGCGCCTACGACGTGTTCGCCGCGATCGGCGCTGGCAACGAAGTGGTGTGGAACCGCGTCGTCTCGGGCTCCGAAGCCGACATCTACTTCTACGATCTCGACGCGGCGGTTGGCGCCACGGTGCGCAACGCCGCCGACATCGGGCAGGTCGTCGCGGTGACGGGTGACGGCGTCACGAACTACGCGTTCGTGCGGCCGAGCGGCACGACGTCGAGCCTGCTGGCGATCTCGTTGATCGGCACCCCGGTCACTGCAACCAATGCAGCGGGCGGCACGGTTTCGACGACGGTGGGCGTCCTCACCAACGGCGACGTGGTCGCACAGCGCACCGACGGCACCGCGCTGCGCTTGTTCGACGTGTCGGCTGGCACCTGGAACGCGGCGATCGCCGGCACCGGGCTCGCCTACGCCGGCAATGGCCTCGACGCCGGTGACTTCGTCTACTCGCTCACCGCGAGCAGCCAGACCGACCTGTCGATGTGGGATGCTTCGGGGACGGCTTCGGTCGTCGTCAGCGACACCACCGGCGACGACGTCTTCCAGGCGCTCACCGCGAACGACACGGTGTTGTTCACGCGAGTGGTCTCCGGCAACACGACCGCCGACCTGTTCGTGTGGAACGGCACCACGGCGACGCGCTTGACCAACGCCGACAGCGCGAACCTGCTGCACGACCACACGGTGCTCGGCAGCTACACCGGCACGCGCTGAGCCGACCTCGCCGCCGCGGGCGCCGTCACTTCGGCGCCGCGCGCTCGAGCTGCAGGGGCCGCACCCAGAAGTTGCGGAACTTGACGGGATCGCCGTGGTCCTGCAGCTTGAGCGGTCCCTTGTCGGCGTGCTGCGTGTACTTGGCAACGCCGCGGTGCGACGTGGCGCCGAGCAGCGTCTCGTCGAGTTGCACGACGATGCCGTTGTGCACGACGGTGATCCGCGCCGGCAGTTCGACCGAGCCATCGGCCTTGAAGCTCGGCGCCCGGAAGAAGATGTCGTAGGTCTGCCACTCGCCCGGCCGTCGGCACGCATTGACCAGTGGCGGCTTCTGGCCGTAGAGGGCCGCAGCCTGGCCGTCGGCGTAGGTGGGGTTCTCGAACGAATCGAGCACCTGCACTTCGTAGCGCCCGAACAGGAACACGCCGCTGTTGCCGCGGCCCTGCGAGTCGCCCTTCGTCGGGGACGGCGCCATCCACTCGATGTGCACCTGGCAGTCGCCGAACTCGGCTTTCGTCTCGATGTCGCCCGTGCCGTTCACTTGCATCGCGCCATCGACGAGCAGCCACTTGGCGTCGCCATCGCGCCCGCGGAACGCGGAGAGGTCCTTGCCGTCGAACAGCACCACGGCGTCGGCCGGGGGCGGCGTCGGGGCCCCGGCGGGGCCCACGGCGACCGCGACGGGTCGCGGACGGTCGGCATCGTGCACCCGGAAGCCGTCTGGCAGCTTCGGCGTGTCGCGGTAGCCAGGTTGCGGATCCTGGCCACCGGTTGCGAGGGTTGTCGCGAGCGCGAGCAGAGACACGGCGACCACAGGCGTGATGGGGAGGGTCATGCCGGAACCTTCGCCGAGGGCCCGGCGTTGCGCCAGCCTGCGCGCGCTTCAGGTGTCGAGTTTGAACTGCACCACGGCGTCGTCGGCGAAGATGTCCGCAGTGGCGGTGTCGTCGACGAGTTCCTTGGCCTTGCGCGTGATGGTGCCCAGGTAGCGGCGAAAGTCGCGCGGCTGCATGCCGCAGCTGCGTGCCGCGGCGCGGGTGCTGTTGCAGCTCACGGCCGCCTCCAGCGCTTCGCGTTGCCTGGGCGAGAGGCTGTCGGGCAGGCGGTCGCGCACGAAGTCGAAGCCGGCACCGCGCGGCAGTTGGTAGGGCGCTTGCTGCTCGTTCATCTCGGTCTGGTCCACCGACCGGGTGCGCGCCCACTCCGACCGCCGCAGGGCCAGGGCCGTGCGCTTCGCGACGCTGCGCAGCCACGCGCGCGGGTGTTCCGGCGGCGAGCCGTTGAGGATGGCGAGGGTGTACAGGTGGATCGCGCGTTCGCCGGCCTCTTCGGCGAGCAGCTTGTTGTTGAGAACTCGCGATGCGGCTCGAAAAGCGACGGGTAGCAGGCGGTGCGGGTCCTGGTTCATGACGTCCTCAGTGGTTCTCGTTCCTTGCCCACCTTGCCAGCAAGTTGACGAAACGTCAAGAAAGGAGACGAAAAGTCCTGCTGCGGGTTCCGTTTGAAGGCACTCCTCGCAGGTGGGGGCAACCGGGCGCCTGCAACTTCAGTTACCGAGGATGCTCTGCAACCTTCGCGTGCGTATTGGGTAGGAAGGCACCTGCCCCCAACCTGGCACCTCCGTGACGGAACAACCCGAAGAACAAGCACCCCGCCCGCTCGCCACGCACCTTGCAGCTCGCTTGCGCGAACTGCGCGCTCGCCGCGGCTTCACCCAAGACCACGTCGCCAAACGGCTCGGCGTACACGAGTCGGCCGTGTCCCGCTGGGAGAGCGGCAGTCGATTCCCTACCGGCGAAGACCTGGTCGCCCTTGCCGACCTGTTCGAAGTCAGCACCGATGACCTGTTGGGGCGCACGAAACAGCACACATCCACCGGGGTCGCCCTGGTTGATATGCGCTTGCTCGAAAAGCTCGCCGCCGCCGAGACGACCGAAGAGTTCGATCGCTTGATCGAAGAACACGCCGAGCAGGCGGTCTGGCTGCCCGTCGCCGAGGGCTCGATCCTCGTGCCCGTCGCCGAAGCGATGCGCTGGACCCGCAAGGTTGCCGAGAAGCACAAGTCGAGCAAGAACGTCGACCGGTTGTTCCGGCCGCGCGGCTGACTCAGGCGCGCCCGGCCGGCGACAGGCGGCGACACACGGCGGCGGTGAATTGGCTCGTGTCCAACGAGCCGCCGAGATCACGCGTCGATTCGCCATTGGCGATCGCACCGCGCACGGCTTCGTCGAGCATCGTGTCGAGGCCGCGGAACCCGGCGTGCGTCAGCAGCATGCTGAAGGCGAGCAACGCCGCCGACGGATTGCAGATGCCCTTGCCGGCGATGTCCGGCGCGGTGCCCCCGGCGGGGTCGAACAGCGCCAACGCGACGTTGCCGGCGGCGTCGAACGAGTAGTTGGCCGAAGCGCCAAGACCAAGGCTACCGACCATGCCGCAGGCCATGTCGGACAAGAAGTCGCCGTACTCGTTCGGAGTCACGATGACGCGGTAGTTCTCCGGCTTCAGCAGCAACTTGTAGAGCAGCGAGTCGAACAGTTCGCAGTGGTGGGGCACGTCGCCGAACTCACGCGCGACGTCGCGCACGATCTCTTCGAACAGGCCGTCGGTGGCGCGCTGGATCGTGTGCTTGCTGCTGCTCGTGACTCCCGCCGAAAGACGGCGCGCCAGGCGGAAGGCATACAACGCGGCCTCGCGCGACGGGCGCCGTTCGATCACGCGGATCGACACCGCGACGTCGTCGCCGATGCGGCGACCGGCGTCTTCGTAGGTGCCGCCGACGGCGATGCGGATGATGTGCAGGTTGACCTTGCCGTCGTGGCGCGTCTTCACGCCGGGCAAGCTGGCGACGGGCCGATGGATCACCGAGAAGTTGCAGCGTTCGCGCAGCACCTTGTTCGGACTCTCCTTGTCGGTGACGGTCGGGTACTTCATCGCCACCCGGTGCGTCGTGATCGCCGCGACCGCGGCGTCGTAGCACGCCTTCGGGTCCGCGTTGCGCGACGCCAGCGTCAGGTCAACCGGGTGGAACTGCACGCGCAGCGGCAGGGCCGCCGCGACCTGGTGGACGCTCTGGGACAGTTCGGCGGAGATACCGTCGCCATGGAACTCGGCGACGTGGAGGGTTTCGCGGTCGGGCATCAGGTGCGGATCCTACGCAGGAACCGGCCCCGGAATTCCATCGGCGCTGCCGGGCATGCGCATCGGGTCGGTCGTTCCCTTGGCGGTGTCGGCCCGCCAACATGCAGGGGTGAACGTCGCCGGCCGCCTCGCCGCAGTTGCCCAGGGTCCGCCCTGGCCGTTGGCAACGTGGTTGCTGCTCGTGTTCTGCCTGCGGTTGCCGGCGGTGTTCTTCGCCGACGGCTTCGCCTACCCGGACCAGCAGTACCAGTACATCGATCCGGCGTGGCATCTTGCGACCGGGCAAGCGTGGCACCGCACTTGGGAGTGGATCGACGGCATCCGCAGCTCGGTCTACCCGTGGCTGTTGGCGGCAGTGTTCCGCGGGTTGCATGCAGTCGGCTTCGAGGACCCGATGTGGACCATGCGGGCGGTGCGGGCCGTGCACGCGTTGGTGTCGTTGTTGCCAGCCTGGTGGTTCTGGTTGTTTGTGGTGCGGTGGCGCCCGCTGCAAGCGCCCCGTCCCGCGTTGCTGTTGTTCGCGGTCTCCGGGCTGCTGATCACCGGCGTGCAGGCATCGGGGCCGGCCTTCGCCACCAGTCTCGTGTTGGCGGCGGCGATCGCGATGCAGGGCCGTCCGCTGTTCGTCTTCGCCGGCGGCTTGTGCCTCGGCCTCGCGTTTTGCGCGCGTTTCCAGGATGCGTTGTTCGGGCCCGGGTTCCTGGCCGTGTTGCTGCTGCAGCGGCGTTGGTCGGCGGCGCTGGCGTTGGCCTTGGGTTGCGCGCCGGGCATCTGCCTGCAGGGCTGCGTCGACCTCGCCGAGCACGGCGGCTTTCTCGCCACGCCTTGGCGTTATCTGCAGAGCAACCTCGAGGGTGGTGCGGCCGAAAAGTGGACGAAGCAGCCGTTCTGGTTCTACTGGGCCGCGGGAGTAGTTCCGGTGTTGGGGCTGGTGCCAGGGTGCTTGCGCGTCGCGTGGCAACGCGTGGCCGCCGGCGCGTCGGCGATGCCCGTGGCGACGGTGGGGGCGCTGGGCCATCTCCTGCTCCACAGTTGCATCAGCCGGAAAGCGCTGCGGTTCGAATACCCGGCGTTGGCGATCTTGCTTGCCGTGTTGTGCGCGGGGTTGGCAGTGGTGTCGTCGCGGCAGTCCGCGGCGGCGCGATGGCATCTGCGCCTCGTCAGCGCCGTGCACGTTGCCCTGTTCCTGTGGGCGTCGTTCTGGTTTGGCAACCGCTCTGCTGTGCAAGCGGCGCTGTGGTTGCGAGCGCAACCGACATTCGCCGGCGAAGTGCTCGTGGTCGACGGCGACCCCACGTCGCTCGGCGGCTACTACTACTCGCGGCCGCCGGTGGATCGAGCCCGGGGACTAGGTCGCGGGCCCTTCGCCGAGCAGGTCGCGAAGCAGGGGCCGTTGCCGGAGGAGTTCGTCGTCGCGGTCCGCGAGCCGCTGGCGGACGATCTGCGCGAGCAGGCGGGGCTCGAACTCGCGGTGGCGTTCCACGGCGTGTTCTCGCTGCGGCGCAGCGAGAACCGGTTCCTCTACCGCCGACGTCGCTGACGCCGGCAGGCGGGCATCACATGACCTTGGCGGGGTCCTTGACCTCTTCCTTCGCCGCGTCCTTCGGGGCGTCCTTGGCGGCGTCTTCCTTCTTCTCCGCTTCCTTCTTGGCCATGGCGGCGGCGGCGGTCGTGCGCTTCACGGACGTGTTCATCTTCATCACCATCGTCATTTCGCCCATCGGCGTTTCCATGTCGATGTCGACGGTGGTCGCGTTGCTCGACTCGATCACGAAGCCGTCGGTGCGCGAGATCTTGTAGGCGCCGGTGATCTTGCCGTTCTTCATCTTCATGCCCTTCAGCATCTCGGCGACCATCGCGGCCTGTTCGTCTTCGCCAGTCTCGTCTTCCTTGGGCTTGCCGTCGGCGGCGGGCGCGGCCGGCTTCTCCAGCGTGCCGGCCGTAGTGATCTCGAACGTCTCGGCGTCCGCCTTGGCCAGCGTCAGGTCGAGCTTCGCTTCCATCGGCATCTGGCCCTCTTCCTTGGTCTTGCGCTCCCACTTGCCGCCGACCGCCACTGCATTGTCGGGCAGCGCGCCGAACGCGCACTCGATGATCTCCTCGAGCGGCCGCATGCTGGCGGCAGGCATGCCATCACCAGCGCCTTCCATGATCTCCTTGGCGCCCTCGAGCAGCTCGACGACCTTGCCGTTCGGGCTGACGCGGGCTTGGAACTTCTTGCCGGCGCCCATCATCATCGACTTCTTGATCGTTGCCGGATCGGGACCGAAGCCGCCGCCGGATTCTTCGTCTTCTTCGCCTTCTTCGCCTTCCTTCGGCTTGTCGAGCGAATCGAACTCGATGTCGCCCACCATTGGGATGGAGATCGCGCCGTGGATGCGTGCGATTTCGACTTCGATGACCAGGTTGCCCTTGTCATCGACGCTCAACACTGCGACCTGGAAGGCACGGTGGATCGTCTGCGAGCTCTCGAACTCCTGGCCGGACGCTTCCATGATCTGGCTTCGTTTCTCGTCCTGCTGGAGCCAGACGGCGGTTCCCTTCTTGGCGGTGGTGCGGAGATCGACTTCCCCTTGGGCGAACAGCGGGGCAGCGAGGAGAACGGAGAACAGAGCGTGGCGTAGGATCATCGGGATTGGCGCAGAGTGTGGCCGAAGCGGCGCAGAATACGTCGCCGGGACGAAGGTTGCGAATGGGCGGAGGCCATTTGCCCCGCGCCAAAGCGTCGATCAGGCATCGAAGCGGAAGCCGACGCCGCGCACGGTGTGCAGGTGGCGGGGAGTGGCGGGGTCCTTCTCGAACAGCTTGCGCAGACGCAAAACGACGTTGTCGAGCGTGCGCACCGTGGGCACGGCGCCGCTTCCGAACAGGTGGTCGACCACCACTTTGCGCGACACGACGGTGCCGGCGCGCGCCGCCAGCAGCTTCAGCAGCTTGGTCTCCGACACCGTGAGTAGAACCTGCTCGCCACCGTGGCACGAGGCATGCATGGCGCGAAAGTCGATCCGATTGCCGCCGAAGTCGAGCACGTCGATGCCGGGGGCGGGCGGCGTCCGGCGGCGCAACAACGCGTCGGCGCGCAGCAGCAGTTCGCGCAGGTTGAACGGCTTGCCGAGGTAGTCGTCGGCGCCGAG
>SXPB01000331.1 GCA_005776475.1 Planctomycetia bacterium
AAGATCAGCGGATGGTGGCGAGCGCCTGGTCGTAATTCGGTTCCTGCGCGATCTCGGGGACCAGCTCGGCGTGCACGACCTTGCCGGCCTTGTCGAACACGACGACGGCGCGCGCGAACAGGCCGGCCAGCGGGCCGTCCTGCATCGTGACGCCGTAGTCCTTGCCGAAATCGGGGCCCCGGAACGCACTCGCGGGCGTGACCTTGTCGATGCCTTCGGCGCCGCAGAAGCGCTTCATCGCGAAGGGCAGGTCCTTGGCGACGCACACGACGACGGTGTTGGGCGCCGCGGCCGCCTTCTGGTTGAACGTGCGCACCGAGGTGGCGCAGACGCCCGTGTCGATGCTCGGGAAGATGTTGAGCACGACGTTCTTGCCGAGCAGGTCCTTCTTGGCGAGCGTCGACAGATCGATCTTGGTGAGTGCGAAGTCGGGGGCGGCGCTGCCGACCTTGGGGAGTTCGCCGGAAGTGGCGACGGGGTTGCCCTTGAACGTGATCTTGGCCATGGCGCGACGGTAGGTACTCGACGCCGCGATTCCCAGAGTCAGGGTCGGCGCCGGTGCACAACCACCGGGCGCACATGCCACGGCATTGCGCGGGCCTGCAGTTTGCGGATGCGGTCCTGCTTCTCCTTCTGCTCCTGCAAGCGCGCAAACGGGTCGACGGCGCGGGCACCGTCGACCGCCATCTGCAGTCTGTTCGGGATCGCCACGGGCTTTGCGAGCAGGCGCTGCAGTTCGGCCTCTTCTTCGGCGGTGCGGTCGCCGCGGGGTTCGTCATGCGTGAACGCAAACGGACCGTCGCCGCCGCGCGCACACGAAGTCACGAACACGTCGAGCCAGCCATCGCCGTCGTCGTCTTCGAGCAAGAGACCGGTGGTGCGAACGCCCGGCGTGCACGGCCAAAGCGGCATCGGGGCACCAAACTGCAGCGCCTTCGGTGTGCCGCGGTTTTGCAACCAGACGAGGCCACGTTCGGGCAGCGCGAGCACGAGGTCGAGATCGCCGTCGCGGTCGTAGTCGCCACAGGTGCCGGCTTCGATGGCGTGGCCGGGCAGCATTTGGGCTTGTAGATCGAGCAGCGGTTGGGTGTTCGCGTCGTGCAGCGGATCGAACAGGCGCAGAACGCTCGCGCCGTCCAGGCTCAGCAAGTCCGCGGCGCCATCGCCGTCGAGGTCGCCGGCACGGCCGGAGAACCAGATGCCGCGCGTGCGGCCGGAGCGCTTCGCGCCGTCGCCGCAATGCACGTGGAAGCGGTCGCCGATGCGCTGCAGGAACTCGGTGTCGCCGTCGCCATCGAAGTCGCCGCACGCGAGGCTCGACGAATGCGGCGCGTCCTTGGCGGGTGCTTCGGCCGCTCGCCATTCGCTCGCCGGCGTCGTGTGCACGTCGCCCGCGAACCAGCGCAGGTCGAGCGTCTGGTCCGCACGCGGCGACAGCACAAAGCACGTGCCGGCGGAGAGGGTGGGGACGCGCGGCAGCCCAGACAATGGGCGCGCGGGTTGCAGGCCTGGCACCTGCGCGACCAGCGCGGCATCGACGACACTGCACAGCGAGACAGCCAACCAGAAGGAGCGGACGTAGCGCATTCGAGATCCTCCGCTGGGATCATTCCCGGTGCGCGAGGCGCCGTCGAGGCCGGCGCCCAGGTTGCGCAGTTTGCCCATGGTTTGGCAGTTCGCCGGCTGCTATTGGCCGAGCAAACGCAGCGTTCATCGACGAGGGACTGCAACTCTACGTCGATCGTCGTGCGGTCGGAGGACGAGATGGCGCGGTTCGCGGAGTGCACCGGGAGTTCGCGCACGCGCAGCAGGATGCTGCCAACTCGTTCAGGGCCCCTTCGCCGGTTGCACCCCGGGCTCCGCTTCAGGCCGACGCGCCGGTGCGTCGGTGCAGCCATGCCAGTGCGAACTTCTTCGGGCCCGAAGTGGCCTTCTGACGGCGGCCCGGCATGCTTCTGCCATGAAGAAGAACCTCGCTACGTTCCTGTCCATCATCTCGCTGTCGTTGGTCGCCGCCTGTGGCGGGGGCGCCAACGCTGCCGGCACCTACGAACTCGACAAGGCCAGCTTCAAGGAGCAGATGCTGGGGATGATGCCTGAGGAGGCCAAGAAGGACATGGCGATGGTCGACAAGATGATGGAAGGCATGAGCGGGTCCATCGAACTCAAGGCGGACGGAACGGCGGCGATGGCGATGAAGATGCCGCCATTCCTGGACGACAAGACGGACGGCACGTGGAAGATGGACGGGGACAAGGTCTCGATCACCACCAAGAAGGGCGACAAGGACGACACCAAGACGGCGTCCCTTGCCAATGGGGTCATCACGATCGAGGAAGAGCAGGGCGGCAAGAAGATGAAGATGACCTTCAAGAAGAAGTGAGTGCGCCGAACGCTGCCGGCAGGGAACTCCGGCATCGTTCCCGGCACCTCGGGGTTGCCTCATGCCGATCGGTCGCGATGATCACGGCCGCTCCTGGAGACCCCCAATGCGCCTTCGCCTCACCTGCGTCCTTCCCCTGCTCCTGATCGCCGCGTGCGACGGCCACAAAGACCACGCCAGCACGGGCGGGGATGCCCTCGCGGGCCACTGGTCCGCGGTGGGCAAGCTCGGTGAGCTGACGGTCGGCATCGAGTTCGATGGCAAGGGCGGCAATGTCGTCGCGCACATCGACGGCCCGGATGGCCACATGCACTCCGCGAAGGACACCACCTACACCTTCGACGCCGCGACCAAGAAGGTCACCATCAAGGGCAAGCTGCTCGGCTCCGCCAAGGAAAATGCGGCTACCGAATGGGCCGGCAGCGTCAACGGCGACACCCTCGAACTCGTCGGCGGCACCGACAAGATCACGGTCAAGAAGGGCGGCAAGGCGCACTGAGTCGTAGCCAGGCGCCCCGCAGCCCTTCGCATTTCGGCGCCGAACGCCTATCCTCGCGCGCGACACGACCCCGCCCATGACCACTTCGCCGCACTCCGACATCACGACGGATGGGATTCGCATCCAGGCTGCGGCCGAGTATCTGCCGCACGAGAACCTGCCGCCCGAGTTCGTCGGCAACGACAACGGCCACGGCTCGCGGTTCGTCTTCCGCTACAAGATCACGATGACGAATGTCGGCTCGCGCACGGCGCGATTGCTGACGCGGCATTGGATCATCGTCGATGGCGAAGGGCGGCGCGACGAAGTGCGCGGCCGCGGCGTCGTCGGTGAGTTCCCCAAGATCGGGCCGGGCGAGAACCACGCCTACGTCAGCTTCTGCCCACTCAGCACCAGCTGGGGCACGATGGAAGGCACCTACACCTTCGAACGCGACGACGGCACGCGCTTCCCGGTCGCCATCGGTCGCTTCTTCCTGGTGCCGACGGCGCCGCCGCTGCAGCTCGAGTCGCCGTCGCGCTGATCTGCGGTCGCGCCGTTAACAACTCCGGCCGTGCCGGCGTCCGGGCCTTACACGCATGGCGGGTGACCGCGACGCGCAATGGACGATGCTCGTGCCCTCGGCGCAGCGCGGCGATCGCGCAGCGCAGACGGCGTTGTACGAACAGTTCGTGCGCACCGTGCACGGCATCGTGCTGGCGCACGTCGGGTCGCAGTCGGCCGACGACGTGACGCAGGAGGTGTTCTGTTCGGTGTTCGCTTCGTTGTCGAGTTTGCGCGAGCCAGCCGCGTTCGCCGGGTTTCTCTGCACGGCGGCACGCAACGCGGCCCGCGACCAGTTGCGGCGACAGCGGCGGGCGCCGGTGGCCGTGTCGCCCGACGAACTCGCTTCGCCGTCGGAGCGGCCGGACGAGTCGGCGGCGCGGCGCGAACTCGCCGAGCGGGTGCTGGCGACGATCCGCAGCCTGCCCGAGGCCTACCGCGAGACGTTGGTGCTGCGCCTCGTCGGCGGCCTGTCCGGTGAAGAGATCGCCGCGCGCACCGGCATGACGCACGGTTCGGTGCGGGTGAACCTGACGCGCGGCATGGCGATGCTGCGGCCGTTGCTCGCGGAGGCGGGACTGCCATGAACGAACGCGACGACTACCTGTCGGATCCAACGCAACCCGTCGACCGCGAGGTTGCCGCGCTCGAACAGGCGCTGGCGCCGTTGCGTTGGCGCGCGCGCGCGTGCCCGGAGGTTGCGTTGCCACGGCGTCGGCGCTGGCCGTTGTTCGCCGCGGCGGTTGCGGTCGCTGCCGCGATGCTGGTGGCTGCCTGGTTCCTGTTCACCACGGTCGACGACGATTCGCTGCGCCCCGGGGCCGCGATGCGTACGTTCGCCACCAAGGCCACCGCGCGAACGGTGCCGCTCGGCGATCTTGCCGAGATCACGCTGCATCCGGGCAGCGAACTGCAATTCCGCCACTGGCACGCCGGCACGCAGGCCCTGTTCGCATTGCAGCGCGGGGCGATCTCCGTGCGCGTGCAGCCGCCGCCGGCGGTGCCGGTCGAGTTCTTCGTGGTCGATACGCCGGTGGGCCGCGTGGTCGACATGGGTTGTCGTTACGAACTCCAACTGCGCAGCGACGGCAGTGCCCACGTCCTCGTCACCGAAGGGGCGGTGACGTTCCGGGCCGGCGATCGCACCGTGTGGGTTCCGGTCGATGCGGCGGTGGTGGTGGATGCGCGCGGGCCAGGCACGCCGTGCTTCCTCGATGCCAGCGACGACCTGCGCAAGGCGGTGCTCGAGTTCGACGCGGTCGCGCAGAAGGCGCTGGATCTCGACACCCGGCTCATGTCGCTGAAGCTGGTGATCAACGAGATCGCATCGCCGCGTGATTCGCTGGTGTTGTGGCACCTGCTCGGCGACCCGGAACCGCAGGTGCGTGCCGTTGCCGACGCCGAATTGCGCGCGCTCGTCGGTTCGCCGCCCGGCGTCGGCAAGGAACCGGAGCTCACTGCCGCCGATTGGCTGGCGCACCTGCGGCTCGCGTTCTGGCAACCGGTCCGCGGCAAGTAGCCAGACGTCGTGTTGCCGGCGCCACGCGGCGTGGTTAGGTTCGCCCTGTGCCCACGATCCAGCTCGGCGAACCCAACCTCGCTCTTCCCACCCTCGTCGCGTTGAGCTGCCCCGGTTCGCGCATCGCCCTGAGCAAACCGGCTCGCACCCGTGTGCAGAAGAGCCGCGTGGTCGTCGACAAGGCGGTCGCCGGCGGCGCCACGATGTACGGCATCAACACCGGCTTTGGCAAACTCGCCGGCGTGCGCATTCCCGACGAGCAGTTGGCGCAATTGCAGAAGAACCTGCTGCTCAGCCACGCGACGGGAGTCGGCGATCCGCTGCGACAAGCGCAGAGCCGGCTCGCCTTCGCGTTGCGCATCCACAACCTGGCGCTCGGATTCTCCGGCGTGCGGCTCGCGCTGCTGGAGCAGGCGATGGCGTTGTTCAACGCGGACCTGGTGCCGGTGATTCCGTCGCAGGGTTCGGTGGGGGCATCGGGCGATCTGGCGCCGCTGAGCCACATGGCGTTGCCGCTGATCGGCTACGGCGAAGTGCACGACGGCGACAGGATCATCACCGGTGCGGCAGCGCTGCAGAAAGTCGGGCGCACCCCGCTCGAGCTGCGCGAAAAGGAAGGCCTCGCGCTGATCAACGGCACGCAGATCATGACGGCGATCGGTTGCCTCGTGCTGCACGAAGCGGTGCTGCTGGCGAAGTCCGCCGACATCGCCTGCGCGATGACGGTCGAAGCGCTGCGCGGTAGCGAGAAGCCGTTCCAAGCGCGAATCCACGCGATCCGGCCGCAACCGGGCCAGCAGGCGACCGCCGCCAACCTGCGCATGCTGCTCGCCGGCAGCAAGATCATGCCGAGCCACTCCAAGTGCGCGAAGGTGCAGGATGCCTACTCGCTGCGCTGCGCGCCGCAGGTGCACGGCGCTGCCAAGGACGGCATCCGGTACGCGCTCGCAGTGCTCACGACGGAAGCGAACTCGGTCACCGACAACCCGCTGGTGTTCCCCGACGGCGACGTCGTCAGCGGCGGCAACTTCCACGGCCAACCCGTCAGCCAGGCGATGGACTTCACCGCGATCGCGGTGAGCACGCTCGCCAACATCAGCGAACGGCGCATCGAGCAGATGGTGAACCCTGACATCTCGGGGCTGCCACCGTTCCTGGCCAGGAATCCTGGCCTCGAGAGCGGCTTCATGATCCCGCAAGTCGTCGCGGCGGCGTTGTGCAGCGAGAACAAGACGTTGGCGCATCCGGCCAGCGTCGACACGATCCCGACGTCGGCGAATCGCGAGGACCACGTGTCGATGGGCGTCACCGCGGCGCGGCATGCCGACATGGTCGTCGCCAACACCGGCAAGGTGCTCGGCATCGAGTTCCTGTGCGCGGCGCAGGGCCTGGATCTCGGCGAACCGTTGGCGCCCGGCAAAGGTGTCGGCGCTGCGTTCCAGGCGCTGCGCAAGGTGGTGGCGGGGCTCGACGGCGATCGCTTCCTGGCGCCCGACCTCGCGGCGGCCGAGCGGCTCGTGCGCAGCGGCGGGTTGGTCGCCGCGGCGGAGAAGAAGATCGGGACGCTCGCGCTCTAGAGGGACGCGAGGTGGCTCACGTCGGGCTCACCAACGCCCGCCGAGGTCGTTGAAGACTTTGCCGTAGAGCATCGACACCAGGAAGCACGGCATCGCGACCGCGTCGAGAACGACGGTGAAGGGCGTGTAGAAAACCCGCTCGGGCAGCGTGTGCCGGAACTCTTCCGGTCGCGGTCGCCACCAGCGTAGTTGCGCGGCGGCGAGCCGCTCGCCATCGGCGGGACGGGCATCGACGATGCCGAGTGCCTTGCCCTTCGCCTGCGTGACCAGCGTCGAGTCGAAGTCGGCGCGCAGGCCGCGTTGCAAGCGCACCGAGGACAGCGTCTCGGGTTGCAGGCGGACCGAAGCGTCGAGCAGGATGTCGCCGTCGGTGTACAGCGACACCATGTACTTGGCGGGCGCCGACGTCATGGTCGCGAGCCGCGCGATTTCCTCGACGGCGGCGGCCTGGCCGGTGATCTCGGTCACCAGCCATTGGCCGCTGCGGCCGCGTTCGAGCAGGGGGGCACAGCCCTCGGGCAACGGCCCGGCGAGCTGCACGGCGAGGCGCAGGGTGCCGGCCGGGGTGCGAGCCAGGTCGGTTCCGCTCGTGGCCAGGACCTCCGGGTCGGAGCCGCTGACGCGGGCGCCCCACAACAGCGTGGTGGTGCAGGAGCTGAGCGACGTGAGGGCGGTGACGAAGGCGAGCGAGATGGCGATGCGCCAACGAGCGGGGAGTCGGGGCATGGGGCTCTGCAGCGTGCGGTTGCTCCGGTGTGTTGCCAAGAGGACACGACAAGGCTGGAAAGATAGTTTACACCATGGTTAACTATATTGATGCCGCCTCCGGGCCGCAGCAACCCCGAGCCACCATGAAGCCCACTCCCCCCGACTGGCCGCGCATCTCGACCGCCGTGTTCTACGCCGATCCCCGCCGCGCCATCGACTTCCTCTGCCGCGCGTTCGGGTTCTCGGTGCGCTTGTGTGTCGAAGGCGAAGGCGGCCGCATCGAGCACAGCGAACTCGAGTATGGCGAAGGTCTGGTGATGGTCGCCGGGGCGGGGCCGGAGTACCAGCGTGAAGGCCAGCCTTGGCGGCAGGGGTATCGCAGCCCGGCCCAGCTCCAAGGCCAGTCGACGCAGAGCCTGTGTGTGCACGTCGACGACGCCGATGCGCACTGTGCCACGGCGCGCGCTGCGGGCGCCCGCATCGTCAGCGAGCCGAAGACCACCGACTACGGTGCCGACTACTGGTCCGACCGCGGCTATGCGGCGCTCGACATCGACGGCCACGTGTGGTGGTTCATGCAGCGGGTGACCACGCGGGGAGTGCCGCATGCGGGCTGATCCGCTCGATCGCGCGTTCGCAGCGTTGGCAGATCGCACGCGCCGCGCGGTGGTGGAGCTGCTGCAGCAACGGCCGCGGCGCGCCGGCGAACTCGCCAGCGAACTCGCGGTCAGCGCGCCGGCGTTGACCCGCCATCTGCGCGTGCTGCGCACCAGCGAACTGGTCGTCGAGTCCGTCGACGAACAGGACGGCCGCGTGCGCATCTACCGGCTGCGGCCGGAAGCGTTTGGCCGGCTGCGGTCGTGGGTGGAGCGCGTCGAGCAGCTGTGGGCCGAGCAGTTGGAGTCGTTTGCGGCGCACGTCGACGCCGTGGCGAAGCGGGGCACGCCGCCGGTGCGGAGCCGGGCGTGACCGCGGCGGACTCGGGGCAGCCGCCGACGGCGACGGCCGTGGTGTCGGTGCAGGTGAAGGCGCCGTTGGCGACGACGTTCGCGCTGTTCGTGCACGACATCGATCGCTGGTGGCGACGAGGTCCGAAGTTCCGGCACGGGCGCAGCCAGGATGCTCGCATCCACCTCGAAGCGCGCCTGCAGGGCCGCTTCTACGAGCACGCCGAGGTAGGTCGGACCGCGCCGAGTGGAACCACGGCGAGCGGGCGGGTGCGGCGGCGACGGTGGGGAGTGCCGTGGTCATGGGCGCTGGTCGACGAGATGCGCACCGTAGCAAGCCGACACCGCCGGCGCCTGAGCTGGGGCCTGCCGCCACCCGCCATCGGCGAACTTGCACGCGACGAGGTACGTGGCCACGATCGCGGCATGACCGAGTACCGAGCCCCGCGCGGCAAGACGCTGACCTGTGCCGACTGGACGATCGAAGCCGCCTACCGCATGGTGCAGAACAACCTCGATCGCGACGTCGCCGAGGATCCGGAGCGGCTGATCGTCTACGGCGGTCTCGGCAAGGCGGCGCGCAACCCGGAAGCGCTGCAGAGGATCCTCGCCACATTGCGGCGGCTGCGGCCGGACCAGACGATGCTGGTGCAGTCGGGCAAGTGCGTCGGTGTGTTCCCGACCCATGCCGATGCGCCGCGCGTGTTGCTTGCCAACAGCAACCTCGTCGGTGACTGGGCGACGTGGGACGAGTTCCGTCGCCTCGACCAAATGGGCCTGATGATGTACG
>SXPB01000332.1 GCA_005776475.1 Planctomycetia bacterium
CATCCTGATCGACGCCCGCCACGGCGTGCTCGAACAGACGCGCCGCCACTCGTTCATCTGCTCGCTGCTCGGCATCCAGCACTTCGTCGTCGCGATCAACAAGATGGACCTGGTCGACTGGAGCGAGCAACGCTTCCAGGAGATCCGCGCCGCCTACGCCGAGTTCGCCACGCGGCTGCAGGTGCGCGACATCCACGTCCTGCCGATGTCGGCGCTGAAGGGCGAGAACGTGGTGCACCGCGGCGAATCGATGCCGTGGTTCCAGGGCTCGCCCTTGCTCGACCACCTGGAGACCGTGCACGTTGCCAGCGACCGCAACCTGGTCGACCTGCGCTTCCCGGTGCAGCACGTGCTGCGGCCGAACATCGATTTCCGCGGCTTCTCCGGCACCATCGCCTCGGGCGTGCTGCGCGAGGGCGACACCGTCGCCATCGTGCCGAGCGGGCGGCAGACCACGGTGAAGGCGATCCACACCTTCGAAGGCACCCTCAAGGAAGCGTGGGCGCCGATGTCGGTGACTGTCACGCTGGACGACGAGGTCGACTGCAGCCGCGGCGACATGCTGGTGAGCCCGAACAACGCGCCGACCCTCGACAACGCGGTCGAGGCGATGGTCGTGTGGTTCCACGAACAACCGCTGCAACCCGGCAAACAGTATCTGATCAAGCACACCACGCAGCAGACGGCGGCGGCGGTGACCGACCTGCGCTACCGGATCAACGTCGGCACGCTGCACCGCGAGGGCGCCGACCAGCTCCAGATGAACGAAGTCGGCCGCATCCGGCTGGAGACGGCGCGACCACTCGCTGCCGACGACTACGCGAAGAACCGCGCGACTGGGTCGTTCATCCTGATCGACCGCATGCACAACGCCACGGTCGGCGCCGGCATGATCGTCGAACGCAAGACCGCCGCTGAGTCGACGCAACGCCGGCGCGACGCCGCCGACGCGCGCACCAACGTGCGCCTGTCGGAGAAGCGCGAAGTGACGCCCGCGGCGCGCCAGGCCCGCCTCGGCCAGGTGCCGTTCGTGATGTGGGTCACCGGCCTGCCGCGTTCAGGCAAGTCGTCGCTCGCCTACGCGCTGGAGAAGGCGCTGTTCGACCAGAATCGCCACGTGCATGTGCTCGATGGCGAACGGCTGCGCGCCGGGCTCAACCGCGACCTCGGCTTTGGTGGCGCCGACCGCTGGGAGAACCAGCGCCGCGCGGCGGAACTCGCGAAGCTCAACCTCGAGCACGGCATCGCCACGATCATCGCCCTGGTGTCGCCACTGCGTTTCGAACGGCAACAGGCCTGCGACATCGTCGGTGCCGAGCGCTTCGTCGAAGTGTTCTGTGACGCCCCGCTCGCCGCCTGCGAAGCGCGCGACAAGGACGGCCTCTATGCGCGAGCCCGGGCCGGTGAGATCGCCAACGTCACCGGCATCGACGCTCCCTACGAAGCGCCGAATGCACCGGCGCTGGCGCTCGACACCGTCGGCGTCTCGCTGCAGGACAACGTGGCGCGCGTGCTGAGCCTGCTGCGCCAACGGAAACTGCTGCCATGACCACCTCGGCCAGCGAACCGGTCATCGAGGCCAAGAACCTCGGCAAGACCTACCGGCTGTACGGAAACCCGTACCACCAGCTGCTCGAGAAGATGCCCTGGAACAAGCAGCCACGGCATCGCGAGGTGAAGGCGCTGCACGACATCTCGTTCGCGGTCCACCCCGGCGAGTGCATGGGCCTCGTCGGCAGCAACGGCGCCGGCAAATCAACGCTGCTCAAGGTGCTCAGCGGCACCACCTACCCGACCTCCGGCAGCTACGCCGTGCGCGGTCGCGTCACCAGCCTGCTCGAGCTCGGGGCCGGCTTCCACATGGGGTTCACCGGCCGCGAGAACATCTTCATGAACGCGGCGATGATGGGCTTCTCGCGCAAGGAGGCGCAGAAGAAGTACCAGGAGATCGTCGACTTCAGCGAACTCGGCGACTTCATCAACGCGCCGGTCCGCACCTATTCGTCGGGCATGGGCGCCCGGCTCGGCTTCTCGGTCGCGGTCGCCACCGAACCGGATCTGCTGATCATCGACGAGATCCTCGCCGTCGGTGACATGAACTTCCGCCGCAAGTGCGTCGACAAGATCTTCGGCTACAAGAAGCAGGGCAAGTCGATGTTCTTCTGCTCGCACTCGCTCTACGACGTGCGGCAGATCTGCGACCGCGCGATCTGGCTGCGGCAGGGGCGCATGCAGTTGCTGGCCGATTCGGTCACCGTCACCAACGAATACGCGACGTGGGAGAACAAGGTCGCCGAGGGCGCCGGTGATCCGGTGCCGTTCCGCGATGCGCCGCCGGTCCCCGACCAGGGCGTCGATCACCCGCACGTCGTCGAAGGCGTCATCGTCGATCCGGCCACAGGGCAGGCGCGCAACACCTTTGCGCCGGGCGACAACATCGCCGTTCGCGTGCACATCAAGAACCCCAGCCGCGAGAAGCTGGTGATCGCAGTGGGCGCCATGCGCACCGACGGCACGCTGTGTTTCGCGCACACGACGCAGTTCGCCAACCTGCCGTTCGACTTCGCCGAAGGCCACGTGACGCTGTTCGTGGACAAGCTGCGGCTGTTGTCCGGCGAGTTCACGGTGCCGATCTGGCTGTTCGACCAGCACGGCGTGCATCGCTTCACGGAACGGCCGGCGAGGCAGAACCTCGTCGTCGTCAACCGCACCAAGGACGTCGGCCTCTTCCTGCAAGAGAGCCGCTGGGCGCTCGAACCGATCAAGAAGTGAGCGGCGACGGCAGCGCGCGCGCGCCGCACACGCGCGAACTCAGATCAGGTCCGAGTAGCGGTGCTTGCGGCTCATGAACAGGCTGTAGCCGACCACCAGGAAGCCGACGGCCCACGCGGCAGCGATGCCGAGCTGCGACCAGAACGGGCCCAGCGCCGCTTCGGGACCACCGAGCACGAGGCGGTGCACCTGCAACAGCGGGAACGCGGGATTGAGCGCCATGATCCATGTCGCGGCCTCCGGCGATGCCTTGTCGTGCAACAGCTTGGTGTCCCAGAACACCGGCGACAGGAACATCCACGCCATGGTCAGGATGCGCCACAACTGCGCGGTGTCGCGGACGAACACGTAGAGGTTCGCCAGGAACAGTCCGATGCCGAGCGTGAGCGTGAACTGCACGGCGAGCACCAGCGGCCAGGCCAACAGCAGCCAGCCCGGCGACAACACGCCAAAGCACAGGCCGGCGATGAAGCAGACCAGGGCCCCGACCATGTAGATGACCAGCGACACGATCGCGATGTGCACCAGCAGCGCTTCCGAGGGGAAGGCCACCTTCTTCACCAGGTTGCCGTTGTCGACGATGGTGGTGCAGGCCTGCGTGGTGGCCTCGGTCAACGCATGGAAGACGATGACCCCGGAGAACAGGTAGATCGCGAACTCGCCGGAACCCTGCGACGTGACGTTGCGGTCGCGCAGCAGCACGCCGAACACCAGGAAGTAGATCGCGAACAGGAACATCGGCTGCAGCAGGATCCAGCCGATGCCGAGAATGCTGCCGTTCACCCGGCTCATCAGGTCGCGGCGCAGGAAGTTCTGCACCATGAACCGGTTCCGCCACACCAGGGTCGGGTAACGAAACAGCGAGCCGAGGTGGGCGAAGGCGCCGCGCTCCGCGCTGGCGGCGTCGTAGTTGCGAACGAGAGTCATGGGGAAGCGAGGCCGAGCAGGCTACGGCGTCGCCGCAGGCCGGCAAGCCAGGATTCGCCTCATCGACGAGCCGGCGCCTCGGACTGCAGTCGCACCGATGCCATCGGACCCTGCGTCACGCGCGCGCCGCGGCAATCGCCGCCAACAGCCGCTCGCGCAGCCACGGTCGGCATACCACGATCTCGTCGTTGCGCGGATCGGGCTGGTTGTAGCGATGCTCGCGGCCGTCGAGCCGGCACACGACGAAGCCGCACGCGCGCGCCACCGCCTCCGGCGCGCCGGTGTCCCATTCCTTCAGGCCCTTCTTGTGCACGTACACGTCGGCCTTGCCGAACAGCAGCATCGAGACCTTGAAGCCGACGCTGCCGCACGGGATCTGCTCGGCGTCGCCGAGCGCGCGCGCGACCTTCTGCACGATTTCGGGCGTGTGCGAGCGACTGACCACGAAGCGCAAGCGACGCCCGGTCGCCGAGCCATCGTCGCCAGCCAGCGCGATCGGCCACTCGCCTCCGGTGCCTGTCAGCGCCGCCGCGCCACCGACCGTGCAGCGTCCCCCGACGACCCTGCCGATCGCGGGCATCGCCACTGCACCCGCGACGATCTGACCCTGGAACGCGATGCCGACGTGCACCGCCCAGTCGTGCCGTCCCTGCGAGAACTCCTTGGTGCCGTCGAGCGGATCGACGATCCACGTCCACGCCCGCTGCAACCGTTCGGGCGCATCGACCGTCTCCTCCGACAAGATGCCGTCGTCGGGCCACCGCGCCTGCAAGGCGCCCTGCAGGTAGCCATCGGCGGCCTGGTCGCCGACGTCGCCGAGCATGTCGGGGTCGGTCCAACGGCCGCTGCCACGCACGGCGAGCAGGCGACGGCCGCCGGCCTCGGCGATCCGCGTGGCGAACGCGAGCCGGGCATCGACCTCGGCTGCAGGAGCAAGCGTCACGGTCATGCCCATTCCCTAGCCGGCGCCGAACTCGAACACCAGCCTTGTCGCCTTCGGACCATCACAGCTGCCCTCCCGCCGCGAGCCCTTCCGGCACACCGCGACCGAACAGCCGCCGCGCCGTTTCTTCGCCGTCCGCGAACAGGGTCGCGAAGTCCGTCGCCGCGTGGTTCCACACCGCGTGCCGATGCGAACCAAGCAACCGATATTCGCGCCGCAGGGCGGTCGCGCTGCACGGTTCGGTCCACAACGGCGAGCGCGGGTGCGTGGCGGCGAGCCACGCCAGCGCTGTCGCCGCCGGCTGCACGCCTGGGCGACCATCGAAGCGACGGAACACGAAGCTGGCCGCAGCGCCCGCCGTCGGCGCCGTGCGCTGCACCACCGGCGTGATGCCGGCCGCCAGTTCGATGGCGAGGCGCTGCACATCGATGCCGGCGACGTCGCGATAGAGCGTCGCGAACTGGCCCGCGCCGCGCGGGTTGATCTCGATCACCTTCACGCTGCCATCGGCCAGCACGAACAACTCGACGTTGAACAAGCCGTGGTCGTAGCCGACCGCGCGCACGGCGGCGGTGGCCACATCGCGCACGCGCTGCTGCACCGCCAGCGGCAATCGCGACGGGAAGGTGAAGCCGGCGAAGTGTCGCGCACCCTGGATCTCGTCAGGATACATGCACTCGTCGACGACGCCGAGAACGTGCACTTCGCCGCGGCAGGCGTAGCCATCGACGTTGGCCTGCGTGCCGCGCATCGGGTCTTCCAACAACGCGCAGTCGGCCGGCGACGGCAGCGGCATCACCGAACCCGCCAGTTGTCCCCAGGGCTTGTCGAGCAGGCCGAGCAACTGGCGGTCGAACCAAGACAAGCGCAGATGCGCCGCCAGCGCCGAGGGATCGACGACATGGCGCGCCAGCACCGAGAACGACGCCTTCACCGGCTTGCAGAAGCGCGGCCACGGAAGACCGAGGGACGCGACGGCGCGCTCGATCGCGGCCGCGCTGCGGCAACGGCGATCGGCCAGCCGCCACGGCAAGGCCTCGCTGCGCACCGAGTGCTCCGGCAGCGCTGCGGCCAGCGTGCGCCGCAACAGCAGCTTGTGCTGCGCGCGCACGATCGCGCGCGGATCGGCGCCGGGCAGCCCGAGGCGCTGCGCCATGCAGGCCGCGAGCAGGCAGCCGAACTGGTCGTCGTTGGACCACACCGCGTCGATGCGGTCGCGATACCGGTCGCACAGGTGGTCCAGCCACCGTCGGGCGTCGAACGTGAGCAGCCGCAGCAGTCCACGCCACCGCAACGAATCGAAACCCTCGCGCTCGAGGACGATGTCGTGGTCGCGGCGCAGGGCCGCGACGCATTCCTCTTCCCACATGCCCTGGAACAGGAGCAGCAGGCGCAGCGGTGGTCGCGAAGCGGGCATCGGCGCGGAAGGATGGCGAACGACAGCGCCCGCGACAATGTGCATCCCAGCGTCGGGCGATCGCGCGATCAGCCGATCGTCGACGGCACCGGTGCGGGGCGGCGCGGTTCCCGCTGCGGCAATGCCACGATCGGCTCGCTGGGCGGCATCGCGTCGCGGCGATTGCCCACCGCGGCGAACGCCAACTGCTCGACCAAGGCCGCCGACGACGACCACGGGAACGCCGTGCGCACCGTGGCCGCGAACGCCTTCGCATCGCGTCGCAGCGTAGGCAACTCGCGCAAGGCCTGCGTGAGCAGTTCTCCCACCGCCGCACCCGAGGGCTCCAGCACCCACGGCAATGCCACGTGCGGTGCGGGCAGTTCGATGGTGCGACGCGCCGCCGGGATCTTGCGAGCCCCGGGGCCGACCATCATCGAGTCGGTCGCGCCACCGCCCGTGGCGAGCACGGGCAGGCCACACGCGCGCGCTTCGAGCACGGGCAAGCCGAAGCCTTCGCCCCGGTACGGATGCAGCATCAGGTCGCACGCCGTGTAGATCGAGGCGAGGCGTTCGCGCGAGCAATCCTCGTCGACGAGCAGCAACGGCGGCGTGCCCTTGGTGGCCCGGAACTTGTCGAGCAGCCCCCGCAGATGGAAGTTGGCGTAGTGCTGGTCCTGGCCAACCGACTTCACGACGACGCAGAAGTCGGCACCGCGCGCGCGCGCCGCCAGCAACCCCTGCACGAACAGATCGAATCCCTTGCGCCAGATCAGGCCGCCGCAGAACAGCACCGCGGGGCGCGTTCCCTTCCAGGCGACGATCTCGGGGTCCGGCAGCGCGTTGTCGTGCATCGCCGCATCGACGCCGTGCGGGATCAGCTTGATGCCCGCCATCGGCCGGCCAGCTGCCATCAGCGTGCGGAACACATGTTCGCTGTGCACGACCACCACGTCGGCATCCTGCGTCACGTGCGGCGTCAGCTCGACGGGCAACGTGCCGTACTCCTGGTCGATGCGCAGCGCGAACGTGCGGCACGCGGGACGCGAAGCGCGCACCGGCCAACCGGACGACAGCCACAGGTCGACATCACCGGGTTGCCGGCACAGCAGCGGCTCCAGTTCAGGGGCCCGGGCTCGCAGCTCTCCCACTCGCTGCCGGAACGGCGAGGTCGGCACGAGCCGCACGTCGACGTTGCCGCGTTCGACCAGCGCCTGCGCCGTCGCCAGCGTCAACTCGGCGCTCGACGAGGTCTCGAACAGCGGCGCTTCGAGCACAACGACGGGGCGCCTGGCGCCACTCGCGCGAACGGGCGGCGGCGGTGACGCCGGCCGACCGCGCACCAGTTCTTCGACCACGAACGTACGCGCGCGTCGGCCCAGCGCCGACGCAGCGGCCGGCGCGAGGGCCGTAGCCGCAGCCACTGCAGCCGCGAGTGCGGCGGGATGCGGCGCGAAGTGCGCTGCCTGGCCCGGTTCGTCGGCAATCGCACGCCCTCCCACGGGAAAGCACGTGCCGGGTCGATCGAGCAGGGCCGCGGCGGCCGCGAAGCGCGCAGCGACCACGGGACGGCCCGATGCCAGTGCCTGCACCAAGGTCCGCGACGACGCCATGCGGCGCCACGGCAGCACGACGAACTTCGCATCGCGCAGATGCGACGGTTCGAGCGCGCCGGCGACGACTTCGACTTCGTGCGACAGCCCGTGGGTTGCGGCCGCCACCGCCGCAGCTTCGGCGTCGCCACCGGTCACACAGAACCGCATCGACAGGCGCCGTTCTTGCGGCAGCGTGCGCAGCGCCGTCAGCAGAAGATCGAGACCACCACGGAACGCATCGTCGCCGACCCACACGATCGGCCCGTTCTGGGCCACGGTGGGCAACGCCAACCAACCGGCGACACAACGTTCGTCGAGTGCGTGCGGCGGGTTCTCGATCCCCGCCCATCGCAGCTCAGCCCGCACCCGTTCGAGCAGGTCGGCAGCGGTGGCACCTTCTCGCGTCGGCATCACGACGCACGCATTCGGCCACGCGAGCCCGGCTTCGCGCACGGCGTCGGCGCGCTCGTCAGGGCCGGCGAACACGACCACGGGCGCAGTTGCCGCGACCATCTCGTTCGCCGCCCGCAGCAGCAGGTCGATTTCTGCCGGTGGCAGCATCGTGCCGACCTGCAGATCGCGCACGCCATCGGTCAGGGCCACGGCACGTTCGCCGGGACGCAGCTCGCTTGTTGCGAGAGCCCCGAACGAAAGGGTGCAGCGCATGCTGTTGCCGAGGGCCAACCGCAGGAAGCTGCGCAGCAGGCTCGCGGCCGGGTCGTCGCCAAACGGGTTGCCGTGGATCCGGATGTGGTTCATCTGACCTTCTCATCGGCAGTTGACGCGCGTTGCTGAAACGCCCGACAGGGCTGTGGCAAGGTTCGACAATCCCCGCCAAGATCCGGCGAATGCCTGTTTTGCCGATGCCGCACCCCGACCGCCGAGCGGCAACCCTGGCCAACCTGCCGAGCGCGGCTGCCCCAGGGACGAACGCAGGACCCTGGTCGCCGCCCGGAGCCGGCTCCGCCGACTGCCGGATCGACTTGAAGTTGCTGCAATGGCGGGCGATCGCGGCGATCGCGCGCAGCGAACGCGCCCGCGCCCACCTCGGCGCACTCACGCCGCAGGCACACCCCGATTTGTGGGCGGGCACGGTGCAGGACGGGGCCGCGCGCGGCTTCGCGGCGCGACTCGAAGAGTGCATCGCGCTCGCGGAACCCCCGGCGGCGACAGCGGCGATCACCCGGCCGACTGCCGACGTCCCCCCTCGCATCACCACCGGCAAGGAACTGCGCAAGCGCAAGGATCTGCTGGTGAAGAGCGGCGGCTCGCGCATTCGCTTCTCGCGCAAGGAAGGACTGCTGTTCGTCGACCGCGACGCCGACCAGCATTCGACCAATTGCCTGTGGTTCGATGCACGCCGCGATCTCGGCACGCTGGACGGTTTCGTCGGCGACACGACGGAGCGACCGCGCCTGTTCTCCGCCCAGTTCCTGCAGCCACGCGAATACGAAGAGAGCGACGCCGGGCAACGGCTCGTGCTCGCCGGCCGACTCGGTCGCGGCCCGATCGGTTGGAACTGCACCGTCACGCTGGCCGGGCACGCCGATGCCGATGCCGTGGTGCTGACGATCGCGATCGACAACCAACTGCCGGACTGGCGCCTGCGCGCGCGCTTCCTCGGCTTGCCGCTCGCCCAGATCGTGCACGAGTGCACGCCTGTGTACGAAGTGGTCGCCAACGACGCCGGCGGGTTCGTGGCGTGCACGTTGGTGCGCGCCTGCACGCGCCTCGCCCTCGGCGGGGAGAAACTCGAGGTGCCGGCCGCCGCCTGCCGCGGCCGCATCGAGCACCGTTTCCGTCTCGGCCAACCTCGGCCCTGATGCGCGGCCCGCGGCGCGAGCCGCGGATGCATGGGCTCTGCGCGACAGTCCACTCGACACAACTCGAAACCAGGGCTAGCTTGGCCCGGCTCCCCTCCGCACACGCCCCCGTGCACGAAGTCGTCTGGTTGTTCGTCGGCATCCTCGTCACCCTCGTCGCCACGCGACCGTGGGCGCGCCCCGACACGCCCACGCCGGTTGCTCCGGGAGACACGGAACCTGCCGAATCGGTGATCGCGCTGCCGTCCCAGCCGATCAACGCCCCCGCCACGGCCACGACTGCCGGCGGCACGACGACGGCAACCGCATCGCCGCCGAGCTTCGCCAGCGCCTCGCCAGGACACACCACCCCACCGAACGGCCCGCGCTCGCTGGCCCGTTCCGTTGCCGACGAACTCGCCAACCTGGTCTCCGGCGTCGAAGGCAGCGCGCACAACCTGATCGAGGCAGCCGCCGACAACACGCAGGTCCCCAACGCCGCTGCCGCGTTCGCCGTAGCCGTGCAACGACTGCGGGCGTTGCACACGAAGCTGCTCGCGTTCGGTCACTTGCGCGCCCGTGACGACGAGACGCCGACCGTCGCCGTGGCCAGCGTCGCGACCCGGCTTCGCGCGGAACTGCAGCACCTGCAGCTGGGACTCGAACTGCGCTGGGACCCACCGGCCCACCTGCCCGAGATCGCAGTCACGCCGAGCGTCGCGCACGATGCGCTGTCGTTCCTGTGCGCCGCGATGTTGCGCGCCGAACTCGGCGCCACGCGCCTCACGGTATCGACAGAACTGTGCTTCGCGGCACGCCAGCCACGCCTGCAGTTCGAACTCGCCCTCGAGTGGAACGCAGAGACGGCCCCGCACACCGCCGAGCTGCTCGACGACCCGACCTTCACGCTCGACCTCGAAGCGAGCAACCACCTGGTCACCAGCCACGGCGGCGACCTGGTCATCCACCACCTGCCCGGCCGCTCGGTGCGAGCGCTGGTGCGCTGGCCGGTGGTGTCGCCCGCGGCGACGCCGACAGTCGCAGCAACCGACGCACCGGCGCTGCCCGCAGCACCGGTGCCCGAAGCAGTCGAACGCCGCGTGCTCGTACAGCGCCCACCCGGTCGCGGCCACCGCTACGGCGGCGCGCTCGTGCTCGAAGCCGATCCCGCCGTGCGCGCGATGCTCGCTGCCGAACTCAAGGCAACCGGCCGCGCCGTGTTCGCCTGCGCCGACGGCGCCTCGGCGCGCACGTTCCTGCAAGCCACGCCCGACCGCTTCGAATTGCTGTTCGTCGACCACCCAAGCCGGGTCGGGCCCGACGATCCACTGACCGCGACGATTCGCGACCAGGCCCCGAACCTGAAGATCTTCGCGTTGGCGCCTGGCAACGAAGCGCTCGCCGCCTGGCCCAACCTGCGCCACATCCAGAAGCCGTTCGGCGTGCACGAACTGCGGGCTGCGCTCGCGTCGGCTCTGGCCGCCGGGTAGGTTGCTCCGCCCTCGCGGAGGATCGACCCCTGGCTCGCAAGAACAACCGACTGCCGGACCAAATCCGGCCCATCACCTTCACCCGTTCCTACACCGACCTGCCCGGCTCGGTGCTGGCGGAGTGCGGCAAGACCAAGGTGCTGTGCACGGTCAGCGTGCAGGACCAGGTTCCACAGTGGATGTACAACCGCCACCAAGGCGGCTGGCTCACGGCCGAATACTCGATGCTGCCCGGCGCCGGTCAGCCGCGCAAACCACGCGACGGTCGCACCGGTCGCCCGCTCGACGGGCGCAGCTTCGAGATCCAGCGTTTGATCGGACGCGCGCTGCGCTGCGCGATCGATCTCGCGGCACTGCCCGAAGTGACGCTGTGGATCGACTGCGACGTGATCTCTGCCGATGGCGGCACGCGCACGACGTCGGTCAACGGCGCCGTCGTCGCGGTCTACGACGCACTGCTGTGGATGGAGGAACAGAAGCAGTTGCCGAAGTGGCCGCTGCGCGGGCTGGTTTCCGCGGTGTCGGTCGGTGTCGTCGGCACGACGCCGATGCTCGATCTCGACTACCAGGAAGACAGCTCCGCCGAAGTCGACCTCAGCGTGGTGTGCGCCGCCGACGGGCGCCTGATCGAAGTGCAGGGCGGCGCCGAGAAGAAGCCGTTCGCGATGGATCAGTTCCAGCAGATGGTGACGATGGGCCAGACCGGCTGCGCCTTCATCCGCGATCTGCAGAAGAAAGCGCTCGGCATCTGAACGGTGGCGGCGATGGGCACGCTCTGGATCGGCACCAACAACAAGAAGAAGCGCGCCGAGCTGGAGCGCATCCTGCTGCCGCTCGGTGTAACGCTGCGCATGCCGGACCAGTTGGGCGCGCCGTTCGATCCGATCGAGGACCAGCCGGACTTCGCCGGCAATGCGCGCGTGAAGGCTGCGCTGCTGGCGCGGTTGGCGGGTGCGGTGGCGCTCGCCGACGACAGTGGGCTGTGCGTGGATGCGCTCGATGGGCGGCCGGGGGTGTTGTCGGCGCGCTACGGCGGACCCGGGCTCGATGACCGTGGGCGGTTGCTGCGGTTGCTCGACGAACTGCGGGCGGTGCCGGCCGCGCTTCGCACGGCGCATTTCGTGTGTTCGTTGTGTGTGTGCGGACCGGATGGTGCGGTGTTGGCGGCGATCGAAGAACGGTGTGAGGGCACGCTGCTCACGGCGCCGGCCGGCGAAGGTGGTTTTGGCTACGACCCGATCTTCGTGCCGCGCGAGTTCGCCGGCGATGCGACGCGAACGTTCGCCTCGTTGGATGCGGCGACGAAGGATCGGCTGAGCCATCGCGGCAAGGCGCTACGGGCGCTGGCGGGGCGGTTGCCGGCGCTGCTACGCGGCTGAGCCCGTTGCAAAGCTGCGCTGGAGTGGTGAAGTAGCGGCCGCGCCATAGGCATTGCGCACGGATCAGGTCTAGTCAGTCTGGACTGACTAACCTGATCAGTCACCCAACGCGCGACACGAACGCACCCAACCCATCGTCGGCGCAGGGCTTGCGGGCATGAGCCAACCCACATAGCGTCCCGCCAATGAGTCACGGCAAACCGCCCCGCTCCCCCGCGGAGATTGACGCCATCAAGAAGCGCGTCGCCGCCATCGAAGCGTGGTACCACCGCATCGACCTCGGCGACGGCATCGAGACCCCGGGCCACTTCCGTATGTCGGACTATCTCGCGCCCTACCACTTCCCCGCCGACATGACGGGAATGCGCGTGCTCGATGTCGGCGCCAGCACCGGCTACTACGCCTTCGAGTTCGAACGCCGCGGCGCCGAAGTAGTCGCCATCGAACTGCCGAGCTGGGGCGACCACGATTGGACGCCGCGCTACCGCCGCCAGTTCGCCGCGAAGCCAACGCTCGAACGCGACTCCATCGACCGCGTCGCCATGCTCGACGGCTTCACCGTAGTCGGCGAAGCGCTCGGCAGCACGCGCGTGCAGCGCCGCTTCCTGCCCATCTACGAACTCTCGCGCGAGACCCTCGGCACGTTCGACATCGTGTTCTCCGGCGCGATGCTGATGCACGTGCGCGACCCGATTCTCGGCGTGCAGCGCATGCGCGATTGCTGCAAGGACGACGGTCGCCTGATCATTTCGATCTCGACCACGCTGATGGATGCGACCGAACCGATCGCCCGCTTCGTCGGCGAGTGGAACCAGTGCAACTGGTGGCAGATGAGTCCGCGCGGCCTCGAAGAAGTGCTGAAGTGCTGCGACTTCGACCGCATCGAGCATCGCGACTCGTACGTGCTGCAGGACGTCACCGGCCAGTTCCGCGACCCGACCTTCGTCTGCCACGCGCTGCCGCGAGTCGGCTGAACGCGATCCCATCTCCCTCCAAGGAAGGTGGTTACGATTTTACTCAGTGCTCTGAGTAAAATTACTCAGCGGCCTGCGCCGCCGAGTGCCGCCGCGGGTGTGCCCCGCGGCACCTTCATGCCGAGCAGCCCGAGCGCATAGACACCGAGCGCCGCCCAGAACACGTTCGAGAAGCCGATCCCCATGCTCAGCACGATGCAGAAGATCGAGCCGAACACCGAGAAGAACGCGTTCACGGCCCAGCCCCACGGCACCAGGTGCGGTGCCTGCTCTTCGAGCAACCGCATGCCCGACGGGAACGGCATGCCGAGTGCGAGGCCGGTCGGTACCAGCATCACCACCACCACCAGCACGCGCGCCCACAGCGGAATGCCGAGCAGCGACGGCAACAGCCAGTTGATCGCAGCGATGTCGAGCGCCACGACGGCGACGATCGCGAGCAGGATCAGGTTGAGGTGCTTGCGCCGCACGACAGTGATGCGGCCGGCGAGGAACGAACCCACGCCCGCCGAAGCCAGCAGACTCACCAGCACCACCGACAGCGCGTAGGTCGGGTGGCCGAGGTAGATCACCAGTTTCTGCATCAGCGCGATCTCGACCAGCATGAAGCCGAGCCCGAGTGCTGCGAAGTAGCCGAACACGCGCAGCGAACCCGGCGTGCGCAGCCCTTCGCGCGCCAGCTTGCGCAGCGGCAGGAAGATCAGCACCGCGGCGAGCAACAGGATCTGCACCATCGACCCGAGCAGCACCAGGTGCCCGACCGGGAAGTCGGTGTGGTAGTTGAACAGGGTGTCGGTGGTGTGGCGCTGCCCGCCGCCGAACAGCGATGACCACCGGTAGTAGTTGAAGAAGAACGGCGCGTCGTCGGTCGATGGCGACACGTCGAACTCGTACTCGGCGAGGAAGCGCGCGCGCTCGGCGTCACTGCCGCGCAGCAACGTCGCGAAGTTCGCCGTCGTCGCAGCCATGTACTCCGCCTGCGCCATCACCGTCGGGCGCAGCTGTTCGAGCGCCTGCAGCACCGGCACCGCGTCGGCTTCGCCACGCAAGGGCTCCGGCAGCATCGCCGCGGTCAGCATCTCCGCTTCGGCCATGTTCACCGCACAGTCCTGCAGCACGCGCACCGCGGCCCGCATGCGCTCGGGGACGGCGGCGAGCCCGCCGCGGGCGCCGATGGCCGCCTGCAGCTGCGCCCGCAGCCCGGCGAAGTGCGACGACTCGGCCTGCACCTTGCCCTCGCGCGGCCGCAACGGATCGAACACCAGCCCGACGAACCCCTGCTGCAACGCGAACTCGCGCAGCGCGGAGATCTCGGCCGCGGTGAAGGGCGTCTTCTTCACCATCGTCGACGCCCAGTCGCGTCCCTGGAACACGCAGACGTGCGCCGCCGGATCGGCCACGCCGAGATCGCGCAGCGAAGTCGCGGCGATGTTGGCGAGCCGCAGCGTCTCGCGCGACTTGCGCGGCGCCTTTTCGATGAAGCGCGACCAGCAGACGATGCCGTCCGGCGTCAGGTGCGCGAAGAAGTCGGCGACCGCTTCCTTGGTGTAGAGGTAGCTCTCGGACAGCGTGTAGGCACCGGTGCTGAGGGCGGTGTACGAGTCGACGCCGCTCATCTGGATCACGTCGTACGACTCGTCGTGCGAACGCAGCCAGGCGCGACCTTCGCTGTTTTGCAGGGTGATGCGCGATGCCAACGGCGACGTCTTGGCGAACAGGCCACCCAGGTAGCCGTCGTACCGCTGCGTGACCATCTCGATCATCGCGGTGTTGAGTTCGACCGCCGTCACGTGCGCGGCGCCGTTCGCCAACGCCACCATCACGTCGACGCCGCCGCCGACGCCGATCACCATCGCCTTCTGGTCCTTGCGACCGCTGGCGCGGTGCACGACGTAGGCCGACGCCGCCTGCGTGTCGTCGAGGAACGGGAACGCGTCGAGGTTGACGGCGCCCTGGTAGAGCATCGTCGGCGCGGTGCCGTCCTGACCGACGGAGCGCGCGACGATCGGAATCTGGTCGATGCCGTGGTCGCCGCCGATCATGGGCGCGCCGATGACGCTGGCGCCGACTTCGACTTCGGCCGTGGCGCTGTAGATCTTGGTGAGTTCGGGGCTCTGGCCGCCCAGCTGGCCCGCATCGGCAAGTGCCTTGAACACCGCCTCCGCCGTGACCGCTTCCTTGCCCGGCGCATACGGAACGCGCCAATCGAGCCCGGCGATGCCGAGTGCTGGCACGCCGCCGGCAAAGCCAAGGCCGAGCCACGCCGCCAGCCCGAGACCAGGCACCGTGATGCAGAGATACCGCCACGGCAGGCCAAGGCCGAAACAGAACGCGGCGACGAGGCCGGCACAGCCCGCAGCAACCACGGTGGCCGAGCTGCCGAGCTGCTTCATCAACAACACACTGAGCGCAGCGCCACAGGCACTGCCGATCAGGTCACCGCAGTAGAGCCGGTTCACGTGCGCGACGTAGCGAGTGAGCGCGAGTCCGATGCCGAGGCCGCCGAGCAGGAACGGCACGAAGATGATCAGGTAGATGAAGAACAGCGCGACGAAGTTCTCCTTCTGCTCCCAGAAGGCGAGGCTGTCGATGCGGACCAACGTCGCGAAGCAGAAGGCGAACACGACGCTGATGCCGTAGGCGAGGCTCGTCCACACCAGCGCCCGCTGCGCCTGTTCCGGCGTGCCGCCGAGCCGTGTCGCCGTCAGCAGGCTGCCCGACGCCCCAAAACCGAGCAGGCCGATCGAGATCACCATGTAGGTGAAGTGGTGCCACATCATGATCGCGAACACGCGAGTGAGCGCGATCTCGAACAGGATCACCGACAGGCCGAGGCAGAAGATGCCGGCGAGGATGGACTTTGGGGTGGCAGGCATCGAGTGGCGAGGCGGCGGCAGGAAGGCGCGCGATTGTCGAGCGAGCGCGCGGCCCGGCAACGCTAATTCCGGCCGCCGGGGACGCCAGTCGCGCCGTCGCACCCTGAGACCGGCCGTCGCCGCCGTTCGATGGCAACGGACTCAGCGCGGACGGAACGAGCCGAACCGGCCACGATTCCGGTCGATGGCGCGATGGCGAACTCTCTCCGCCGCCTCATCGTCGCCGAGCTCGACGCACAGCGACAGCAACTCGCGGTCGATGGCGCGCGCACCGAGAGCCACCGTTGGCGACCGCGTCGCTTCGGCCAGGTCGAGCACCTGTTCGAGCAGTAGCATCGCCTGTGCCGGATCGCCGTTGTCACGCAGCACGTTGGCCTGGGCGAAGCGCACCTGCAGCAACTCCTGCAGGTGATGCTCGGCGCGCGGGAACCGCTGCCACAATGCCGCCAGCACGCCGCCGCATTCGTCGAACGATGCCAATGCGGCGGCGGCCTGCCCCGAACTGGCGGCTACTTCGCCCGACCGGCGCAGGACGCGCGCCAGCAACTCTTCAAACTCCGGCAAGCCTGGCCGCAGCACGACCAGATCCCGGGCCTCGGCCAACGATTGGGTCAGCCTGCCACAGCCGAATCCGTGCACACCATGCCGTGCCGCCAGCGAACATGCGTCGATCCACTCGACCCGGCAACGCAAGGTGCCGGGCCATGCCCGCGACATGGCTTCGAGCAGGTCGAGACTGTCCGCGACGTTGTCGAGTGACGCAGCTGCGGGGCTCGGACCACACAGGCGCGCATGGGCGAGCAGGCGCAGGCTGCGCGCCAACAGCAACACCGAATCCAACGCGCTCGGGTCCGCGGCGACGAGACACTGCGCAACCGCCACCGCCCGCTCGTGGGCCAACACGGCCGTGCGCTGGCACCAATCGAGGTAGGGATGAACCTGTCCAGAGGCCAGAGGCGACGAACGCAGCGACACGACACCGATCGTGTTGCACAGCCGCACCAACTCCGCCGCCAGCTCGCTCGCCGCATCGGCCGAGACGCGTCGCTCCAACAGCAAACGTACCGACTCGAGATCGGCGAGCGCCGCAAACGCATCGTCACTGACCAGCGCCTGGCCAGCCCGCATCGAAGCCATCGCCAGGACCCAGGCATCGTCGCGCGCCCACGATTCGACCCGTTCATGGAACTCGACCGCTCGCACGTAGGCCGCGCGGGCGCCATCGGGGTCGCCGTTCCAACGCCGAATGTCACCCGCCCGCGCGAACGCACCGGCGGCGGCGCGGCGCAGCCTGGGATGGTCGGCATTGGTGGACGCGAACGACTCGTAAAACGACAACACGGCTTGCAGCAGTTCGTGCTCGCGATTCGAGACCAGCGGCAGAGTCGATGCATCGTCCTTCGTCGCGGCGAAGCCGACGCCGCCGGTGATCTGCCGGAACACTTCGTCGTAGGACTCTAGTGCCAACTCGAGGTTCGCTTCGGCGCGATGCGTCGCGCGCCGCGCCGCGTCCAGGCTCGTGCGAGCTCGCGCATTTGCGGCGTGCTGGGCGCCGAGGGCGCGGTCGGTGACCCAGAACGCGCCCCAACCGGCGAGCGAGGCAGCGCCGATCGCGAGCACTGACGCAGCAGCGCACACCGCGGCGAGCCGATTGCGTCGGCACCAAAACAACAGTCGCGCCGCAACCGAAGCGGAGCGAGCCAGGATCGGCCGCCCGGCCGCGAAGCGACGCAGATCTGCCGCAAACTCGGCGGCAGAGACGTAACGCTCCGATGGGTTGCACGCCGTCGCTTTCTGCAGCACGAGCGACAGATCGCGTGGTGCGCCACGACAGATCTGCCGCAGGGTGTGCGGCACGCCGCGTCGAATGTGCTCGACCAACGCCGGGATCGAACCGCCAGGCCACGTCGTGGCGCCGCCGCCGAGTTCGAGCAACGACAGCCCAAGCCCGTAGACGTCGCCGCGCGCGTCGTAGATGCCGTCGAACTGCTCCGGCGGCACGTAGTGCAGCGTGCCGAGCATCTGGCCGGTGCGCGTCGCACGTTCCTGGTCGAGGCACTTCGCGATGCCGAAGTCGCTGACCCACGCCTTGCCGTCCGCTTCGAGCAGGAGGTTCGACGGTTTGACGTCGCGATGAATCACGCCGTGGCAATGCGCGTGTTCGATTGCATCGGCGAAGTCGGCGCCGATCTTCGCCAAGCGCAGCCAGAAGCTCGGCTGCGCCGGCTCGCCGCGGTCCAAGTGGGCGAGCACCGCAGCGACCGTCGGATCGAGCGGCGCCCCATCGCGGCAGCGCGACTCCTGCATCGCGCGCACGACCCGATCGAGCCCGACCCCGGCGATCAACGGCATCGCGAAGAAGTGCACCCCCGCGTCCACGCCAACCGTGTGCACCGGGACGATGTGCGGATGCCACAGCCGCGACACGATGCGGGCTTCGTTCTGGAAGCGAACGACCTGCTCGTCGTCGAGGAACGCCGTCTGCGGCAGCACCTTGAGTGCAACCACGCGCGCCAGCGACTCCTGCACGGCTTCGTAGACGATCGCCATGCCGCCGCGCCCGACTTCGCGCACGATGCGGAAGTCGCCGAGACGTCGATCTGACGGCAAGCGCGGCTCAGGGTGCATCGCCAGATGCCGGACCTTGAGCGACTCGACGGCCAGCACCGTTTGCAGCACTTCGCGTAGTCGACTGGGCAGGTCCGGATGCGCCGCCACCACTTCGTCGACGGTTACGCGAGCGCCGTTGCGCAGACGGGCTGCGAACTCGTCAGCGAGGTGCTCGATGCGATCCTCGGCGGCATCGTCCTGGCCCGGCTCAGCCATGGCGGGGCCCGTCGGGGTTGCCGAGAACATCGTGCAACCGCGTCATCGCGCGCAGGTAGCGATTGGTCGCCGCCGCCTTCTGCAAGCCGAGAACCTCGGCAACCTCGCCGTTGCTGAGTTCCTCGAAGTGGCGCAACAACAGAATCTCGCGGTCCGTGTCGGACATGCCGGCGATCGAGGCGATCAGGCGCGTCGAGTCTTCGGCACGCGCGGCGGCACGCGTCGGCGACGTGACTCTGGCGCACATCTCCTGCAGCAGGCGAAACGAGCTGCCCTGGTCGTCGACGACTTCGGTCAAGGCGACTTCGCGGCCTCCACCACGTTTGCGAGCGCCCAAATGCCGCCGCGCGAGGTCGACGATGGTTTGCATCACGACCATACGCACCCAGACGAACATGACGGCGCATCGTTCTGGCCGGAAGTGTTTGAGACGCGTCGAGGCCGCGAGAAAGGCCTCCTGCAACACATCGTCGACGTCGACGCGTCCGCGCAATCCTGCGTCGAGGCGAACCATCACCACACGGCGCAATCGCTCGCGATCGTCGGTGAACACGCGAACCAGTTCTTCCGCAGGCGTGCGGCCAGCGAACGGCGTGACATCGCGTTGCATGGTGCAAGTTCGACGCAACTGCGGGATGGGGACGAAAAAACGGGCTGGCCGTGTTTCCCGCCGCCACCGCCGAGCGTGACCAGAGTCACGCCGCAATCGCCCCAGCACGCGGCATTCACCCCTCCCATCGACTTCTCATGACGATTCCACGGTTCCTCTCCAGTGCAGCGCTCAGTGCGCTGCTTCTCGCTTCCGCCCAGGCGCAGTCCTGCTCGACGCTCGCGACCACGTGGGCGAACGGCTCCCTCACCGCTGCGGTCAGTGGGGCGCCGGCGAACTCCATGACCTTGCTGGTCATCGGCGACACGCTCGGCACCACGACCATCGGTAGCTTGACCCTTGGCATCGCGCAGCCGTTCCACGCTGTGTTCCTCGGCATGGCCGATGCCAACGGTGCGGTGTCCGTGACGCGCACGCCGCCTTCGGTGCCGACGGGCATCACGCTGAACTTCCAGTCGGTCAGCGTCACGCTGCCTTCGGGCGGTGGCGGCGGTGGCGGTGGCGGTGG
>SXPB01000333.1 GCA_005776475.1 Planctomycetia bacterium
GCACGCCGATGAACGGCATCCTCGGGTTCACCGAGTTGCTGGGGCAATCGCCGATGACGGAACTGCAGCGCGACTGGATCGACACGATCGACCAGTCGGCGCGGTCGCTGCTGACGGTGATCAACGACGTGCTCGACACGTCGCGACTCGAAGCGGGCAAGCTGCAGGTCGAGCGGGTGCCGTTCGATCTCGGCGAGGTCGCCGACCAGGTTCGTGCGATGTTCGCGCCGACAGCGCGCACCAAGAGCGTCGGCCTGCTCATCGAGAAGCCCGAAACGGTGTGGGCGATCGGCGACGCCGTGCGGGCGCGCCAGGTGCTCACCAACCTGATCGGCAACGCGTTGAAGTTCACCGATTCGGGCAGCGTCACGGTGCGCATCGGCAAAGCACCCGAAGGCCTGCGCATCGAAGTCGAGGACACCGGCATCGGCATTCCGGCCGACAAGCACAGTCTGTTGTTCCAGAAGTTCAGCCAGGTCGAGAGTTCGACGGTGCGGCGCTTCGGCGGCACGGGGCTCGGCCTCGTCATCAGCAAGCGGCTGGTGGAAGGCATGGGCGGCGAGATGGGCGTGCGCAGCGAGGCGGGGCAAGGCTCCACCTTCTGGTTCTCGCTCGCCGCGGCTGCGCCCGAAACCGTGAAGGTCGCGGCAAAGGTGCTGCCGGAAGCCGGCCGCTTCGTGTCGTCGGCAAGTGCGGACAAGCGCCAGGTGCTGTTGGTCGAGGACAACGCGATCAACCAGCGGCTCGGGCGGGCCATGCTCGAGCGGCTCGGCTTTGCGGTGCACATTGCCAACGATGGCAAGGCCGCGGTCGATCTCGTCGGCAAGCAACCGTTCGATGCGATCCTGATGGATTGCCAGATGCCGGTGATGGATGGGCTCGAAGCGAGTGCCAGGATCCGCGCGGCGGAGGCGGCGCGCGGTGCCGCGCGCACGCCGATCATCGCGTTGACCGCGCACGCACTGGCTGGCGATCGCGAACGTTGCCTCGAAGCCGGCATGGACGACTACGTCACCAAGCCGGTGCAGATCGCGGCGCTGCGCGATTCGCTGGGTCGTTGGCTGCTCTGAGTCGAGCGCAGCGCGCATCCGCGTGCATGCGTGTGCGATGATGTGGCCCATGCCGCATGCAGCCCTCGCGACGACGGCACATCGCCCCTGGCCGCTGCCGGCGCGCCCCTGGTCGCTGTCGATGGAATGGCACGATCTGCTGTTCCTGCATTGGCCGGTCGATCCGGCGCTGCTGCAACACCAACTGCCGCCGGGGCTCGAACTGGAGACGCACGATGGCAGTGCGTGGCTCGGGGTGGTGCCGTTCCGCATGGTGCGAACGCGCTGGCGGTGGTTGCCGCCGGTGCCGACCGCGAGCAACTTTGCCGAACTCAACGTGCGGACCTACGTGCGGGCGGGTGGGCGTTCGGGCGTGTGGTTCTTCAGCCTCGATGCGGCGAGCCGGCTTGCCGTCGAAGGCGCGCGGCTGGGCTTTGGCCTGCCCTACTTCCGGGCCGGCATGGAGTGTCGGCGCTCTGGCGAGTCGGTTGCCTACGCCAGCGAACGTCGGGATCGGCGCGGGCCACCGGCGCACTTCCAGGCTCGCTGGACTTCGGATGGTCCCCATGCCACCGCGGCACCCGGCACGCTCGCGCACTTCCTGGTCGAGCGCTACGCGATGTTCGCCCGGCACCGCGGCCGCATCGTCGGTGCGGAAATCGCCCACGCTCCCTGGCAGTTGGCGGCGGTCAGACTGGATCTCGAACGCCTGGACATGACCCGGTTGCTCGGGTTCGACCTGGGTTTGGCGCCGGCTTCCGTCTTGGCGGCGCGTCCGGTCGCGGTGGCAGCCTGGTCGCCGCAGGCCGTTTGAACTTGCCAACTTCGCGCGACTTCCCCTCTACGTAGAAGCGCCCCGCTTGCTACCTGGCTGGCGGCCCTCCTAGAATCCCCGGCCCGCCACTCCGGCGATTTGGCTTCTGACGAGCGTGGCAGCGTCGGCGGCGTCTTGGTTCGTGCCACTGGAGTAGTTGTGCCCAAAGAAGAAGCGATTGTCCTGGATGGCACGGTCGTCGAGACCCTCGCCAACACGAAGTTCCGCATCCAGGTGGATGGCGGCCACACCGTGCTCGCGCACATCTCTGGCAAGATGCGCAAGAACTACATCCGCATCATCCCTGGTGACCGCGTCACCGTGGAACTGTCGCCGTACGACCTGACTCGCGGCCGCATCACCTACCGCGCGTGACGAGCGCCGCCGCTCCGCGCGAAGGCCGCTGCATCCGTCCCGCCGAACCGCGGGATGTGCCGATGATCGCCAAGTTCATCCGCGATCTCGCTCGCTTCGAAAAGCTCGAGCACTGCCTCGACCTCGACGAATCGCGTCTGGCTTCGCACCTGTTCGGGGAACGCCCGGCCTGCGGAGCGCTGTTGGCCGAGTGGAACGGTCGCCCGGCCGGCTTCGCGCTGTTCTTCACCAACTACTCGACGTTCCGCACGATGCCGTGCCTTCACCTCGAGGACCTGTTCGTCGACCCTGAGCTGCGTGGCCACGGACTCGGTCTCGCCTTGCTGCGCGCCGTCGCCGGCGAAGCGGTGCGTCGGGGCTGTCCGCGACTCGATTGGAACGTGCTCGACTGGAATGTCGGCGCCATCGGCTTCTACGAGAGCCAGGGCGCGCGGTTGCTCAGCGACTGGCGTCTGTGCCGGCTCGAAGGCGATGCCTTGGCCCGAGCGGCGACGGACGCGCCGTAGCCCGGTTCGCGCGGTTCAGAAGCCGGCTTTCTTCGCCAGCCACTTCCGGAACGGCTCGTCGAGGTCTTCGACCCGTTGGCCCAGCATGCGATCGAACGCCGAACTGCTGTCGCCTTTGCGTTCCTGCAGCGCCGCCTGCACGAACCGGAGGAACGGTTCCCGCGTCACTGGCTTGTTGTCGGGGTCGAGCAGCCACGCGACGAACATCGAAGCCGCGCTCCAGTTGGTCGCGGTCGCGGTGTCGTCGGTGAGATAGAAACTGCCGTACATCGGCAGATGCAGCAGGTGGGTGAGGCGGTAGCCGCGGCCGAGCGCCTGCAGGGCCTGCACGTCCTGCGCGCGAAGATCGGCCGGCGCGGCAAACCCCGACGGCCCCTGCATGGTGTGCTCCATCCACATGCCGAGCCCGATCTCCAGCCACGCACAGACACGATCGCGATCGTCCTGCCGATCGGCCTCGCCGATCAGCGTCCGGTACAGCAGCCCTTGCGTGCCGACGAAGAACAGGCGTTCGGGGCGGATCGGCGCCGGCCCCGAATAGAACGTGTGCGCCACGTCGCCGTGCGGCGGCGGCACGAAGTACGGCACCGGCCGGAAGCCCCACTTCGGAAACTCGTCGCTGTTGCGCGCCGGCTTCACTTCGATCGGCCGCAGCACTTCGGCGAGACCGAGTTCCTTGCCGAAGCGCGCGAACCACACCACGCCGGTGTGTTCGAGGTCGAGCAACGCGCCGACGTTGGTCTCGAGCCCGGCGGTGACGGTGAGTGCGAATCGCTCGCCGACCAGTCGCAGCGGTTGCTTCGCCACCACCAGTTCGAGTTGCTCGCGCGTGTAGCGCTTGCCTTCGTGCTCCCACAGCCAGCCTTTGCTGCCCTTCTGGTGGCCGAGCCAGAGGTGCGCCGCTTCGTCGTCGTCGCGCAGTGCCAGCCACATCGCCTGCAACCGCGCCATGCCCGGCAGGCCGTGTGCGTGCGCGTAGTCGAGCAGGAACGACTGCGCCTTCGGGCTGTTCTGCTGCCGCACGCGCCGTTCGCAGAACGTGGCGACGCGGTCGGCGACGAGGTCCATCGTGGCGACGTCCTTGCGGGCGATGCGCACCCGCTTGCCGCCTTGCGCGAGGGTGATCTCGTCGGTGGCGAACGGGTTGGTGACGCGGCCATGCAGGACCTTGCCATCGGTGCGGGTGACGGTGTCGCGCAGATCGTCCTGTGCCTGCAGCGAAGCGATGAAGGCGAGGCCGATGAACAGCCAGGCAGTGCGGACCATGGCGGAAGCCTAGCGTGAGACCTGTGGTGCGCGGGGCCGCCGTCCGCCCGCGCGACGAATCGCGGCGGAACGCCGGGCCTGGCCGTCAGCGCGGCTGCAGCATGCGGCGGAAGTTGCGGGCGCCAATGGCGATTCCGACCGTCGCCAGCGCCATGCCATAGACGCCGGCCGTGCCCACGATCCACGGTGTCCACGCCGCCACGTCGCGCGCCGTCACCGGGTGCCGGTGGGCGTGTTCGCTCAGCCACAACCAGCCGAACATCGCCGGCGACATCACCAGTTCGAAGCCGAGCACGAGCAGCATCGCCCCGAGGAAGCTCTTGCCGCCCTGCAGGATCTGGCCGCCCTCGTCCGGACGCATCAAGATCGGCAATGTGCCGATGACCGCGAGCACGCCGATCGCCGCCAGCGTGCCGCCTAGCGCGATCGCCGCCGTCGTCGCCAACGCCGCCCGTTCGGCACCGAAATGCAACGCACCCACGGTGAGCACCAGCACCAGCGGCCACAGCAGGAATACGAACACCGCCTGCAGCTTGCCGCGCAAGATCGCCAGCGGCGACGCCGGCGACGCCATGTAGAGCGACCACTGCGCGCCGTCCCACAACGCCAGCCGCCCCATGTGCGCGTAGAGCACCAGCAGCACGGCGAGGAACCACTGCGCCAGCAGCACCGCCGTGTGGACCACGTGCTGCGGCAGGCGCGATTGGCTGAGCATGCCGGCGACGAGCACTTCACCCTTCGCCAACGCGAACACCAGCACCGCGAACAACAGGAAGCCGAGCAGTGCGCCCGGTTGCTGCAGCAACTGCGCGAACTCCTTGTTGCGCACGACGTCGGCGAGGCGGTGCGGCCAACGGCGGCCGCGGCTGCGCCACAACGGCGGCTCGGTGGCGAGATGCCGTTCGTAGGCCGTTGCGTGCAAGAGACCCACCGCTGCGAACATCGCCACGGCGGCGACCAGCGTCGACAGCAGCGTCACCAGGGCGCTGGCGTCGAACGTGCCGCGCGCGGCAGCCGCGAGCAACGACGCGCCGGCCGCCACGGTCCACGGCAGTTCACTGCGGACGTTGGCGACGGCCACGACTTGCTCGGCCCGTTCCGTTCCGGTCGCGAACATCGTCTGCAGCAGCCACGCGGAGAATCCGACCGAAGCGATGGCGCCGAGCAGCAGCAGCACCATGCGCAAGGTGCGGCCGGCGCAGAAGCGCACCAGCACGATGTGCACTGCCAGCAGCACCGCGAGCAGCGGCAGGGTCCCGGCGACGATCGCCAACGGCACCAGCGCGAACGCGATCGCCGGGGCTGGCGAATGCGCGAGCAGCGTCACGACGAACGGGCCGGCGAGCGCACCGGCCCAGCACGTCGAGACGAACGCCGCCCGCAGCAGCACCTGCAGTGGCACCAGGAACGCCGGCATCGGCGACTGCCGCCACAACTGCAGTTCGGGCGTGTCGAACAGTTGCCGTTGCGCCAGCGCGAGGCCCAGCCAGGTCGCGACCAGCGGGCAGGCGAGCAGGCCGTAGCCGAGCAGGCTGCGCAGCGAGTCGTCGCCGGTGTGCCGCTGCAGCGTCGCCAGCAGTTGCGGGCTCTCCAGCAACGCTTGCGCGAACCACAACGACATCATGCCCAGCATCACGAACCCGATGCCGGTGCCGGTGGCCAGCCGCCGGCCCGGCTTCGTGCGCACGAGGTTGCCGAGCGTGCGCAGTTCGGCGACGACGAGGCCGTTCACGGTGCCTTTGCGGTGACCGCCAGGAACACGTCTTCGAGCGAACGATCGCCGTGCGCCGCGCGCAGCTCGGTGGCGGTGCCTTCGGTCTGCAGGCGACCGCCGGCGAGAATGCCGACGCGGTGGCAGATCTGTTCGGCCAGCTCGAGCCCGTGCGTGCTCAGCAGGATCGTGGTGCCGCGCGTCGCTTCGTCGAGCAGCAGGTCCTTCAGTCGCCGCGTGCTCAGCGGATCGAGGCCGCTGGTCGGTTCGTCCAGCAGGAGCACGCTCGGCGCCGTGGTCAGCACGGCGGCGATGTGGATCTTCTTCTTCATGCCGTGCGAGTAGCTCTTGCACAGCTCGTCGGCGGCCTCGGCCATGCCGAGCAACGGCAGCAGGCGTTCGCTGCGTTCGTCGCGCTCGGCGCGCCCGACGTGCCACAGGCTCGCGACCAGCGCCACGTACTGGCGGCCCGTCAGGTAGTCGTAGAGCGGCGGCGTGTCGGGCACGAAACCTAGGCATCGCTTCAGCTCGCGGCTCGCCGACGCATGGTCCAGTCCGTTGATGCGCAGGCTGCCCGCACTCGGTCGCAGCAAGCCCGTCAGC
>SXPB01000334.1 GCA_005776475.1 Planctomycetia bacterium
AGCATGCACCAGCAGCCGCCGCACGCGCCGCGTTCGCCGAACAGGGCCGCGAAGTCGTTCCAACGTGCCGCCGTGAGCGGGCGCACGGAGACGGGGGCCGGCTTCACCATCGGCGACTCCGCGCCGCCGACGGCGGCATGCCGAAGTGCTGCGTGAAGACACGCGTGAGATGCGCGTGGTCGCAGAAGCCGAGCGCCAGCGCGAGAGTGGTCAGGTCGTCGTGGCCGTCGAGCACGGCGGCGAGCGCCTGCCGCGCCCGCAGCGCGAGCTGGTAGCGGTGCATCGGCAGGCCGACGAGGCGATGGAAGCCCCGCGCGAGGTGGTACGGCGAGGCGTCGACGGCGCGCGCGACCTCGGCAAGGCGAACCGTGCGCTGCACGTTCGCGTGCAGGAACTCCTGGGCCATGTGCACCTGACGCAGTTGGGTGGCGGTTGCGCTGCGCTCCGGCGTCGAGGGCGAGCGCCGCACTGCCGCCGCGAAGGCGAGCACGGACTCATCACGCGCCAGGGGCGTGGTCGCCGTCGCGAGCAGATGGCGCAGACGCAAGTGTTCGAGATACAGCCGCGCTGTCACGGGTACGGTGGCAACCGCCGGTTCCGCCCCGCGCGTCGACTCGTCTGCCATCGGCATCGCGAGCACGGTGCAGCGATCGCCGCCACACACCGGATGCGCGACGCGGTAGCCGTGGCCTCTGCGGCACCACAACGCCGTGTTCGCCGAAGCGACGTCCACGGTGCGTCCCGTTCGCCATTCGAAATGGCCGCGCCACGGCAGCACCAGCAGATCCGCCGTCGTCGCTTCCTCCTCGCCCTGGTCGCCGCGGTGCGCACCGCACGCGAAGTCGAACACCGCGACCCCGGGCGCGCGGTGCACGAGGGTTGTCGTCGAAGGCGGCATGGCGGTGGCGCAGTTTACGTCACTTCGTGGAGTCCATGTGCCAGCCCGGATGCACCCAGCGTCCGGCGCGGCGTTCGAACACTTCGCTGGCGCGGCCCTTCATCGTCTGCTTCTGGCCGCCTGCTTCGAGGTCGACTTCGAACGTCGTGTAAATGACCGCAGTGTCTGCCAGCCACTGGATCTCGGTCTCGGGAAAGCGCACGTCGAGCAGTTTGCCGCCGCCCGTCGCAAAGGCCGCCGCCCCGTCAAGCTGGCCTTGGCGGCCGCGCTTCACGCCGCCTTCCGGATCGATCGCGACGAAGTCGTCGGGCAGCAGCTCGCGCAAGCGCTGCTGGTCGTTGCCGAACCAGGCGCGCCAGACCTGTTCGCGTACGGCGAGCAAGTCGGTCCGGTCGGCGGCGGTGGGCTGGGGTGGCAGCGACGTGCAAGCGGCGGCGGCGAGCAGGACGAGGAGCGAGATGCGCATGCCCGCACAGTACGGAAACCGCGCTGTGCGGCTTGGACGTTCTTGCGCCCGTCGCCGTCAGACCTGTTCGCCGCGGGCGAACTTCGCCACCGTGTCCTGGAAGCGCTGCTTGCCGGTTTCGACGACGCGCCGGATCTCGCGCGCGTTCGCATCGCTTTCTTTGCGCAACTCGGCGACGAGCTTCAGCGAATCGACCTGGTAGTCGGTGATCGCGGTGACCAGCTTCTCGACCGACTTGGGGTCGATCGTCGAGCCGTAGCCGGCCTTCAGCGCGGCGCGTTCGAGGTCGCGACCGAGGTCGGCGACGTCTTCGAGTCCCTTGTTGACGCCGCGCTTCAACGCTTCGTGCGCCTGCGTCGCTTCGTGCAGCCCGTGCTGCGACGTGTAGACCGCGCCGAGGATCGTGAACACGTGCTCGTTGGTGGTGAAGAACGTCACCGAGCGCCGGTAGACCTGGTCCTTCACGTCGTGCGTCTGCTTCAGCTTCGCGACCAACGTCTCGCCGACGTCGTAGCCGATCTGCAGGTTCTCGGCGATGTCCTTGATCAGCTGGAAGTGGCGGTCCTGCTTCTGGAACGCATGCATCGCCTGGTCGCGGGCCAGCTGCAAGCGCGACCTGGTCGGTGCATCGGCGCTGCCGGAGTCGTCGACGGCCTTCTGGGCGGTCGCCAGCGCGGCCTTCGCCGCGTCGGCCGTCGTCGTCTGCTTGTCGAGCAGTTCGCGCGCGACGATCTCCGCTTCCTTCAGGGCGAAGCGGAAGTCGATGTAGCCCTCCATGATCGCCGCCTCCTTCTGCAGCTGGACCTGGGTGTCGCCGGTCACCGCCTTGTAGATCTCGGCGATCTTCTGGAAGCGGTCGCTCGGCGTGCCGCGCCGCATCTTCATCCACAGATTGGACAGGCGCTCGGTGAGGCTGATCTTGCCGTCGTCGAGCTGGGCGATCAGGGTCTTGCTGTCGTCGCGGATGCTGTCGAACTGCTGCGAGATGTCGAGGAAGCGATTGCCGATGCGAACGTCTTCGACGTTGTCGCGCACCATCGCGTTGAAACTCTGCATGTACTGGACGGTCTTGCCGATCGTCATCACCTTGGGCTCATCGACGTGGCGCACTTCTTCGAGCAGTTTGACCAGCTGCGGCGGCGCGTCCTGTTGCGGCAGGATCCCGTACTTCTGCAGCACGGACAGTGCCTGGTCGAGGTACTTCTGGACGGAGGAAGCGGGCTTCTGGATTGCCGGCGCGAGTGGTTTCTCGGACACGATGATTCCCTTGGCGTGGTAGTCGCGGCAGCTTACCGCGGCACTCGGCCACTCCACGCTGTTCGCTCGTGAACGCAGCCTCATCGCCCGCATCCGTACCGCCGCCATCGCCCGGCGCTCCCGTCGTCGACGCCAGCATGCACGACATGCTGCGCATCATGGACGTCGCGTCGGCATTGCGGCGCGAACGGGAAACCGCCGAGTCCCAGCTCGATGCCACGATCGCCAAGCAGCGCTTGCGCGAGCGGCTGATGGCGACGGCGGCGGCCGCCGGCGAAGCGGTGACGTCGGAAGAGGTCGATGCGGCGATCGACCACTACTTCGCAAAGCAGCATCGCTACGCGGATCCACCGCCGAGCTGGCGGCGTTTCCGGGCGCACCTGTGGGTGATGCGCGGCCCGTTGTGCTTCGCGGTGCTGTGCCTCGCCGTGCTCGGCACTGGCGTCACGATGGCGATGCAGGCGGCGACGGCGCAGCCAAAGCCAGCGCTCACGCCGACGCCGGCGCCAACGACCCCGACGCGCATTCCCGAGCCGCTGCCGGTCGAGCCGGCCAAGGCGCCGACGCCGAAGGTCGAACCGACGCCGCAGCCCATTCCCGTGCCGGTGCCGTCGGCCGATCTGTGGCCGGCGGCGTGGCAGAAGTGGGAACGTTCCCTCGCCGCCGCCAAGAAACTCGCCACTGCTCCGGACGGACTCGCGGCGGTGAACCAGGTCGTGCCCGGCGCCGAGGCGGCAGAGGCCGCTCAGGACCTCGATCGGTTGCGACGTTCGCAGAAGCTGCTCGACGAAGTCGTTCTGCGGCTCGACGAGGAATACGTGGTGACGATCGTCGCCCGTTCCGGGGAGAGGAGTGCGTTCGAGCGCACCCACGACGGTCGTGTGGTCGGTTGTTACGTCGTCGTCGAAGCGCTGACCGCAGACGGTCAGGCGTTGCCGCGCGATGTCGTGCACACCGAAGCGAAGACGCGGAATCGCGTCACCAAGTGGGCCGAGGAAGTGCCCGCCGAGGTGTTCGAGCGACTCGTCGCCGACAAGCAGAAGGATGGCGTGCTCGACGAAACGGTGTTCGCGCGCAAGGTTCGCGGCACGTCGGGGCCGGTGATCGAAATGCGTGATGGCAGCGGCCGCACGCTGCAACGCGGGAGGACATTGACGAAATGGTGAGGTCGGGGCGCGAAGTGATGGCGCAGCTCACGGCTACGGCGCAGGCGGCTCGCCGCGATGCCGATGCCGCCGAATCGGCGGCGCGGCGCGTTCGCGAGCAAGCCGATGCCCTCGGCCGCGAACGGTTGCAGACGTTGCGCGATTTGGCAGCGACGCAAATGCCGCAGCTCGATGCCGCGACCGCTGACCAGGCGATGCCCGCGGTCGTGGCGGAACTGCAGCAGTTCGAGCGGGATCGTCAGGATCGGCAGGCGCAATTGCAGGCGCAGATCGCGGCGGCGGTGCGGGAGCAGGCTGAGGGGGCGGCGCGCCTGGCATCCGAAACACGCGAGCTCGATGCCGAGGTCGCGCGCCGCGATGCGCTGTTGGCGGAAGTCGGCAAGCGGCTCGCCGCCGATGCGAAGTACCAGGCACTGGAGGCCGAAGCGACGCAGGGCGAAGTCCGCCTCGCGCGCGACGTCGCGCGCGCCGACGAGCTCCGCGCCGAAGCGAAGGAGAAGCTGCCGCCGTACCAACACAGCCGACTCTTCCAGTACTTGTGGCGCCGCGAGTTCGGCACGCCGCAGTACCGCTCGCGTGGGTTCGTTGCGCGCTTCGATCGCCGGCTCGCCGAGTTCATCGGCTACACGACGGCGGTCGCCAGTTACCGCTTCCTCGAGGCCACACCAAAGCTCGTGGCCCTCGAAGTGCAGCGGCGCACGGAGGACGTGAAGGACTTGCAGCACCAGATCGAATTGATGGAAGACGCGATCGAGGCGGCGGTCGGCGTGCCGCCCGTGCAGGAAGAAGTCGATCGGCGGGCGATTGCGCGCGATGCCTTGGTGTCGGCGACCGAACAGGTCGCCCAGCGCCTGGCGTCGCTGCATGCGAGTGTGCGTGAAGAGACCGGCAACCGCGGCGTGTTCTACGAGCGGGCGCTCGCCCGGCTGACGTCGTTCCTCGCCAAGGCTGAGCAGGGCGCCATGGAGAGCCATGCCTGCGCCACGCCCGACCGGAGAGACGACCAGTTGGTGCAGGCGTTGCGGGCATGCACCGACCAGCTGGCGCGGGTGCAGCGCGAGGCGACGCCGATCGAGGCTTCGGCGCATCGGCTCGACGCGATCGCCGACGGTCTCGACGAGTTGGTGACGCGATTCCGGCGCGCGGACTACGACGCCGGGCGCAGTGAGTTCCACCTCGACCATCTCGAGGCGCTGTTGCCCGAAGCGCGCTCCGGGGCGTTGCCGGCGGAAGACCTGTGGGGGGTTCTGCGCGGCAGCCAGCGGTTCGCACCGCCGCCGATCCGTCACCATCAGCAGCGGTCGACCGACGTGATGCAGGGCATCGGCGTGGCGCTGCAGATCGTCGGCGCCGTCGCCCAGATCGCGGGTGGCGTCAGCCGGTCCCGTGGTGGTGGCTTTGGCGCTTCGATCGGGCGCTCCATCGGCGGCGGTGGTGGTGGTGGCTTTGGCATCGGCCGTTCCATCGGCGGCGGCGGTGGTGGTGGTTTCGGCATCGGCCGCAGCATCTGAGCGATCGCGTCCGGCACGCCGAACGCGAACGCAGCCAGCTCGCGATCGTGCCGAGCACGTTCCGCCACCGACGGCACGAAGGTGCTCGGGTTCCAGGTCGAGCCAGGGGAAGAACGGATCGTGCACCCGGTCGAGACGGCCCCGAAGGACCAGCTGCAACCGAAGCTGCACCGGGTGCCGTACCGCAAGCCTGGCGATCGCATCGACCGGCCGCTGCCGCGCCTGTTCGACGTCGCCAGGAAACGCCAGGTGCCGATCGACGACGCTCCGTTCGCCGCCGCGTCGGGCAGGTTGATTGGCAGCGTACGGACGCCGCACTACAGTCAGGTAATGCGCGCCCTCGCCGTCTCGGTTGCGTCTTTGCTCGCCGCAGCAGCAAGTGCTCCGGTGTGTGCGCAGGAAGTCCGGCTGAAGTTGGTGGAACCGAAGTTCGCCGCCGCCAAGGAGGGGACCCTGGAGTGGTTCCAGCTCGGTTTCGAAGTGATCGAAGCGCAACTCGACTACGACGCCCGCGCGGCGGTTCCTGAGGCGGCACGGCTCCGCGCCTCGGCCGAGGGTTCGACGTTGCTCGGTGTGGGCCAGGCGGCGGCGGCGATGACCGCGCTCGTCGTCTGCATCGTCGATGGCCCGGTCTACGCGGAGCCATGGCTCAAGCGCAGCGAACTGTTGCCGGACGGAACGAACCCCGTGCTGCGCTACTTCGTGCATCTGGCGCGGACGCGGGTGCTGTGCCACGGCGGCAAACACGACCAGGAGGTGCTCGACTGGGTGCAAGCGCGAGAACTCGCCGATCAGCTGGGGGATCCGTTGTTGCGGATCCGGTCGTTGTCGGTCGCCGGCCACATAACCCCCGAACGTGGACTGGTGATGCTGCGCAAGCTGTTCGCGCAAGCGGTGGAGCGCGGCCGGCAAGCTGACATCGAACATCTGCGCTACCTTTGCCTGATCGAGGAGCAGGCCATTGCCGGCAACGAGAATCGCTTCTCCGAGGCAGCTCGATTGGCCGAGCAGATCGAGCAGCTGGCGGCGACGCAGGGCAACCGCCGGCTGCACGCTTCGGCGATGGCGGCGCGCGCGAACAGTCTCTACCGGCGTGGGGAACGCGACGCGGCGATGCCGATCTACGAGGAAGTCGAGCGGCTGTACGAGCAGCTCGGCGACCGGCGCGCCCTGTTCGGCATTCGCGACATGCTGGTGTGGAGTTGCGTCCATCGCGAGGACTACGCCACGGTCCAGCTGCGATTGGCCGAGTTGACCACCCTGATCGAGGGCGCTGGCTACGCGGAGTGCGACCTGGAGCTGGTGCGCACCCGCTTCGAAATCGCGGTTCGCATGCACGACGGCGACAACGCCGCCACCTATCGAAACAAGATCGACGAGATGCAGACCAGCAACGTCGTGGTGGAGCGGCGGGCCGAGGAGTTGCGTGAGCGCGTCGCCACCACCGAGCGCGCGAAGGAGGCCGCCGAAGAGCGCCTGGCGGCGGAGAACTCCCAGGCGGCGCAGCGGCTCGACGAAGCGCGGCGCTTCGGAACGTTCGGCCTGGTGGGTTCGCTGACTCTGCTGGTGTTGGTCTCGTTCTGGAGCCGGCGCAAGCTGCTCGTGGCGAACGCCCGTCTGGCGGACCACGTGCGCGAGATCGAGGCCGGCAAGCTCGCGCAGCAGAAGCTCGAAGAGCGCATGCGCGAACTGGAGCGCACCGAGAGCCTCGGCACGATGGCGGCCGGCGTCGCCCACGACTTCAACAACTTGCTGACCAGCATCCTCGGCAGCGCCGAGTTGATGCAGCAGCCGGGGGGGCGGGCGGACGGCGTGGAGCTGGCGCGGGCCATCCAATCGGCGAGCGAGCAGGCGTCGCGCCTGTGCCGCCAGTTGCAGGCGTATGCCGGCGGTTCACCGACCCAATGCGTGCCGGTGGACCTGGTCGCGATCGTGACCGAGATGTTGCCGGCCCTGCAGGCGGCGACCAAGAACACCGTGTCGGTGACGCTGGCCGTCGCGCCCGACCTGATTGGCGTCGGCGCGCTCGGGGATCGCGCGCAACTCGAACAGGTCCTGCTCAATCTGGTCACCAACGCTCGCGACGCCAATGCGCACTCGGTCCGCATCTCGCTCTCCACGCCGCCGGCCACTGCCGAAGGCGGCAGCGAAGCGCTCATCGTCGTTACCGACGACGGCGATGGCATGACCGCCGAGGTGCAGCAGCGCATCTTCGATCCGTTCTTCACTACGCGCTTTCCTGGACGCGGCCTCGGGCTCGCCGTCGTGCATGGCGTCGTGCGCCGGCATTCGGGCCGCATCGCAGTGCAGAGTGCTCCGGGCCAAGGTTCGACTTTCACGATCACCCTGCCTTGTGCCACGGCGCCGAAGCCGCCGATCGTCGTGCCGCGACCGCCAACGACCATCTCCCCGAACAGCCTGCGCTCGATGTTCGTCGTCGACGACGACCTCGCCGTGCGCGGCATGCTGGCGCGCATGCTGAGCACGATCGGCGTGCAGGCGCAGATTCTCGACAGTGGCGAAGCCCTGTTCCTGGCGGTTGCCGCGTTGCCCAAGGAACAGCAGGTCACGGCGTTCGTCGATCTTTCGATGCCGGGCCTCGACGGCGTCGAAGTCGTGCGACGGCTGCGATCGATGCGGGCGTCCTCGCGCGTGGTGCTGATGAGCGGCCATCCCGCTTCCTACGTCGAGCAGGTTGCTGGCGACATGCAGCTCGACGGCGTCTTGTCGAAGCCGTTCATGATCGAGGCGGTGCGCACCCTGGTGCAGCAGTTGTGTGCTGAAGACGGCGCGCGAGGCGAGACCGTGGCGTCCGACGGCAGCGACAGGCGCTAACGACCGCTTGTCGGCTCGCGTCGTCAGCGCGATCATCGGCGGCCGATGGTGACCATGCGCTGCGTCGTCGTGCGCGAGCACGGCGGGTTCGACAAGCTGCGGCTCGAAGAGCGGCCGCTGCCGGCTCCGTTGCCGGGGCAGGTGCGCCTCCGCATCGCCGCGATCGGACTCAACCACCTCGACACCTGGGTGCGGCGTGGGGTGCCGGGCCACACGTTCCCGTTGCCGATCGTGCCGAGCAGCGATGCGGCTGGCGTCGTCGATGCCCTCGGCGCCGGGGCGCAAGGGGTGAAGGAAGGCGACGCGGTGGTGGTGCTGCCCGGTGTCTCGTGCGGAGTGTGCGAGTCGTGCTTGCAGGGGGTCGACCAGCTGTGTCGCCACTACCACATCCTCGGCGAGAGCGGTGACGGCACGTGCGCCGAGTACGTGTGCGTTCCGGCTGCGAACGTGGCGCCGAAGCCCGCGCGCCTGTCGATGCCGGAGGCGGCGGCGACCTGCCTCGTGTTCCAGACCGCGTGGAACATGCTGGTGCGACGTGCCGAGCTGCGGGCCGGCGAGACGGTGCTGGTGCACGCCGGGTTGTCGGGCGTCGGCAGCGCGGCCGTGCAGGTTGCCAATCTGCTCGGCGCGCAGGTGATCGCGACGGCGGGTGGACCCGCGAAATGCGCCAAGGTGAAGGCGCTGGGCGCGCACCACGTGATCGATTCGAAGGCGCAGGATGTGGTCGCCGAAGTCCGCGCGCTCACCGGCAAGGCCGGCGTGCACGTCGTGTTCGAGCATGTCGGGGCGGCGACGTTCGATGCTTCGCTGAAGGTGCTGCAGCGCGGAGGGCGCGTGGTCACGTGCGGCGCGACTACCGGCGGCACGGTGTCGTTGTCGCTGCACGCAGTGTTCTTCAAGAGCCTGTCGATCCTCGGTTCAACGATGGGCAGCAAGGGCGATCTGCGCACGATCCTGCGGCTGGTCGAGCAGGGGCGGTTGTCGCCGGTGCTCGATCGCACGTTGCCGATGGCGCAGGTGGGCGAAGCGCATCGGCTGCTCGAGGAGCGGGCCGCACTCGGCAAGCTCGTGCTGCTGCCGTAGGCGGCCGGCGCGTCACCGCGCTTGCAGGATCTGGCCGTTCTGCAGAGTGATGCGGCAGCCAGGCCACGTCGCCGCGATTTCGCGCACATTCTTGTCCGTCAGGGTAGTGCCGCGCAGATCGAGTTCCTTCAGGGGCAGGTTGCGCAGGCCCTGCAGCGTCTCAGGGGTCAAGCGGTTCCACACGAGACGAAGCGAGTGCAACGACGTGTTGGCAGCAAGGCCTGCCACGGCATCGTTGCGGTCGATCAGCGGATTGGTCAGTGGGGCGGTGAGGTCCAGCGAACGCAGCTTCGGCAGCCTGGCCACCGCTTCCAGCAGACGGCGATCGACGAACGTCGCGTCGCGCAGGTCGAGCGACTCCAGATCGGCGAGCGTTGCGATCTGCTTCATCGCGGCTGCAGTATCCAGCGTGGGCTGCGTGGCGCGGTCGCCTTTGCCGCGCGACGGTCGACCGCCCAGGGCCAGTGTGCGCAGCGGCTTGCTGGCCAGCACCCGTTCGAGAGTGGGGGCATCGAGTTTGAGGCCGCTCAACCCGAGCGAGCGCAGGCGCGGCAGCGCGGGCATCCGAGCGAGCTCCGCGGCTGCGTACTGCCCGTTGTCGCTGAGTTCGAGCGATTCGAGTTCGTTGCTCAGTTTCGCGAGCAGGCTGCCGTCGGTCTTCGGCAGGTTCGAGACGTCGAGCACGCGCAGCGCCGTCATCTTCGCCAGCGAGTCACCGATCGCATCGGTCAGGGATTCGCAGCCGCCGAGCAGGAGCGTGTGCAGCGGTCGCGTCGACAACGCGGCGATGACCTCGTCGGTGATGCCGTTGCCATCTTCGAGAGGTTGCTGAGGTGAGGTGTCTGGCAAGCCGTCGCCGTCGGTGTCCTTGAACAGGCCGAAACCGAAGTCCATGCGCTGCCCACGGAAGTGTCCCTGGCAGTCGCGCAGATCGAGATGCCGCAGTTCCTTCAACTGCACGAGATGCAGAGCATCCTTCGCGGCAATCGTCGTGCACGCGCGCAGTTCGAGCCGCCGCAGCCCCGGAATCTTGGCGACAGCACGCAGCGAGTCGCCGTGGAAGTTCATGCAGTGCGACAGCACCAGCGTGCGCAAGCTCGGCAAACGCGACAGCCGTTCGACCGCCGGCGACAGGATGCCCGAGTAGGTGACGTCGAGGTGTTCGAGCCGCGGCAACGCTTCCAGTGCCTGCAGTCCTTCGCCCTTCATCGCGTGGCATCTCGCGAGGCACAGCCAACGCAGTCCAGTGATCTTGCCGAGTTCCCGCACGCCGGTATCGGTGATCGGCAGCGACACGGAGTAGCCCTTGTCGTTGACGTCCATGCCGGACAGGTCGAGCCGCTCGAGCTTGGTGAACTTCGCCAGCCGCGCACACGCCGCATCATCGAAGTCGAAGCAGCGCAGCGCCGTCACGTCGGCCGGCACCTTGTCGAGTTCCGCCGGCCCATGGCATTCGTGGAACGCGGGCTCGCCGACCGGTTCTTGCGCCATGCGCGCGGCATCGTCGCCGCGCAGCATCGCCACGCCGAACGCGACACCGACCGCCAGCACGACCATCGCCGCCGCCAGCCACGAGACGCCGCGTTGCGAATGCACGTGCCGTCGCTCGCCCGTGCCGAGCGCTTCGTCGAGCAGCCAATCGAGCTGTCGTTCGCGCGCGACCTCGCGCGTAGCCATCGTCATCGTCGTCATGGGGTCCTCCGTTCGAGACATTGCCGCAGCATCTGCCGCGCGCGCTGCACCAGGGTCTTTACGCCGTTCGCCAACAGCCCGACTCGCGACGCCACGTCCGTCCACGGCAAGCCGTCGCGGTAATGAAGCTCGAGGGCTTCGCGCGTGCGCGGCGCCAACGCCGCAAGGCACCCGCGCAGCCGTTCGATGCGATCGTCGCCGTCGTCGGCGTCCGCGGTCGCGAGCCACAGTTCTTCGACCGCCAGCGCGATCTCGCGTTCGCGCCGCCGCTGCCAGAAGCGCCGCGTGCGCAGCCACTGGTTGCGGGCCACACCGCGCAGGAAGGCGCGCGCCGCCGCCGGTTCGCCGGGCAACGGGCTGCGACACCCGACCAGCATCGTCTCCTGCGCCAGCTCGTCCGCTTCGTCGGCCGAGGCGCCGAGCATGCGCAGATACCGCCAGATCGCGGTGCGATGCACATCGACGCCGCCAGCGCCGCCTGGCGTCAGCGAAGGCGGGTGGGCGGCAGGCAGCAGGGTGTCAGGAACAGCACTACGCACGTCTTGGGAGTCACCTCAGACCGCGCATGCTATTCACAAACTTCGCAATGGCGCGGCGACGGCCCGCAGTCCCTCAGCCGCGCGCCCGCCATGCGGCGAGCCGTTCCGTCTCCCGTGCCGCCGTCAGGCCGGCCTTGGGCTTCTCCCGGCGTTCGGCCGGCAGGCTCTGCCACCACGCGAGCGTGTCGCGCGCCGTGACCTCGGTCGGTCGGAAGGTCAATCCGGCGGCGATCTCCGGGCTCAGGTCGAAGCGCCCGAATCCGGCGGTGCGGCCCTGCATCCGCTGGAACGCCGGCAGTTCGCGCCCGTACGGCCGCGCTCCGCGCTCGACGAGGAAGTCGGCATCGACCCACGTGAAGGTCGCATCGCCGCCGACGCCCTGCTGGATGCGGGCGAGGAACTGGCGGAACGGTTGGCCGCCTTGCGGGCCGACCGCGTTGAAGACGCCGAACGTTCCGTTCTCGACCAGCCGCAGCTGGAACTCGACGAGGTCGCGCACATCGATGTTCTGCACGTGGTCGCTGCCGTCGCCCGGTGCGAGCACTTCGCCGCCGCGCGCGATGCGCACCGGCCAGTAGGTGAAGCGGTCGGTGTCGTCCTCCGGACCGATGATCAGGCCCGGGCGCACGACGCAGACGCGGCCCGGCATCGCTGCGTGGGCTTCCTTCTCGGCGTAGGCCTTCGCATGGCCGTAGCTCAGCGGTTGACCTTCGGCGATCGGGCTGTTCTCGCGCGTCAGCACCGGAGCTTCGGCCGTCATCGGCACGCGGCTCGTGTCGAGGTAGACCGAGCGCGTCGAGACGTAGAGGTACTGGCCGACGCTTTCGCGCAGTGCGGCCGCGGAGCGCTTCACCCAATCGGGTGCGGAACTCTGCGAAGCGGACTCGTCGATGACGGCGTCCCAGGTGCGGCCCTGCAGCGCCGACAGGTCGGTTGCGCGATCGCCGACCAGCTCTTCGACGTCCTTGCCGAACATGCCCTTGCCGCTGCGGCCGCGGTTGAACACCGTCACCTTGTGGCCACGCGCGAGCGCGCAGCGCACCTGGTGCGGGCCGATGAAGCCGGTGCCGCCAAGGATCAGCAGGCGCTTGGGAGTTGGCGGCACGAGGGCGGCGGGGCTGCCGGCGGCGCACGCCGAGAAGGCGAGGGTCGAAGCGAGGAACGTGCGACGGTTTTGCATGGTGGTCACGGAGCGTGGCAACAAGCCGAGGTCGCGGTGCAGCATGGCCTCGCCGGGCGCCCCTGTCGTGAACAACCCTGTGCCGGGAGCGTCCCTTCGCCGGAAGGCGTAGTCGTCGGGCCACCGGGCACGCCGAAATCGTGAGAATGCTGCACGCCAGGGCCGGGGTTCCGACATCAGTCGGGTGCATGAACACTTTCCTCGTATCCGTCCTTCCCTGGTTCCTGTCGATGTCACTGGCCGGTTCGGCCGGCACTCCGGCAGCCCAAGACCCCTGCTGCCCGTGCTGCATCGTGTGCCCGCCGGAGTGCTGCGTCGAGCCCTGCTGCGACGACTGCTGCCCGCCCGGCTGCTGCGGCACCGCGGCCAAGGCACCGGCGGCTCCCGTCGCCAAGCCCGAAGCCAAGTCCGGCTGCTGCGGCAGCGCCTGCGGTTCCGGTTGCGGCGGCTGATCGGTACGTTGCCCACCGGATGCCAGCTGCGACCCTTACGGCCGACGAGTTCACTGCGGCGTTCGCCCGACATGGGCGCGCGTTGTGGGTGATCGCGGCCGCGTGGGCTGGCCGCAGCGAGGCCGATGACCTGGTGCAGGAAGTGGCGCGGATCGCGTGGCAGCGACGCGCGCAGTTCCAGCCGGGCAGCGACCTCGCCGCATGGTTGGCGCAGATCGTGCGGCACACCGGCGCCAACTGGCGCCGTCGCCGTCTGCCGGAACCGGCAGACCCCGCGACGTTGCCCGAGATGCCGGCGTCGGCGCGGCCGTCGGCGGGCTTCACGCTCGCCGCCGTTCGCGACGAATTGCCGGACGCCCTGGTGCGCGGCCTCGACACACTGCCCGAAGTCGCGCGCGCTTGCCTGCTGCTGCATGTCGTCGCCGGAATGTCCTTCGCCGAGATCGCCACCATGCTCGAACTCAACGAGAACACTGCCGCGAGCCACGCCCGCCGCGCGCGCCAGCAACTGCGCGCCGCGTTGGCGCCGTCGTCGCAGCCGACCGCGGCCCCGTTGCCGGAGACGCCATGAACGATCCCCTCGACGACGAACTCGACGCGCGCCTGCGGGCCGCGTTCACGCCGCCGGTGCCGGCTGCCTTGACGGCGATGGCGCAGCGTGCCGTCGGCATCGATGCACGCCGGCCCGCGTGGCCGTGGTGGTTGGCGGCCGCGGCGGCAGTGCTGCTCGCGGC
>SXPB01000335.1 GCA_005776475.1 Planctomycetia bacterium
GCCTTCGACGGCTTCGATCGTCGGCCCGTGCACGCGGCCGTTGTAGCCCCAGCAATTCGCTTCGAGGCCTGGTGCGAACGCGTGGCGCACGGCTTGTGCAGTGAGATGGAACACCTTCACGCCGTCGACGATCTTGTGCGGCAACGTGGCGCCGTTCGGTGTCTCGACGGGGACGTAGTCGACGAAGGGCATCCCGGGCGGTTGCGGCGGCGCGTCGGCGGGCAAAGTGGTCGCGCGCAAGGCGCTACCGGCGACGAGGCTGGCTCCGGCGGAACGCAGCAAGAACTGGCGGCGATCGTGGCTCATCTCAGTGGCCTCCGAGGGTTGCTTCGGTCGAGGGCGCGGTCGTTTCAGCGAACGGTTGCAACGCCGTCGCCGGCAGGCTGCCGGCCAGCAACTCATCGAGGTCGATGCGCGACAGCCACGCGGCGCGCAGCGATTGCACGAGGTCGCGCGTGTCGGCGAGCTGCAGGCGCTTCTGCTGCAGCACGTCAAAGACGCCGATCTGCATCGCGTTGTAGGTCTGCAGCGTCGTGCGCACGACTTGTTCGCGGGCCGGCAGGTGCTCTTCGCGCAGGAAGCGAACGCGTGCGGCGAGCAGGGTGGTGCGGTCGCGCAGCACGCGCGCGGCGGAACGCAGCTCGATGGCGAGGGCGGTGTGGTCGTGCATGCCGGCGGCGAGGCGGCGGCGCGCGACGGCGCGGCGCGCGCTGCCGTTGTCGAGCAGCGGCAGTTCGAGCGCGAGCTTCGGCCCAAGACCCCATTCGCCTCCCGCTTCGCGCACGGCGGACAGCCCGAGCGCACCGTCCGGCGTCCACGCCATGCGGTCGTCGAGTTCGGCGTGCACGGCGAGCGCATCGAGGCGCGCGCGATGGGCGGCGAGTTCGAGCGAACGCGCGACCACACGGCCTTCGATGTCGGCAAGGTCGACGCCGGCGAGTGCGTCGTCGCCGAGTTCGCCGGCGACGGTCCATTCGGTGTGCGCGCCCCACAGTCCGAGCAGGCGCTGCACCGGTTCCTTCGCTTCGTGCGCCGCGAGTTCGGCCGTGGCGAGGTCGAGGCGGGCGCGCGATTCGCCGGTGCGTTCGATCGCCAACGCTTGGTCGGTGATGTTGCCGGCGGCGTGCAGGTTCACGGCGAGTTCGTGCGCGGCCTCGGCGGCCCGCAGCACTTCGCGGTGCACAAGGACGAGCTTCGCGGTGGCCCGCACTTCGACCATGGCGCGACGCACGGCGCAAACGAGGTGCACCAGCTCGTCGGTCACCAGTGCCTGAACGGCCGCGAACTCGTGTTCGGCGAGGCGTCGGCGCAACGGTTGCCAGAACAGGTCGAGGAACGGCTGGGCGAGACCGAGTTCGATCTCGGTGCCGGCGTCGAGAAAGCGCGCATCGAGGTCGAGCACCGGATTGCGCAGCATGCAGGCCTGCTCCAGTTCGGCGCGGCCGATGCCGAGCCGTGCGTAGCTGGCGCGAACGGCGTGGTTGTTGAGCAGCGCGACGCGCACCGCGGTCGCATCGTCGAGCGGGGCCCGCAGCATCGTCGTCACCGCATCGGCGATCGTGGCGTCGAGCGTGTCGGGCGCCCCTTCCGGAGTCGTGCCGGTGCGCGTTCCGACATCGTGAGCGACATCCGCGCGATCGGTGCCCTTGTCGAACGGTGCGCACGCGGCAAGCCCGCCGACAGCGACCAGCAACCAAGCGCGCATCAGTGGCCTCGCCCCGTGCCGGTAGCCGCCGGTTCACGCTTCGGCATCACCAACGTCTGGCTCGGTGCGCGTTCCGGGGCTGCGTCCGCGTGCGGCGAGGCGGGATGCGACTTCGGCGGGTCGGGCAGGCGCTCGGGGGCGACGCACGAAGTGGCGAGCAGAAGCAACGCGACGAGTGCGACTCGACAGCGCGTGTTCACTTGCCCGCCTTCTCCGGCGCGTCCTTGCCGGTCGGCTGCGTGTGTTCGTGTTTGGGCTTTGCGGGTTGGGCCTGCGCGATCGTGCGCGCCTTCTGCAGCATGCCGGCCGGGTCCTTCTTGATGTCGTCCGCGGCCTTGGGTTCGGCGAGATGCACGATGTCGGTGTCGACCAATACGAACGCATTCGCGGCGACGGGTTTGCCGGTCACCGGGCACGTGCTGTTGCCGACATCGACGAGGCCGCTGCGCGTGACCTTCGCCAGCGTCACTTGCGAATGCATGCGGGCCGCGGCGACGCAGCCTTGGCAACACACCTTGAAGCGCGACCCTTGCAGCGTCACCTCGACCGCGAGTTCGCCGATCGCTTCGCCGCTGATCGGGCACGTCGTGTTCTTCGCGTCGGTGACCACCGGGTAGGCGGTCTGGTGGGCCTTCTGCACGTCGGCGAGGATCTTCTTGTAGCAGGGTTTGCAGCAGACGTAGAAGCGGCCGAGTTCACTATCGACGAACAGCGGCATCGAGACCTTCTTGCCCATGATCGGGCAGGTCGGGTTCGCGAACGTCGGCACCTCGACCGTGGGAGCGGGCGGAGGGGTCGTGGGAGCGGGCGTTTGGGCGAAGGCGATGGCGGGCGAAAAGGCAGTGGCGACGGCGAACGAAAGGAAAGCGGATCGGATCATGGCAGCACCTGAGTACGGACGGAGAGTGGAACGACACGAAGTCGTCGAACTCACGAACGCAGCGGAAGGTTGCGCTGCTGCCCCGGTGGGGCGCGGCTCGTCGTTCTGGCCCACGCTGGGTGCGGAGGCATCGCCTCGGCACGCAGCACGAACGCCACGACCGTGGTTGCCGCCGTCGTCGTCGGCAGCGCCGCCGGTTCGGGCGGTGACGAATCGGGGCGATCGTCGGCGAGTGCGATCCACTCGCAGCCGCACTTCGGCACGACGCGCAGCGGGCTGCCGTCGTCCGTTGGCTTGCGCGAGCCACAACACGTCGGTGCCGCTTCGGGGGCAGAGTGCACCGCACAGCATGCCAAGGCCGCGTCGCGAACCGGAGTCAAGCACCGACACACGTGCAACCACAGGCCTGCCGGCAACACGAGTGCCGGCAAGGCGAGCAGCAGCAGGAGCAAGGTCGCGAACGAGCGCATCGGCAAGGGCGCGATCTTCGTCGGGCAGGCAGCGGATGCCAAGGGCCGTTAGCATCCCCTGCCCTTCCATGATGCGAGCCCTTGCTGCCGTTCTCGTCCTTTCGGCGTTTGCCGAAGCCCAGACCACACACGTCGTCGGGCCGGGCGGTTTCGCCGACATCCCGCAGGCGTTGGCCGTGGCGACGCACGGCGATGTCTTGCTCGTGCATCCCGGAACCTACTCCGCATTCGTCACGACACTTGGCGTCACGATCCGTGCTTTGGTGCCTGGCACCGTGACGCTGGCCGTCGGTTGGGGCTCTGGGTTCAACCTGCAACCGGGCCGTCAGGCGCACGTGGTGGGCGTCAGCGGCAACCTGATGTTCGTGTTCGGCGGCAGCCTGAGTCTCGACCAGTGCTCCTTCTTGGGCAGCCCGAACGGCAGTGCCGTCGTCGAGGTGTTGGGCGGCAACTTGCACATGCAGTCGTGCACGCTGCGGGGGCAGCCGGTCTTCGGTGTGGCGCCGGGTGCGCCGTTCCGCGCTACCCAAGCGGTCGTCACCGGCGTCGATTGCACGATCGAAGGATCGGACGCGAGTGGGTGGTTCGGGATTCCGGGAGCTGCCGTCCAATTGCATGACTCCGAACTGCGACTGGCCTCATCGACCGTACGCGGCGGCGCCGGCCCACTGCAGCCGCCGGCGGTTGCGATCAGCGCCGATGCGACGAGTTCGGTGTGGCTCGCCGACTGCACGCTGTCGAGTCCAGCGGCGCCGTGCCCCGTGGTCGCTGCGAACGGTCGCCTCGCGCGCTGCATCTCGACGCCGAACTGCGGTTCGTTGCCGAACGGCGATGGGCTCGGGATTCACCGCCCAGCACCGTTGCAGAACGGCGCGCCGTTCACGCTCGAGTTTCGCGATGCACCGAACCGCGCGCTCGCGGTGTGGGTTGCGTTCGATCTGCAGCGCACGACGACGCCGGTGTTCGAGCAGTCGGTGCTGTTGGCGCCGGCGTCCGCGTTCCCACTGGCGGTGTTGGTCACGGATGCGATGGGCGTCGCCGCCGCGACGTGGCCGATTCCCGCGGGCAGCGCGTTCGTCGATCGCGCGCTGTGGTTCCAGGCGGTGGGAGGGCTCGGCTTGCCGCTGCAGGTGAGCGCGGTCGCCGGCGGCGTCGTGCGCTGACGTCGTTCGCTCGCGGTCACAGCGACGAGCGAACGCTCATTCCACGCGAGAACGACAGACCGCCGGGCACGGGTTCGAGCGCCACGTGTTGGACATGAAACTGCAGGAACGCGAGGCTCGGCGGAACCACGAACGAGCCGAACATCACGCCGGTAGCACTGGCGATCACCGTGGTCGTCACATCGGCACTGACGTAGAGCGAGCAACCGGACGTGCCGAGCAGCGGATCGACGTCCATTGGCAACGGGATGGTGCCCCAGAGATCGCGGCTCGCGCCGAGCACCATGACGCCGGCGCAACCAGGTTGGTGGTTGAGGCTGGCGCTGCTCATCGTGCCGCCGGCGGCGAAGGGGTTCATCAGCGACATGCTGACCGGGCCGTTGGCGCCGTTGCATCCGTTGCCGATGAAGATCGCGCGGCTCGTGGTGAACTCGAGGCCGCGTAGGTCGGGATTGCCGGCGATCGCGACCTGCAGTGTCGTCGCGCCGGTGGCGCGGTTGAGTTCATAGAGCGTGCCGCGGCCGACGTAGGTTTTGCCGTCGGCGGGGTTGGTCGCCATGTACTGCAACGTGGCCGGTCCACCGATGGCTGGGAACGGGTCCGAGGTCGCGCCGGTGGCGTAGAACACGTTCAGCATGCCCAGGTTGAGGTCCCACGCCTTCGGTCCGTTCGGTGTCGTGTCCAGCGCCTGGATACCGGTGAATCCGGTCGCAGCGACCAGGGTGATGGCCCCCGTGGTCGTGTTGACGTGCACGAGCTCGTCGGCGACTGCATTGTTGCGGATCGCGAACAGGTTGTTCGAGTTCAGGTCCATCGCCAGCCCGCGCAGATCCCCGCAGTTGGCCACGCCGAACGGCTGCGTTTCGCTGCCGTTCACCGGGTTGATCACGCGCAAGTGGTAGGTGTTCGGGGTCGATTGCACGACCGTCCACAACCGGTTGTCGCGGGCGAATGCGAGCCCGTTCTTGCCGGGGGCGCCGGTCGCCAACAGCGACGTGGCGCCCGTCGTCGAGTCGATACGCAGAATGTCGCCGTTGGCGACGACGCCGATCATGTCCTGAGCTTGCGTTGTTACTGCGAACAACCCCAGCATGAGCATGGCGAGGGACGGGTGGAGTTCGTTCATGTCGACAACGAGCCTGCGGCCGCCGATTGCTTACGTCCGCGACGCAGATCCGTCACCGCCCTCAGCAGTCGTCGGTCCACGCCGGCGCCGCGCCACCTTCGAGGTGGGCACGCAGGCAACCGTCGAACAGGAACCGCCAGCCCTTGTCCTTGCTGCGCAGCGTCGCTGCGTCGACGCGCCCGATGCAGGCTTCGGTGAAACGCAGCCGCGTGCCGTTCGCGATCGCTTCGAGCTCGAACTTGATCAGCACGAGCAGCGGCGAGCCGTAGGCGCCGGCGACCTCGAGCACCTTGTCGCGTTGCACGTGGATCACCGTGCCCCACAGCATGCCGTCGCCACCGCCGTGGTCTTCCCACATGCGGCCGCCGGGGCGGGCGTCGAGTTCGAAGCGGCGCGGACCGCGGCCACCGCCGCAGTAGAACGGGCCCGGCCACCAGCGCCCGATGTCTTCGGACAACGCCTGCCAGACCTGTTGCGGAGTCGCCCGCAGCGTGATCTCGAGCGTCAGGTCGGCGAGGTGGGCGGGATGCAGAACGGGAGCCATGGACTTCGTGGTCATGCGCGGGAGGCCTTCTTGCGAGTGGAAGTGGCGGGACGTTCGAGATGCTGGGCGAGGTCGAGCAGGCGATCGGCGGCATCCGCTTCGAACTGGCGCAGCCAGCGGCGTTGGATGCGACGGATCGGCACTGGATTGAGCGTGTTGATGCGTTCGCGGCCGCGGCGTTGCACCAGCACGAGGCCGGCGGTGACCAAGGCGTGCAGGTGCTTCATGATCGCGAAGCGCGTGACGGCGAACGGTTCGCACAGTTCGCCCGTCGTCCGTGGCCCGTCGCGCAGCAGGTCGAGCAGGCGCCGACGCGTGGCGTCGGCGAGAGCTTTGAACACCAGGTCGTCGTCGTGCTCTGACATGTGACCGAACGGTAACGTATCGCAGCGAGCGTGGCAAGGGGCAAGACGCGATCAGCCGACGGCGATGCGGAAGCCGTAGTCCGTGTAGGTGCGGTCGGGCGGCAGGCTGCTGCGCGCGGCGCAGCGCGTCACGCGGACACTGTGGCGCCACGACCCGCCGCGCGAGACGCGCCGCGTTCCCGACGCGGGCCCGGTGGGGTTCTGCGTCGGCGAGTTCTGGTAGTAGTCGGCGCCGTACCAATCGCTGCACCATTCGTGCACGAGGTCGCCGGTGTTGTGCACGCCGTAGCCATTCGGCGGGTCGAGCCCGACATCGTGCGGCCCGGCCGCGTGGGGCGGCGCGATCGGCAGGTCTGCAGCATCGCCCCACGGGAACGCCACCCCATCGACGCCGCCGCGCGCGGCCTTTTCGCGTTCGGCTTCGGTCGGCAAACGGCAACGCTGGCCGGTGACCGTCGCCAACCACGCGCAGTAGGCGTTCGCATCGAACCAATCGACGGCGACGACGGGCTGTCGCGGTCTGGCGAAGTGCGCATCGTCGAGCATCGACGGGGTGCGGTGGCCGGTGGCGGCGAGGAAACGTCGGTACTCGGCGTTGGTGACCGGATGCACGGCGATGGCGAACGCATCCACGTGGACGCGATGCTGCGGCAACTCGTCGGGCTGGCCGTTGCGACTGCCCATTCGGAACGGGCCGGCGGCGATGGTCACCAACTCGAGCTGCATGCTTCGACATTGCCACGCCGTGCCATCTCGGGTCAACGCATCCGTGACCGAGCCGGCGATGTCGCGAAGGTCACTCGACGATCTGGAGCCGCAGCGGTGTCGACGGTGTCGGCGGCGCCGGGATTGGCTTGCCGTCCCAGTCGAGTCCGAGAGTGAAGAGCTCGGCGCGGGCGGCGCGCAGGTCCCACGCGAACAACTTCCGGTGGATAGAGACGAGCAGCAACGAACCGCCTTCGGGCGAGAAGGCCGGTTCGTTCGCGGTCGCGCCGTCCGGCACGTCGAGTTCGAGCAACGGTGTGAACGTGCTGGTGTCGATCACCGCGATTCGTGAACGCGACATGGGTACCGCGAGCAACGAACCGTCGGGCGACCAGCCGCAGGTCCCGCAGGCGGCTGCGGGCTGTGGTCGTCGGATCGTCGCGAGTTCTCGCCACGTGTCCGACGAATAGACGATGTGGGCGTCGCGCCGAGCGATTGCAGCCTTGCTGCCGTCCGGCGAGAACGCCGCGAACGCGGTCGACTGCCACACGGGGACCTCGAGTTGCTTGCGGCCGGTGCGTAGATCCCAGACCGCGGCGTGTGTTCCGCCGGGGAATGCACCGAGCGCTGCGAATCGCGCGTCGTGCGAGAGCCGTAGGTGTACCGCATCGGGCACGGCAGCTGGCCAAGTCCGCACAATCCGTTCCCCGTCGAGCACACGCACGCTGTTGCCGTCGAAAACGCCGATGAAGTTGCCAGCGATGTCGCACGACAAGGCACCACGTGCGGCGTCGAGCGGGCGGAGCGGGCCGATGCGAACCTCGCCTGCGGCGACCGGTTCAACGGGCGCGACGCAGGCCCCACGTTCGTCGCCGCTTTCGACGAACAGCCGCCCATCGGCGAGGAAGCGCACGCGGCGTGGCGCATCGACCCGCAACTCGCCGAGTGGCGCATGGGTGACCGGATCCAGGAACAGCACGCATTCGCGCATCGCGAGCGCCAGCAGCGGCAAGTTCGGGTGGAAGACGACGTCGGGCAGTCCCGTGTGCGCGCGAGGTGCCAGCGCCGTTTCGCGTAGAACCGCGGGCGGGTGGAGGCGCCACGCGCGTGCCGCGCCACGGTCGCCGTCGGTCGGCGCCCAGCCGAGCAGTCGGCCGCCGGAGGAGAACAAGGCCTCGCGCGGCGTGGTCGACGTCGGCAGCGAAAGAAGTGCCTCGCCCGTGTGCTTCCACAGCCGCACCTGTGAATCCCAGCCGACGCTCGCAAGCAACGTGCCGGTGGCATCGGCACTCAGCACGGGAACCTCGGCGTGATGACCAGACCAAGTGCCGACGACGAGTTGGCGATCCAAGTCGAGGCGCAGCAGATCGAGGAATCGTCCACTCACCACAGCGTGTCGACCGTCGCTTTCGAACACGACCTGCCATGGATCGTCGGGCAGAGCGACAACGATCGGCGTTGCGCCCGTGGTCAGGTTCGCGACGAGCAATCTGTTCGCACCGACCTGTCCCACGGCCAGGCGGTCGCCAGTGTCATTCACGGCGATCACGTTCACCTGACCACCCGCGTCGACGAGATCCTGCTGCACGTCCGCCATTGCGTTGCGGAACGTGCCCGCCGCGAGGTCGCACGCAACGACGCGCGTGCCATCAAGGACGACGAATACCGTACTCATGCCGACACTACAGAAGGCGCGCTCGCCGCGGGCCCCCGGCGGTACCAGGAGCCTCCCCGTTCGCCAGTTCCACAGCCGCACCGTCGTCACGTCGGTCAGCACTAGCCAGTCTGGATTGGGCGCGAACCACGCCAGCACGTGATTGCCGAGCATGGGCAGGCGGCCGAGGGTGCGGCGGTCGCGATCTTCGACGAGCACTTCACTGCCGCGGCGCAACGCGCACCAGGTGAACGTGCGGTCGAACGCGAGCGGCGTCGCCGATGCATCGGCCGCGAACAGGGTTTCGGTGGTCGCATCCCACGAACCGAGTGACGCAATCACTTCCGTGCGAAGTCGGCAGAGCAGTTGAGCGCGTTCCGCGGCATCGGCGGCGGCGGTGTCGACGGCGGCAGTCGCTTCGCGCAGGAGCGCGATGCTGCCGACGCGGCGGCCGGCGGTGAGGCCTTGACGCAGCACGCGCGCCGCCTCGACGCAGCCCTCGATCCGGCGCAAACTGGATTCACGCGTGAGGGCGGACTCGGCCTGCACGACGCGGTCACGTTCCCCAGCGATACGCAGTGCCGTGAAGGTGACAGCGACGAGCACGAGCGCGAGTAGGGCGAGGCCGGCCAGCGAACCGGCGAGTACGCGGTTGCGCCGGCACCATCGCAACGTGCGTTCGGACGCGGTGACGCGCCGTGCGGCGATCGGCTGGCCGGTGAGGAACGCGCTGAGGTCCGCCGCCAACGCCGCGGCGGACTGGTAACGCCGGTGCGGTTCCTTGGCCATCGCCCGCAGCACGATTGTCTCCAGGTCGCGAGGGATGCTGGCGTCGATCGCGCGCGGCGGCGGCGGTTCGGCCGTCGCCACGAGCTGCGCGACCACCGCGGCGCTGCCGGTGAACGGCGGGCGCAGCGTCAGCATCTCGTAGAAGGTCGCCCCGAGCGAGTAGACGTCGCTGCGTGCGTCCACGGCGAACTCGCCGGTCAGCTGCTCGGGACTGCCGTAAGCGAGCGTGCCGATGAACTCACCCGAACGGGTGAGGTCCGACTCCTCGCGCACGAAGTGGGCGAGACCGAAGTCGGTGATCCACAGCCGCCCCTCGCGGTCGATCAGGAGGTTCCCGGGCTTGACGTCGCGATGCAGGATTCCGACGCCGTGGGCTTTGCTCAGCGCGACGGCGGCCTGCGCCGCGAGATTGGCGGCTCGTTGCCAGGGTGCGTCGCCTCCGGTCAACCGTTGCCCGGCGGTGCTGGCGGGCAACAAGTGCCCGAGAATTTCGTGTGCGCGCGCATCGGGCTCGTCGGTCGCCAGGTGATCGAGCAGCGATCGCAGGCTCACCCCGTCGATACGCTGCATCGCGTAGTAGTGCGTGCCGTCCTGCTCGCCGACGAAGTAGACCGGCACGATGCCGGGATGGTCGAGCGTCGCCGCGGCTCGCGCTTCGTTCTGGAAACGCGTGACTTGGCGCGGATCCTGGACCCAGCGTGGTGGCAGCACCTTCACCGCCACGAGGCGGTCGAGTGACGATTGGCGAGCTTCGTAGACGACGCCCATGCCGCCGCGGCCGATCTCCCGCACGATCTCGAACTCACCAAGCCAGCGCGGTGGTTCCAAGACCGGGGTCGCGGTGGATGGTGCGGTTGGTGCCGTCGGCCCGACCAAACCGAAACGGATCAACGGCAGCAACGCAGCCCGCAGTTCGGCCGCGTACTGCGGATGCTCGCCGCACAGCGCATCGAGTGCCGACGGACCTTCGCGATCGACCCGTTCGGCGCCGTCGGCGACCAGATCTTCGAGCGTTTCGTGGGCATCGTCGGTCACGTCGGCCAGTCAATGCGCGGACGGCGCGTTCAGGGACATTGCGACCGCGGGAATCACGTCGCGGCTTCGCTCGCGTTGAGCAACGCGCCGAGCCGCAGTAGCGCACGTCCGAGTTGCTTCTTCGCCGCTTCGACGTTCTTGCCGAGTCGCCCCGCGACTTCGGCGATCGGCAGACCGGCCAAACGCGCTAGCGAGATGACTTCGCGATCGGGTTCCGGCAATCGCGCGAGGGCCTGCTCCAGCAAGGAGACACGTTCCGCGGCTAACACCTCCGGCAGTGGCTCTGCGAAGTTGCCGACGCGTTCGAGCACCTCGTCGACGTCGTGCTCACGCCGCAGATCGCGCTTGCCTTGGCGATGGAAGCGGACTTTCTCGCGCACCTTGTTGAGCGCAGAGGTGAACAGCCAGCCGCGGAACTGGCTCTCGCCGCGGTAACTGAAGGTGTCGCGGTGCGCGATCAGTTCGCGGCAAACCGATTGCACCACGTCGGAGTCGGACACGCGCCGGCGCAGTTCGCCGGGCAGTCGGGCCCGAACGAATGCCCGCAGTCGCGGCAGGTAGTGCTGCATGAGGTCCATTGCCAAGCAATCACCGGACTGTGCCCCTTCCGGCAGCGCTCTCGAATCCACGGGCTCGGCGTCGGCGGGCATGGCCAGAGTCTGGGAGCCTCGCTCCGGCTTGTCCAGCCGTGGCGGTGGGGAAGCTGGGGAAGAGGGACATGGGTTTCGCGAATGGGTGACCCATCGGCAGCGTTGCCGGCAATTGAGTCGACCATGCAGCGAATCCTCCAGCCGTTTCTGCCGGCAGTGTTGAGTGCCGTCACGATCGCTCAAATTCAACCCGGTGCCACTGCCTGGGTTTCGACGCAAGAGCACTGTGGGGCGACGCACACCGAGGATGGAAACGTCGGCGTGGGCGGCGGCTACTGGATTCTCCCCGGCGATGTCCCGACGCGAACGCTGCCGGCATTGCACCGATCATGAAGTGCATGTTGCCGTGGCCGTCTTGCCTCGCCGTCCTGGTCATCGCGGCGTTCGTCGAGGCTCAAGACGAGTCTCTGGTGCCCGATCGGATGCGCTCACGATGTGGCGCCCTGACGACTCCGAGCGGAGTCGTGGCGGCCGGCGCCACCTACAAGGCGTGCTTCACGGCGCAAGGCGTCGAGTTCACGCCGGCCCTCGGCCGCCGTGTACCCAGCAACCAACCGCTGCAGTGGTCGCTGGCCGCGATCTCGCGCGACGGACCGGTCGTACCTCCGGCCGACGCCGTGCCAGTGCTCGTCGAAGACGGCGAACATCGCCTCGTTCGCTACGCGCGCGACTGCTGCGAGGAGCGTTACGAGATCCGCAGCGACGGTGTGGCGCAGTCGTTCTTGCTGTCAGCACTGCCGTCGGGCCGGGGCGATCTCGTGGTTCGCGGCACGATCACCACGGCGCTCGCGGGCCCCGCGGTCGGCGATCACGACGGTGGCGTCGCGTTCTCGTTCGGCGAACTCGAGGCGGTGACGCTGTCGGCGGTCGAGGCGATCGACGCGCGCGGCCGGTGCTGCCCTGGATCCATTCGCTGGCACGACGGTTGCCTCGATTACGTGATTCCCGCTGCGTTTATCGACAGCGCGGCGATGCCGCTCCTCATCGATCCGATCATGGCGACTGGTACGGCGATCTACTGGGCGCTCGACATGGAGAACGCCGACGTCGACTTCGAGACTTCGCAGGACGTGCATCTGATGGTCTACGAAGTCGCCTATTCGTCGGGCGACATCGATGTCTACGGCGAACGGTTCGTCGCGCGCCAGCTCGTCTCCGGCTTGTTGCTGATCGACTACACGACCGCGATCGCCAGACACCCGCGCGTGATCGGGCTCGGGGACCGCGGCGCGTTCGTCGTGTCGTTGCTCTCGAACGACGACGTCCATCTTTGTCCGGTGTCGGCTTCCGGCCAGTTGCAACCGATGCAGCGCATTACGAACACGATCGAGGCCGAGGAGCAACCCGAGATCGGCGTCGACGTGTCGGGGGTCCACGGCATGCTGGTCTGGCGCTCGCTGAACCGCTTCTGCCGGGCGCACCTCAACCTGCTCTTCCCGACAGTCCCGTACGCGATGTCCATGCAGGTGCTGCCCGGCTCCGGAGTCTTGGGCGTCGCCATCAGTCGCCGCACGACCAATGGTCGTTGGTTGGTCGCGACCGAGATGTCCGGGCCGCCCAACCGGGTCTACGTCTCCCTGTGTGACACCCTCCTGCCGATCGGCTTCACGCAGGTGAGCAATGGCACGTTCGACTGCCGCAACCCTGCCGTCGACGGCGATGGCGAGAACTGGTTGGTGGGGTGGGACCAGCCGGAAGCGCCGGGGCTGTTCGATCGCGACGTGCACGGCCGCTTCGTGCATGCGACGCAGCCAGGTGGCCTCGTCATCGAGACGAGCCGTGCACTCGCGGCCGCACCGTTCGAACACGAACGCGCGGTGTCGATCGGCTGGATGGGGGATTCGTACCTCGTTGGCTGGAGCCGGCGCGACCTCGGCAACCAGCAGCGCTGTGACGTGATGACGTTCGACGGCTTCACCTGCCTTCCGTGCGAGGCGCCGGTGACGCTCGGTGGCGGCCGGGTCGACGTGTTCGGCATGCCCGGGTTCGTCGAGCGCAACATGATCACCGTGACGACCACGACGATCTCGGGGTCACCGGTGCTGCGGCTGTCGGCCTTCGGCTGGCGCGCCGAGGACGGCCACGCAACCGACTTCGGCGGCGGCTGCGGTCTGGGTGGGCGTCTGTTCGCACCCTGCGCCCGGGCTGGCAATGCGTGGTTCAGCTTGCAACTGGAAGCCGCCGCACCGTCCACGTTGGGGGTGCTGGTGTTTGGCTTCGCGCACACCCCGACAGCTTGCGGCGGCTGCACGTTGGGCCCCGATCTCGCCACCGCGGTCCTCGGTTCGACCGGCTTCACGAATCAGTACGGCCGCGACGCTCTCGGCATCGCGTTGCCCAGCGGTGCGGCGTGGGTCGGCGCGACGTTCTACGCGCAATGGGCGGTGCTCGGCACGGCGTGCGGATCGGCCGTCGATCTGTCGAACACCCTTGGCTTCACCCTCCAATGAACGCCGAACCGACGATGGCGACCAAGGCGCCGCATCGCCGCAATCTGCGATGGTACTTCGTCCCGGTGCTGGTCGGCCTGCTGGTCGCTTGCGTACCGGTGCGTTGTTGTCCGCGGTGCGACGGTGCGGGCACGTTGCCGATCGAGTTCCGCGAGCAACGACGCGAGTGTTGGTCTTGCGATGGCTCGGGCCGGCACACGTTGCCCGACGTGCTTTGGCCCGTGTGGGGCAGCTGAGATCCCCGCATCCGACTCGTGCCCAACGTTGGTTTTAACGGTGCCACGGTTTGCAGCCGCGGTCGTGCCATCGGCACTGGTCGGCAGGTGAACGCCGACCGCGCGGTTGCGGTCAGAGCGGGAACGCGCCCTGGTTGACGCCGCGGCCTTCGAGTGCGAGCACTTCGGTCAGCTGGTCCTTCAGCTGCTGCGGCACCTGCGCGTAGACGTCGGTGACCAGCGTCTCGTCGGCCGGCGGCCCGTTCTTCTCGGCGGCCGCGATCGCGTCGTTGACGCGCAGCGCGATCTGTTCCTTGAACGCGACCTCCTTCGCCTCGCTCCACAGCCCACGCTTCTGCAGGTAGGCGCGGAAGCGATCGACCGGGTCCTTCTTCTCCCACGCCTTCACTTCGGCCTCGTCGCGGTAGCGCGTCGGGTCGTCGCTCGAACTGTGGCCGAGCCGCCGGTAGGTCACCGCTTCCACGAAGGTCGGGCCGTCGCCGTTGCGCGCGCGCGCCACCGCGGCCTTCGTCACCGAATACACCGCGAGCACGTCGTTGCCGTCGACGCGCACGAACGGCATGCCGTAGGCCTTGCCCTTCTGCGCCAGCGTTTCCGACGCCGACTGCTTGCTGATCGGCACCGAGATCGCCCACTGGTTGTTCTGGCAGAACAGCACGCACGGGCTGCGATACACCGCGGCGAAGTTCATGCCGCAATGGAAGTCGTTGGCCGACGTCGCGCCGTCGCCGAGGTAGCCGAGCACGACGACGTCGTCGCCGCGGATGCGGGCCGCCATCGCGGCGCCGACGGCGTGGCTGAGTTGCGTGCCGATCACCGACGACATGCCGTAGTAGTGCCCTTCCTTGAACGTGTAGTGGCACGGCATCTGGCGACCCTTGCAGCGGTCGGCGCCGTTGCCGATCAGCTGGTTGATCGCTTCCGTGAGCGACAGACCGCGCATCATCGCGGCGCCGCCTTCGCGCAGCGCCGGGAAGATCCAGTCGCGCGACTCGAGCGCGGCGACCGAACCGACCGTCGCCGCTTCCTGGCCGAGGATCGGGCCGTAGAAGCCGATGCGACCCTGCCGCTGCAGCATCAGCATGCGGCGGTCGAACTCGCGCACCTGCACCATCTGTTCATAGAGGAACAGCAACGTCGCTTCGGGCAGGTTCGGGTCCTTGCCCTTCTGCACGGTGCCGTCGTCTTCGAGCAGACGCACGAGGCCCTGGTTCGACGGCAGGATCAGCGGCGCCGGTGGCACCGTCGCCGCCGGTGCCACCGTCTTGGCCTTCGCGGCCGGCGGTTTGGCCGCGGCGGGTTTCGCGTTCGGCTTGCCCTTCGCTTTCGCGGCGGGGGCGGCTCGCTTCACGTTCTTGGTCTTGGCCATCGCGGCGTTCCTTGCACTCACCCGAGCAACAAACGGTACGGCTGCTCGAGGCATTCCTTGACCAGGTTCATCCAGCGGGCCCCGGTGGCGCCGTCGACGATGCGGTGGTCGATCGACACCGACAGGTACATCTTCTTGCCGACCACGATGGCGCCGTTCTTGACGATCGCGGCGTCCTTGATCGCGTGCACGCCGAGGATCGCGACTTCGGGGAAGTTGATGACCGGCGTCGCGAACAGGCCGCCGATGTTGCCGGCGTTGGTGATGGTGAAGGTGCCACCCGTCAGGTCGTCGACGGTGATCTTGCCGTCGCGCGTGCGCGCCGCGAGTTCCTGCAGTTCCTTCGCCAGCTCGGTGATCGTCTTGCGGTCGACGTCCTTGATGACCGGCACGATCAGGCCGTTGTCGGTGTCGGTGGCGATGCCGAAGTTGAAGTACTTCTTCACCACCAGTTCCTGGCTCACCTCGTCGAGCGACGCGTTCATCATCGGGAACTCGCGCATCGCCACGACGATCGCCTTCATGATGAAGGGCAGGTAGGTGACGTTGATGCCCTTGTCGGCGAACGTCTTCTTCGCTTCGCCGCGGATCTTCACCAGCTCAGTGACGTCGATGTCGTCGACGTAGGTGAAGTGCGTCGCGGTGAACTTCGACCGCGTCATCGAGTCGGCGATCTTGCGGCGCAGGCCGCGGAACGGAATGCGCTCTTCGCTGCGGCCGGCGGGGGCCGGCGCGATTGCGATCGGCGTGAAGGCCTTGCCACCTGCGGCAACACCGGCGGCGGCCGGCGCGGCGGTGCGGGCCGCGGGAGCGGCAGTGCACGAGCCGGCGGCGGCGAGGTCGTCATTGGTGACGCGGCCACGCGGGCCGGTGGCTGCGACCCGGCTCAGGTCGATGCCGAGTTCGCGGGCGCGGCGACGCGTCGCC
>SXPB01000336.1 GCA_005776475.1 Planctomycetia bacterium
CGGCAAGTCGACCTTGCTGCGCAGCTGCAACCGCATCAACGAGCGCCTTGGCTACGTGACCACCACCGGCACCATCAAGGTGCTCGGGGAGGACATCTACGCCGAGAACGCTTCCCGCATTCAGGTGCGCCGCCACGTCGGCATGGTGTTCCAGCGGCCCAATCCGCTGCCCCTGTCGATCCGCGACAACGTGCTGTTCGGCCACCGCCTGCACAGCGAGAAGCGCAGCAGCCGGGCCGACGAAGACGGCATCTGCGAACAGGCCCTGCGCGAAGTGCTGCTGTGGGAGACGGTCAAGGATCGCCTGCACCACAAAGCCACCGGCCTGTCGCTCGAGGAGCAGCAGAAACTGTGCATCGCACGCCTGCTGCCGACCAAGCCCACGGTGCTGCTGATGGACGAACCGTGCAGCGCCCTCGACCCCGAGGCCACTGCCGCGGTCGAGGACCTGATCTGGGAACTGCGCGGCCACTACTCGATCCTGATCGTCACCCACAACATGGCCCAGGCCCGGCGCGCCAGCGACGAATGCGTGTTCATGCTGATGGGCCGGGTGGTCGAACGATCCCGCACGGAGACCATGTTCGTGTCGCCGGCGAAGAAGGAGACTTCGGACTACATCGAGGGCAGGTTCGGCTGAGAGGGGCGGTCCGGTATGGTGCGCGGGTCATGCGTGACCTGTCGCCGCCCCCGCTGCTCGCCATCCTCTTCGCCTTGGCACTCGCGTTCGCCCTGCCGTGCCAGGACGACGTGCTCGCCACCTACGTGCTCGACGGCAAGCCGGCCTCGGTCAGCCGCACCGACGTGGCCCTCGAGATGGCATTCCATCTGCGGCGTCGCGACCGCGGCCAGCAAGCCTGCGAGCAACTGGTGGCGACCGCGCTGACGCGCCGCGCCGCGGTGCAGAAGAACCTGATGCCGACCGAGGCCGAGATCGCGGCCTTCTGGGAGAACCTGCAGGACCAGCTGCGGCGGGCCGGCCGGCGCCCCGAGGAGTTCGCCGCGATCCGCAACACTTCGCCGCAGCAGTGGTTCGACGACCTCGCCGTGCAGATGGCGCAGGAACGCCTGGTGCGCGCCGAACTCGGCCTCAGCAAGAAGGACTCCGTCAGCGGCGACATGCTGCAACTCTGGCTGCAGGAAGAACGCAAGAAGGCCAACGTCGTCGTCGATGCCGACACGTTGCCGCCGGGCACTGCGGTGCGCGTCGGCACCACCGAAGTGCCGCTGATCGACCTCGGCATCCTGCTGCTGCGCACCGCCGAGGACGACGAACTCGACAAGTTCGTGCGCCAGGTCGCGACGCTCAACACGATCGAACGGCTCGCTGCGAAGAACGGCATCGTCGTCACCACCGAGGACATCGATGCCTCGCTCAAGAAGCGCGCCGCCGAGGCCGCCGCCGATCCGCGCTATCGCGGCGCCACCTTCGAGAACATGATGAAGGCGATGGGACTCACGGTGGCGTCGCTGCGCGACCTGCGCACGTTCCGCGCCCAGATCCTGCTGCAGAAGGTCATCGATCAACGCTGCCCCGCCGACAAAATCGCCGCCGAACTGGTCGCCGACCGTCCCACGGCGCTCGCACAGCACGGCCCGCGCCGGCGGATCGGGTTGATCTTCTCGCGCGCCATCGAGGTGCCGAACGGGTTGATCACGCGCACCTTCGAGGACGCGCAGAAGCACCTCGAAGGCGTGCGCACGCGCCTCGCCAAGGATCCGTTCGAAACCGTGGCGCGCATCGAGAGCGACCACAACACGACGAAGGCCCAAGGTGGCGACGCCGGCTGGCATCGCCGCCGTTCGGAGAAGTTGCCCGAGCCGATCCTGGCCGCGGCGTTCGCGCTGCCGATCGGCGAAGTGTCGATGCCGCTGCGCACCGACGACGGCTATTGCCTCGTGAAGACGCTAGACGTCGAACCCGAGCCCGACGACGCGACGCTCATTGCCCGCATCCGCGAAGGCAAGGTGCGCGAGCTGGAAAAGCAACTGCACGACGACGCCAAGATCGAACGCACCAGCAAGCAGAAGGCCCCGAAGTGAACGCCACCGCGATGAGATTCGTCGGCGACGACCGATTGCGCACGGTGGCGTTCCCCGGCGCCCGCTGGCTCGACCACGTGGGCCTGTGGACGCCGGGCGATCCCGACCAGCTCACCACCGGCGACTTCGAGACCGCGGTGATCCTGCTGCACGGCACGTTCGATCTGGTCGGCGGCGGCACGGCGTGGCCAGCGCGCGGCGCGCGCACGAACGAGTGCGCGGGCCGGCCGATGGCGGTGTTCCTGCCGCCGAAGACGCCGTTCCGCGTCGGCAACGGCAAGGGCACGATCCTGCTCATGGCGGCGCGCCAGCCCGTCGTGCGGGAGGCAACCGGGCGCGAACTGCTGGCGCAGAAGCCGCTGCTGCCGCTCGCGGGCAGCGGCAAGTCGTTCGATCCGACCAGCGGCGAATGGAAGCCGGCCGAGACGTTCCCCAACGCGCCCGAATCGCTGCCGCCGCGCCGCTTCGAACGCATCGAGGTCGGTGGCTGCGTGGTCGAGCGCGTGTTCGCTCCCGACTACAAGGCGGCGACGCTGTCAGTCGACGAAGTGGTCGTGCCGGCCGGGCGAACGCTCGCCGTGCGCGACATTCCGCGGCGGCCGCGCGCCGACGAGACGATGCTGTTCGTGCGCGGTGCGAACGCTTCGGTGCGCAGCGAGGGCATCGACTCCGCGATCGGCGGCGACACCGCCATGGTGCTGCGCGGGGCCGGCGACGACACCGCCATCACGACGACGTCGGCCCCGGCCTACTGCGTGTTCGCCTACGCCGGCAAAGGCAACTGACGCTACGCGCCCCGCGCCTCAGCCAGGCGGTTCGTAGCCGATGACTTCGACCGCGCCGCCATCGGCGAGCCGCAGCTTCGTGCCGAGCGCATGGAAGTCCTTCGGCAGGTAGCCGACGCCAAGTCGCGAAGCACCGCCAGGAACCGACACCGCGTGCAACACGCGACCGACCGCGATCTCGTCGTCGTCCTGCAGTTCCTGCGCCGCCGTGATCGGTGCCCCCGCCGCCAGCCAGAGCAGACACGCCTTGCGGTTCACGTGCCCGTAGGTGTGGATGCGCGCGACGATCTCCTGCCCGGTGTAGCAGCCCTTCGTCGTGTTGATGTGGTCGTCGAGGTCGGCTTCGAGCGCCAACGTGTTCGGCTCGGTCTCGATGCCGACGCGCAAGCAACCCGCCAGCAACCGCACGCATTCGAAGCGTTCGTCGTCGCCTGGCGCGCCGCCGACCGCATCCCCACCGTGCACCCGCACAAACTGCACGCCGCGCCGCGCGAAGCGAAACTCGATTCCCTCCGCCAGCGCGGCGACGCCGCCGGTCGCAGGTGGATCGATGCCGACACCGACAACCACTTCGCGGCACGAGGTTGCTGCCATCGTCTCGATCGCGAGTTTCTCGGTGAAGTGGTAGCGCTCCAGCAGCGTCGCCAGCGCCGCCGCCCGTTCCGACCGCACTTCGAGCCGAAACTCGCCGCGCATCCGCGCCACCAACCCCACGTTCTGCAGCTTGCCCTTGGCGTCGAGGAACGCCGCCGGCCGCAGGTCCCCATCGCGCATACCAACGATGTCCTGCGTGCACAACCGATGCAGGAACTCCGCTGCGTCCGGCCCATGCACGCGCAACACCTGGAACGGTGCCTCGGCCCGCACCAACGGGCCATCGGCAAGCAGGGAGCGGAGCAGTTCGTCAGCCTTCATTCGGAGTCGATGTCGTCGGTGGCAACGGCGGTTCGTGGAATGTGCCTGGATCCGGGGCTTTTTCGAGCCGAAAGATTGAATGAGCCCCAATCCAGGTCTAGTTTGCGCGACGTCCCGATTCCACGATGCTCCGGATCTCCAAGAAAGCCGACTACGCCGTGTTCCTGCTGGGCGCCATCGCCCGCGCCGGCGCCTACCCGGGTGGCCCCGCCGGCCACACGGTCGTCAGCGCCCACGAGATCGCACGCCAGGCGCAGCTGAACAAGTCAGTCGTCGCCAACCTGCTGAAGGAGTTCGCCAAGCACGGCCTGCTGGAGTCGACGCGCGGCCTGAAGGGCGGCTACCGCCTCGTGCGCACGCCGGCCGAGATCTCGCTCGGCGACATCCTGCAGATCGTCGAAGGCCGTTTCGTGCTGGTCGATTGCGTCGCCCACGATCCTGCCGCCAGTCGCGCCAGCGGCCTGTTGGCGCTGGCGCCGAGCCAGCGCTCGACGCCAGCCGCCGCCCCCCACGACGAACACGAATGCGCCCTGATCGCCTTCTGCCCGAGCAAGCGCCCGATGCGCCTCGTGCACGAACGCATCTCGCAGCTGTTTCGCGAAATCCGCCTCGATGAACTGTGTTCGATGACGACAGCCGCCAAGACCACGGCGCCGCCAAAGCAAGCTCCCGCCACCGTCCGCCGATGAAGACTCCGATCTATCTCGACTACAGCGCCACCACGCCGTGCGACCCGCGCGTCGTGCAGCACATGCTGCCGTTCTTCACCGAAGCGTTCGGCAACGCGGCGAGCCGCAGCCACGCGTTCGGCTGGACCGCCGAAGCCGCGGTCGAAGAAGCGCGTTCCCAGGTGGCCCAGCTCCTCGGGGCACACCAGAAGGAGATCCTGTGGACCAGCGGCTCGACCGAGGCGAACAACCTCGCGATCAAGGGCGTGGCCGCGATGTACCGGCAGAAGGGCAACCACCTGATCACCGCCGTGACCGAGCACAAGGCCGTGCTCGATCCGATGAAGTACCTGGAGACCCAGGGCTACGAGGTGACGTTCCTGCCGGTCGACGGCAAGGGCCACGTCGATCTCGCACAACTCGCGGCGGCGATCACCGACCGCACGATCCTGGTGTCGCTGATGGCGGCGAACAACGAAGTCGGCACGCTGCACCCGCTCGCCGAGATCGGCGCCCTGTGCAAGCAGAAGGGCACGCTGTTCCACACCGACGCGACGCAAGCCGCCGGCAAGATCACGCTCGACGTCGAGGCCCAGCACGTCGACCTGCTATCGCTGTCGGCACACAAGATGTACGGGCCGAAGGGTGTCGGCTGCCTCTACGTGCGGCGCAAGAATCCGCGCGTGCGCCTGACGTCGCAGATGGACGGCGGCGGCCATGAGCGCGGCATGCGTTCGGGCACCCTCAACGTGACCGGCATCGTCGGCATGGGCGAGGCGGCGCGCCTCTGCCGCACCGAGATGGCGACCGAGATGGCGCGGGTGTCGGCGCTGCGCGACCGGCTCGAGCGGCGCCTGCTGGCCGCGCTGCCGGATGCGGTGCAGAACGGCGATCCGAAGAACCGGCTGCCCCACCTCGCCAACGTCTCGTTCCCCTATGTCGAAGGCGAATCGCTGATCATGGGCATCAAGGAGCTGGCGGTGTCGTCGGGCTCCGCGTGCACTTCGGCGAGCCTCGAACCCAGCTACGTGCTGAAGAGCCTCGGGCTCGGCGACGAACTCGCCCACAGCTCGATCCGTTTCTCGCTCGGCCGCTTCACGACGGAACAGGAAGTCGATTTCGCCGCCGACCGGGTCATCACCGAGGTGAAGCGCCTGCGCGAGATGTCGCCGCTCTGGGAGATGGTCCAGGAAGGCGTCGACCTGTCGAAGGTGAAATGGACAGCACACTGAGAACTGATCGCCAAAGGCGATTCGTTCGCAGCGCCGTTCTTTTGGGCGGCTGCAAGGAAACGATGACGCGAAACAACGATTGCTTCGGCGGCCGCCGGTTTCGCCGGTGCGTGACCGCTGCTTGGAATCCAGTCTGCCCGCGACTCTGGAACGTCTGCTAAAAATCCGAACCGAACTACTGCCATGGCCTACAGCGACAAGGTGCTCGATCACTACCAGAACCCGCGCAACGTCGGAGCGCTCGACAAGAACGATCCCAACGTCGGGACCGGCGTCGTCGGCGCCCCGGAGTGTGGCGACGTGATGAAGTTGCAGATCCGGGTCGACGACAGCGGCAAGATCGTCGATGCGAAGTTCAAGACCTACGGCTGCGGCTCGGCGATCGCTTCGTCGTCGCTCGCGACGGAATGGCTGAAGGGCACCAGCGTCGACGCCGCGGAGCAGATCAAGAACACGCAGATCGTCGAAGAGCTGTCGTTGCCACCGGTCAAGATCCACTGCTCGGTGTTGGCCGAGGATGCGATCAAGGCGGCGATCGAGGATTGGCGCCAGAAGCGGGCCGCCCGCACGGACGGCGCCGAGGTGAAGGCATGAGCGACACCAAGACTCCGACCCCGGTCGACGCCGGCAAGGGCGCAGCCAAGCCCGCTCGCGGCGTGGTACTCACCGAACGCGCCGCGAAGGAGATCCTGCGCGTGATCGCGGAGCAGAACTTCCCCGCCACCACCTGGGTGCGCATCGGCGCCAAGGGCGGCGGCTGCTCGGGGTTCACCTACGTTCTCGACTTCGACCAGGCCGGCCCGACCGAGTTCGACCTCACCTTCCCGCAACACGGCGTCAACGTGGTCGTCGACAAGAAGAGCGAGTTCTTCATGGGCGGCACGATGCTCGACTTCAACGACGGCCTGCTCGACCGCGGCTTCCAGTTCAAGAACCCGCAAGCCACCGGGTCCTGCGGCTGCGGCACCTCGTTCTCGGCGTGATCCACGTACCGGCCCCCGACCCGTTCACCGTGTTCGGCCTGCCGCGGTCGATGGACCTCGACGCCCGCACGCTCGAACGCCGGTACCTGCAGCTGTCGCGCGAGTGCCATCCGGACCAGCTGCGCTCGCAGGACGTCGGCGACTGCCTCGCAGTCTTGCAGCGCGCCGCCGAAGTCAACGACGCCTGGAAGGTGCTGCGCGATCCGTGGCAGCGCGCGCGGGCACTGCTCGAGGCCAACGCTCCGGGCGTGCTCGAACGCAACAAGAAGCTCGATCCGGCCTTCCTCACCGAGGCCCTCGACCTCGCCGAAGAAGTCGCCTTCGCCACCGGCGCCGCGGTGGCTCCGTTGCGCGAGCGGCTGCAACAAGCACTCGCCGACGACCTCGCCGTCGTGGCCCGGGAAATCGGTCGTGGCGCGCACGACGCCGCCGCGCTTCGCTTGCACGCTTCCCACTACCATCGCAAGGCCCTGCAGGACCTGGACCAGAAGGCGTGACGACGACTCCGGCCCCGACTTCTTCGCCGCGACTCGTCGTCGGCATCGACCTCGGCACCACCAACAGCCTCGCCGCCATTCGTGCCGGCAAGGGCGCCCGCGTCCTGCGCGACCAGGACGGCGAACCGCTGATTCCCTCGGTCGTCTGCTGGCATCCCGATGGCCGCACGCTGGTCGGCCGTGACGCCAAGGCCCTGCGGCTCACGTTCCCCGACCGCACCGTCTACTCGGTGAAGCGGCTGATCGGCCGCTCGGTGCGCGACCTGACGCCCGAAGAACGGCGCCTGCCCTACCGCGTCGCCGCCGGCGAACGCGACCTGCCGCGCATCCAGATCGGCGACCGCAGCTACACGCCCGAAGCCATCTCCGCGCTGATCCTGGCCAAAGTGAAGGCAACCGCCGAGCAGGCCCTCAGCCAGCCGGTGCGCGAAGCCGTGGTCACCGTGCCCGCCTGGTTCGACGATGCGCAGCGCCAGGCGACCAAGGACGCCGCGACGCTCGCCGGCCTCGAATGCCTGCGCATCCTCAACGAGCCCACGGCCGCGGCACTCGCCTACGGAATCGACGGCAGCAA
>SXPB01000042.1 GCA_005776475.1 Planctomycetia bacterium
TCGCGGACGAGCCGACCGGCAACCTCGATTCGCGTTCGGGTGCCGAGGTCACGGCGCTGCTCGAGGGGTTGTGGCGCGAGGGGCGGACGTTGGTGGTGGTGACTCACGATCCGGCGATGGCGGCGCGGGCCAGCCGTTGCGTGCGGTTGCTGGACGGGCGCGTGCAGGCCGAGTGATGGCGGCCTGGTACCCGGGCGCCGCGCACGAGTTTTCGCTACGGATGACCAAGAAGGACGGCTCACTGATGCACTTTGACATCCTGGTGCCCGGCGAGGTGACGAATGCGGAGACCGTCTACCAGTTCGGCCGCGCCTACCTGCAACAGAAGGGTCAGGCAGGCCAGAAGCTGACGGCCAAGGAATGCCGCCTCTGCCACACGGAGACCGCTTCGCCCGGCGTCATTGCCGCCATCCAGCGTCAGGGCTACTCCATCCTCGAGATGGAAGGTTGCGCCTAGCCGCGCCGGGCCCGCGCCCGGTGGCGCCCAGCCGAACTCGAGCAGGCGATCGAGGTCGCGCTGGCGCCGGCGAAGAAGGAAGAGCGGCGCGTGTTCTGAGCCGCGGCGGCGCCACCGGCTACCCGCGCAGCTGCGACGCCACCAGACTGCACACGCGCTGGTGTTCGCGCACGGCGGTGTCGAACGCAGGGTCCTTCTGGCGGGCATCGTCGATCGCCGCCGTGGTCTCTGCGTCCAGCACACCATCGGCATAGAGCGCGAACAGCACCGTGGCCTGCCGATGCATCTGCCGCTGGTAGAACGCGGCGTAGGCCAAGGCGCCAGCCAGGATGCCCGTGCCCGGCACGCCCACGCGCAGGGCGCGTTCCCAGCCGCTGGCGATGCCGATCACCACGACGACCAACGCGAAGACCATGACGAACCAGCCCATCGGCAGTGGTGGCCGCGGCTGCACGTGCTTCCACAACAGCGGCGCCGGCACGCTCGGCTTCCGGTCACTGCGAGCGGCCAGCAGCGCCGTGGCGCACGCATAGATGGCGACGAAGAAACCGACCGACGCCTGCGGCCAGACGCGCGCCAGTTCGCCGGCGAGCAGTCCGTAGAGCAGCATCGCCATGGCGATCGCGGCAACGCCGATGCCAACCCAGAACAGCACACGCATCAGGCGGTGCGGCACGCGGCGCACGCCGACCAGCGGGATCAGTGGTTCGTCGTCCTTCATCGCAGCCTCCGTTGCAGCTCGGCGACCGCGGCGTACCGATGTGCGGCCACGGTGCCGAGCGAAACGTCGAGGATCGCCGCCGCCTCGCGGTAGCCAAGTCCGTCGATGGCGGTGAGCAGCAGCGCCTCGCGATGGGGCAGCGGCAATTGGTCGATCGCCTCCGCGAGATCGCGGTGGCCGGTCGCATCCGGAGCTTGGACCACCATGTCCGCGCGCGACTCAGGACGGTGCTTGCGCCGCAGGTCGATGCAGCGGTTGCGGGCGAGCCGGAACAGCAGCACTTCGGGCTGTTCGTCGAGCTGGTAGCGATCCTTCGTCGTCAGCAACTTCGCGAATACGTCGTGCACGACTTCCTCCGCATCGTGGGCGTGGCGAAGCAGCTGGGTGCAGAAGCGGAGCAGCCGCGGTCGCCAGGTCTGGTAGAGGGCATCCACTCGTGCGGTTCACGATCGAACCGTGCCATTGTTCAGTTGGAGGCGAGGAATCGGGGCGAATGTGCGATGACTGCGCGCCGAGAGGGTGGTTGGCCACCTGGACGCGCTCGTCCAGGTGCGGCAGGATGCGAGGATGGGTGCCCGCGTGTGGTTGTTGGCCGTGTCGGTTGCCATCGGCAATCCGGCTGTCGCGTCGCCGCAGGTGGCGCCGGAGCCGTGGTGCTTCCCTGGCTACCACGTCGCCATGGCCTTTCCGCTGCAGACCAAGGTCCAGCATCCGACGCTCGCCGCGCACTGCTTCCTGCCCAACGCGGCGGATCGGGCCCGCGTGCAGTTGCTGCAGAACCATCGCTGCGTGCGGCTGCAAGGCCTGGCGATCCCCGGTGGCGGCGTGATCGACCTCGAGTTGACGCGCATCGATGACGTGGCGCCCAGGTTCGTGTCGCTCAATGGAGCGCCGCCGGGCACGCCGGGGGCGCCGTTGCCGACCACGATGTCGCTGTGGTGGGGCAACATCCCGGGCATCGTGGGGTCCGACGCGTGCATCGCGTTCTCGGCGGTTGGCGTGTGGGGTTGGATCCGGACGAGCAACAAGCTGTTCCACGTGTCCAGCTTTCCGGTGGCCGGCAGCTGGACCAACCATCGGATGCTCCTCGTCGACGACGCCATCAAGAACCAGCTCGGTGGTTGGCAATGCGGCGACCTGATCGTCGAACCACCGACGTTGCCACCCGTGTTCAGTTCTTGTTTTTCGGGGCTGCTGCCCGCGCCGTGGAGCTACCAGTGCCCGGATCCGAACGTCGCGCAGTTGCGGCGGTGTCGGGCGGTGGTCGAGACTGACTACCAGTTCTTCCAACGCTTCGGCAACCTGCCGGCCGCGGAGGTGTATGCGCGCTTCGTGCTCGGCACGGTGGCGCAGGCGCTGCGGCTCGACGTGCGCGTCGTCGTGGATTTGCAGTACCTGGGAATGTGGACCACGGCAGCGGATCCCTGGGTCGCGCAGGACCTCCCCCTCGGGGGGACGGCTGGCGCCTGCTGTGTGGACGTGTTCTATGAGTTCCAGCACAAGTGGGGCACGCAGGACCTGGCGTTTGCCGGGCCGCGGTTCAACCTGGGCCCGGGTCTGGGCCTCGCGCCCGTCGCCGCGGACTTGTTCCATCTGATGAGCGGCGTGCAGATGGGTTGTGCCGTCGGCGCCCGCGGCGTCGGCACGTCGCATGGCGGCTTCTCGATCTCGACCGGAATGGGCGCGATCAGCTACGGCAATCCCAACGAACCGCGCGCCTCGCCCTTCTTCCAGCTCTACGGCGCTGGCCACGAGATCGGGCACAGCTTCGGTGTCGGCCACTCGCACGACTTCAAGATCGACGTGCTCGGCACTCCGAGCAACCTCGCGGACGACGTGCCGATCGACAACTGCGGTATCGATCCAAGCGGCGGCGGGATCAGCTGCGCCGGCGTGGGTTTCGGGCAGAGCACGTTGATGTCGTACTGCATCCACTGCGCGCCTGCCGGGCTCGGCAACATCCGGATGCGGTACCACCCGGAAATGGCGCGCTGCATGCGCGCGCAGACCATCGCCCTGCCGGACTACGAGGGCGTGCACTTCGTGACCGACCTCGGCAACGCCAGCGCGCCATCACCGGCGACGCCGCCGACGCTGGGCTTTGGCGGGTATTCGTCCGGCATGGACACGCTGACGCTCGTCGGCAGCAACCATCCGCCGGTCTACGACGCCAATGCGCTGATCGTCGGGTTGTTCGGCGGCCATGCCGCCGTGCTCGGCTTCACGCTGGTGCCGACGCTCGACGTCCTGCTGTTCGGCGTCGCGCCGACGCTGCCCATCGACATCCCGTTGCCTGACGGTTTCCCCAACGGGCTGATGCTCTACTTCCAGCAGGCCTTCGTGGTCAACGGCACGGAGGTATTCACCTCCAACGCGATCGCGCTGGAAGTCGTGCGCTGAGCGTGCGGTCCGCCGTTCGAGCGCTTCGATCGATCAGGCTCTCAGGCGTTCGCCGGCAACGACCGGAACGGGCTTCACGTCCGCCGTGGCGCCGTTGCCGTTCCGCTCTTGTTCGATCAGCCGGTTGTTCGTGACGAGCATCGCCGCGAGCCCCGAACCTACGATCAGGGTGCCGACTGGGCGACGACGGCCGGCATCGCCCTGCTCGCTGCCGTCTGGTTGTCGACCTTGTCGTGCGCTGCCGCCACGCCGATTCGGCCGGTTTCCGTTCCGGTGGCGGCCGGTCCGCACGGTCCTCTGAACGCTGGCCGGCCGGGCGCCCCCGACGCCGTCCAGGACCACCTGCCACGAGATCGATCATGAACCCGCACACCGCGCGTCGCTTCCTTTCGTCGCTGACCCTGCCGCTGCTCGTCGGCCTGCTCGCCGACGCGTCGCCCGGCCAACTGCCGCCAGGTTGGTGGATCAGCTCGCACCACCTGAGCCCGACCACCTCCGGTCCCGCCGGCCTCTGGCTGCACCATCCGACCGGTGCCGTGCCTTCGGTTGCCGTCTCCGGACTGAGCGGAGGCCTCACGGGCATCGGCGTCATTTCCGGCGGCACCGGGCTGCCGACCGCGGGCGCTGCCAGCGTCACGCTGTGCGAGGCGACCGGCACGGTCGTCTACGTCGGCGAGGTGGTGAGCAGCAGCGCCGACAGTCTCGATCTGCACCGCGTCACGATGGCCGGCACCACCGTGATCGCTGACGTCGTCGTCGCTTCGATTCCGGCCTACCCCGGCACGATCCGGCGCATCAGTTCGCTGGCGCCAACGTCCCTCGGCGTGAGCCCCGCGAGCGAGCCGTACATCCTGATGACCATCGCCGGCCAGCCGGCGGGCTATCCGCAACTCGCCGTCTACCACACGTTCACCGGCCTCAGCATCGTGCCGACTCTCTTCGGCATGCCTCCGGGCACCGCGACCGCGGTCGTCTACACGCAGAGCTACCCGAGCACGACGATCGCCGTTGTCGCTGGCGGCACGACGACGATCGTGACGGTGAACATCAGCTTCGGGGCGTTTTCGTACCAGGTCAGTCCGGTGACGACCCTGGCGACCATTCCGGCCAGCGTCGCCGCGATGGACTACGACGCGACCACCGGACTGATCTACTGCGCCTGCGATGGCGGCGCGGGAGCGCTCTACACCGTCAACGCCGCGACCGGCGCGGTGACCGCGCTCGGCGGCGGCGGCGCTCGGCGCGGCATCGCGTGGGACGCGGACACCGGCACCATCGCGACGGTCGGCACCGGGTTCGCCGCGTTCGGCACGCCGCTGCGTTCGACGATGGCGGGCTTCACCACCGTCGTCACCGCGCCTCCCGCCGGCGGCTGGGGCACGCCGTCGGGCGTCGACGTACAGGCCGCGATGCGGCAGCTCGAGTCCGGTCCAACCCTCAGCACCGTCGACCTGCGCTGGAACACGCCGTGGACGGCGGCCGCCGCCGGCGTCGCCAACCTGCCGCTTTCTGGCAACGCCGGTTGGGGACTGTCGGTGTCGCCGTCGATCTTCGCGCCGATCACCGCGTTCGTCGGCGTGTCGCTGGCGCCGTCACCGTTCCCGATCCCGTTCGGCGTGCCGCCGCAGTTCATCCTGATCGACCTGTCGCCCGGTTCGTTCCTCGGCGTCCTGCCGGCGTCCGGCTTCGGTGTCGCGGCGCTGCCGTTCCCGATCCCGCCCGGCTTCGCCGGTGCCGAGCTTTGGTTCCAGGCGGTGTGCTCGGTCGCGACCGTGCCGGATCCGATCCTGACTGACGCCATGCAGGTGACGATCCTGTGAGGCGTCCCGCGGGTGCGCGGACTGGATCGCGTGGCCGACCGACCGGGGCCACCAGCGGCGGCGCGTGCAACGACTGCATCCGCGACCATCGTTCCGTCACCATGCCGCCCGGTCCGCCACGGCAGGACGCGCCGGTTCGGGGGGCCGGCTTCCGGGCCAACACGTATCCCCATACCATCCGCGCCATGAACCTTCGCGCCTTCGCGTCTTGCCTTCTCGGGATCGTCGCGGCAGCACCGGCAGTCGCACAGTGTGTGCCCCATTCGTTTCCTATGGGTTCGGGCTGCGGGTTCTCGACGCCATGGGGCGTATCGGTGGCGCAATGCTCGGGGCAGCCGACCATCGGCAATGCCGGGTTCGGCATCACCTCGACCAGCCTGTGCGTCGGGACGCCGATCGTGGGTGCCTTGATGGTGGGAACCTGCCTGCCGTCGCCGATCGTGTTCACGAACGCGAGCACGGGCTTGTGCATCAGCCAGGCGGTCTGCGCCCTCTACGTCAATCCGATCGTCGTGGTCCCCGGCACACTGCAAGGCGGAGTGTTCGTCTACGCGACGCCGATCCCCAACGCGCCCCAGTTCGTCGGGCTGCAAGTGTGCGTCCAGGCGGCCCACACCTGCACCGGCCTCAACTGCGTCATGGGCTCGAACGCGCTCCGCGTCACGCTGATGTAGGTGATCGGGCCCGCGTCCCGCCGGCGATGGCGCGTTTTGTTTGGCAATCCGTGCGCTTGCGATGCGGCCCCTGGTCGGCGGGCACCTACGGTCACCGAATGAGAAAGACCATCAACACGGAATAGCTGCAGAGCATGCGCAAGGGCACGGAAGGCTTCGTGCTCATCGACGTGCTGCCGAAGGTCGAGTTCGACCGCGACCACATCCCTGGCGCCCGCAACGTGCCGATCGACACCTTCGACTTCGCCAAGGCCGTCGCCGACAAGAGCGCCGGCAGCAAGACGCGCAAGGTCGTGCTCTACGGCCGCGGCGTGAATTGCGATGTTGCCGCGCGCGGCATTCGCATGCTGGCGACGGCGTGCTTCACCAACGTCTCCGAATACGAAGGTGGAATCGCGGCCTGGAACGAGAGCAAGCGGGCGCGGCTCGCGGCGTCGACGCAACGTCCCTGAACCGGCACGCCGAACCGGCTGCCGGGACGAAGTGTGCCGGCAAGCCGTGGCCTCGATCGCGTTCTGCTCCGACGCAGGGCAATCGCTACCGCACGATGCCGCCGACTACCGGGCTGAGTTGCAGCGGGAAGGTCGGGCCACTGACGCCCTGAAACCACCACGCGGCGTGGGTGATGCCCGCCGGAATGGTCCAGGTCACAGCGGCCTGGCCCGAGGCATCGGCGAGCAGGAACGCAACCGGGAACGCGTTCGCGGCGTCCAGCAGCAGCGGCTGCTCCAGTGCCGGCAGTGGCGAGGTGCCGAGCGAATTGCTGGCGAAGATGGCGACATACCCGTTCGCATCGGTCTGGAACTCGAGCCCAAGGGTTCCGGCAGCCTGCGGTGCCGCCACGCGGTGGACTCCCAACAACAGACCGCTCGGGATGCCGGCCGGACAGGTGGGCACGAGGGTGCATCGAGCGAGACGCCCGGCGTTCGCGTCGACGGGACAGACTCGAGTGCCATTCGGGTAGGCGCCTCCCGTCAGCGTCGAGTCGCTGGTCCACACGATGCTGGTGGTCGCGCGCAGAGCCGGTTGTGGAGGGTAGGCCAGGGCGACCGTGCCCGACCCGCCCAACGCCGTGAGCCGGCTGCCCTGCAACGTCGAGTTCTGCAGAACGACCGCCGCGCCGGCGGGTGGACCATTCAGTGGATGGCCGGCATTGGCGCCGGTGAAGCTGCTGTCGACTGCAGAGACCGTGGCATTGACCGCCGCGAGTCCGGCCCGCAGTCCCGGTGAACCCTGCCCGCCGAGGAAGGTGCACGCGTGGCAGTGCAAGATGCCGTTGGCGAGCGAGACCGCCGTCGTTCCCCAGAACTGGTACGCTGTCAGCGTGCAGCCATCGAGCGTCGTCGTGCCGCCGCTGATCGTCAGCACGCGGATCGACAGATCGACCAGGTGCACAGTTTCGTTCGCGGCCAGCGTGACCGTGCTCGAGACCAAGGCTCCGACGATCGCGACGTTGACCAGGACGGTGCCGGGCGTAGCCGCCCGGATCGTCACGCCGAACGTCACCGCGAACGGCTCGTAGATTCCCGGATCGACAACGAGCACATCCCCGGGGGCGGCGACCGCCAAGGCGGCGTTGATCTGTGCGAAGCCGTTCGGGCCAACGACGTGCGTTGCCTGCGAACGTGCAGCAACAGCCAGCAGGGCAACTGCGAGAACTGGCGTCAGTGATCGCATCGGGGGAGGGGAATGCTACCGGGATCCGGACAGGCGACGCTACCGGGCCGCGGCCCTGGTGCCTTCTGGTGCCGATGCAGTTACCATGCCGGCATCGGTGCGTGGTGGTTCCTTGCCGCTGCGCGCCAGGGCCAGGCTGCTGGGTACACCATGCTCAAACTCACGATCCTCGTTGCCGCCGTGCTCGGTGGCACCGCCCTCCGCGCGCAGTGCGCGACCCTCGATTCCACGGGTAACGGTGCCGCCGGCACCAACCTCACGCTGGCGATCACCGGCGCCGACGTGGATCAGTTCGCCTTCCTGCTCCTCGGTACCTCGGCAGGGAGTTCGTCACTGCAGCTCGGCCCGTTCGGCACCCTCAACTTCGGATTGGCGCAGCCGTGGTTCCCGTACTACATCGGCCAGACGAATCCGGCCGGGGCGGCGGCGGTGACCATCCCGATTCCATTGTCGCTCCCGGTGAGCACGACGATGGCCGGTCAGGGCTTGACCTTCGGCCTCGAGTCCGGCACGAGCACGCCCACGCTGAACAGCTGCACGACCAACGTCATCACGTTCCGGATCGGGTAGATCGAGGGCGACGGCGAGATCGTCTCAGCGGCTGCCGGAGCTTCGCTGAGGCCAGAGCGCCTCGGTCGACGCGTCGCCCAGCCTGGCCGCGGCCACGGTGATGGTCTGCGCCACGTCACTCCTGCGAACGGCACGTCTTCGTCCGCACGCAGCCGACTGTTACGGCCAGCGCACGCCACGTTCCGACAAACTCGCAGCGGGCCTGGTTGCGTCGGTCGTGCGGTGTGCACGCCAGTGATGGGCGCGCGCCGGCTATTGGATGCGGAACGCGAGTCCGCCCGTCACCGCGAGCCCGGCTGGATTCGCACCGTCGACGGCCGCACCTTGGCCGAAGAACGTCAACCGCAGCAACGCGGGGCTCGGCGGGATCGGCACTGGTCGCAGCATGTGACCCGATGCGTCGAACACACCGAAGGCCAGCAGCTCCGGGCCTGTCCAGAAGGTGCAGCCAGGCGCGCCGATGAAGGCCATGTCGAGCGGCAGCACGGGCACGCCGTTCCATGTCCTCGCACTCACGCCGAGCCAGCTGGCACCGACCACACCCGGCAGGCCGCCCGATACGCGCAGCGCGAACGCCGCGTTGCCGATCGTCGGTGCGCTGGTGGCGGTGATCGTCGGTGCCGCGGGCAACGAGGCCGCGCACGGGCTGCCGAAGTTGGACACGCCGCCGAGCCAGTTCTGCCAGACCACCAGCCGTTCGAGTTGGATCGCGGCAGCCAGGTCGGGCCACGAGTCGCCGTTGATGTCGCCGACCGCGAGATCCAGGGCAGCGGTGGACGTCAGCTCCGGCAGTCCGGAGTTGGCGACCACGGCGAACGACAGGCCGCCGAGATTGCGCAGCAGTTGTACTCCGTAATCCTGGTCGGACCACGCGATCGCCAGATCGAGCCAACCATCGCGATCGAAGTCGAGCACGGCGACGCTGCTTGCCGGCCGCGCGGGAATGCCGGTGACGCTCGCCGCAGTCCATGCGTTGGCACCGACACGGCCCATCACGGCGACTCCCGTCCAGTAGTTCGCGTAGATGAGTTCGGGTTGGCCGTCGGCGTCGAGATCACCAACGGCGACGCCGCCTCCCAACATGCCCACGAGGCCGGAGCCCGGCGTCCAATTGCCCTGGCCGTCGCCAGCCCATACGCCTTCCTTGGCGACGATGTCGAGCCAACCGTCGCCGGTGACGTCGGCCAACTGCAGCTCAGGGCTTCCATTGTTTCCACCCGGGCTGGGCAGACCGTTGCTGGCATTGGTGAAGGTGCGGCTGCTGCTGCCGAGGAGCGCCCGGAGATTGCCTTGGGTGTCGCCATACGCGATGTCATCGCGACCGTCCGCGTTGATGTCGCCTGCGGCCACGCTCCAACCGTTGAACAGGCCCGGCGAGCTTGTCCACTGCGACCCGCCGTTGCCCCAGAACACGTAGCCGCCGGCGTTGACGATGTCCTGCCAACCGTCGCCGTCGAAGTCCCCGGCCGCGACCCTCGGCGCGGGAAGCGACGAGCTTCCGAACAGGCCCGCATTGGACTCCGTCCACGTCGTGCCGGTGCGCAACCACGCCGACGTGTTGTTGATCAGGTCGTCGTTGCCGTCCCCATCCAGATCCGCGATGGCGACCGCCGAGGAGTAGGAAGTCGACGCGAGCTGCACACCGATGGCATCCACGGCAAACGGTTCGGCGGGTACCGCCACGATGTTGATCACCCGCGCGTGCGTCGCCGCCGTGATCGTCGCGAAGGCCGTCACTGCAGCGGGCGACGCTGCCTGCCAGATGCCAGGGAGGCCAGTGCTGCTCGCCAGGGCCACTTTGATGGAGGCCACGGTCGGCGTCACCGGTGCTTGCACGAAGGCCGTGAAGATGTGGGTGCCGGGCAGCTGCGCGCCGTTCCGGGACCAACTGGCGAGGTACGCGCCTGGCTCGGCCGTGTAGAGCGACAGCAGGGTCGGATCGTCGCGCGTGGCAGGCTGCGCGTTGCCACTGATGCCGGCCACGGTGAAACCGAGCGGCAACTGCAGCACGCAGCCGGCGGAGCCGAGTTGCGCGTTGTTGCTGAACTGGACCGAGACTGCGAACACCTGGCCGACGGGCGAGGTTGCTGGCATCACGAAGTTCAGGAACGTGAGTTGGCATCCGGGCAGGGTCAGCAACATGCCGACGAGTGCCATCCGACAGACTTGCTTGTTCCGCATCGCTCCGATTCCTCGCAAGGGGAGGCGGGAGGATAGCAGGTTCGATGCGCGCCGGTTGGCGGCGCCGCCGCTTGGACGACGTGGTGGCCTTCTCGTGCCAAGGCCGCCGATTCTCGTCGTCGTGGGTAACGTGGGCATGCCCTCCGTCATGGTCACTTTGGATGCGCTGCTTTCGCACCGTTCCTAACCACCCATGAAGGCGCAAGGCCGGCCTAGCCAGCGATGGCGCCGACCGGCTGGTCGAGGGCGCCGCGTCCGGAAGGACCGGACCGTTCGCCATTCCCCATGTCGTCGCCGGCGATTGTTTGCCCGGCGACGTGGCGCGTGCGAGGGGGACACCGATACCGTTCGCCGCGCGACGGCACCATTCTCCCAACGAACGAACCCATGAGCTCCGTACCGGCACCCGCCAAGAAGCGTTTCTCTGATCGTGCCCTCGACCTCATCGAGAAGGTCGGCAACAAGCTGCCGGATCCGGCGGCGCTGTTCGTGCTGGCACTGCTCGCGACCTGGGTGCTGTCATGGTTGCTGGCGGGAACCGCGGTGCGGATTCCGAAGGCCGACGGCAGCTTCGACGAGCAGCTCGTCACCAACCAGCTCACCGGCACGGCGCTGGTAACGTTCCTGACGTCGATGGTCCGCGAGTTCGTCAACTTCGCGCCGCTCGGCGTCGTGTTGGTGGCGATGCTTGGCCTTGGCATCGCCGACCGTTCGGGCTTCATCAACGCCGCGCTGAAGCGACTGCTCGCGTTCACGCCGAAGGCGCTGCTGACGCCGGTCGTGATCGCCGTCGGGCTGCTGAGCCTCGTCGCAGTTGATGCTGGCTACGTGCTGGTGATCCCGCTCGGCGCCGTGATCTTCTATGCCGCTGGTCGTCACCCGATCGCCGGCATTGCCGCGGGATTCTGCGCAGTTTCGGGCGGCTTTGGCGCCAGCTACGTGCCGACCGCGCTCGACAACATCCTGGCCGGGCTCACCGAAGCGGGCGCTCGCATCGTCGATGTCGGCAAGACGGTCAACCCGCTCTGCAACTACTACTTCACGTGCGCTTCGGCCGCGGTCGTGGTGTTGATCGGCTGGTTCCTGACCGACAAGGTGATCGAGCCGCGCCTGCGCCGCAGCATCACGGTCGACGGCGATCCGGCCGACATGCCGAAGATGGAACCGCTGACGGCGCTGGAGAAGAAGGGGCTCAACTGGGGCCTGCTGTCGATGCTCGTCGGCCTTGGCCTGCTGGCCTGGGCGTGCTGGCCCGCCGACTCGCCGTTCCGCGGTCCGACCGGTTCGCTGACCGAGAAGCAGCCGCCGCTGATGCGCTCGATCGTGCCGCTGATCCTGTTGCTGTTCTTCGTGCCGGGCGTCGTGCACGGCTGCATCACCAGGACGTTCAAGAACCACCGCGACGTCGTACAGGCGATGGCGAAGACGATGAACACCATGGGCTACTACATGGTGATGGCGTTCTGCGCGGCACTGTTCATCTACGCGTTCAACACCAGCAACCTCGGCAAGCTGATCGCGATCAGCGGCGCCAACGGCCTGAAGAGCCTCGGCCTGCCGACCGGGATCACGGTCGTGGGCATGATCCTCTGCTGCGCGACGGTCAACCTGTTGATGGGTTCGTCGTCGGCGAAGTGGACGCTGCTGGCGCCGATCTTCGTGCCGATGCTGATGCAGCTCAAAATCTCGCCCGAACTGACGCAGGCCGCCTACCGGATCGGCGACTCGACGACGAACATCATCACGCCGCTCAACCCGTACTTCCCGCTGATCGTCACGTTCACCGCGAAGTACTACAAGAAGACCGGCGTCGGCACGCTGATCTCGATCATGCTGCCGTATTCGCTGTGCTTCCTCGTCGGCTGGACGCTGTTCCTGCTGGCCTACTGGGGACTCAGCATGCCGCTGGGTGTCGCCGCCGAGTACACCTACATTCCTAAGTAGCGGAACCGGGCGGCACGGCGCCGTTCGGAGACACCTGCGTCGGCATCGCGGCTCCGGTGCCCGTCGTCAGCGGCAACGCGAACTTCGCGGTCCAGCTCGATGGCGGAACTTCCGGTGGCCTGTGCTTGCTGTGGTTCGGTGGCTGCGGCGTAGCCACCGCTGCGCTTCGCCGCGGCAGCCTGGTCACGCCCACAGATTCGCGGAGGCATGCTCGCCGCCGAGCACCGCCTTGCTGTCGATGCCGAGCCAGACGAGCAGGTCGCGATAGACCGAACGGAAGTCGACGGTCGCGATCGGATCGCCGTCGTCGAGCCTGGCCAGATCGGGCGGCGTGCCGACGACGCCGCCGCGCGCGCCACCGAGCAGCACGAACGCCGGCGCCGCGGCGCCGTGGTCGGTGCCTTGGCTGGCGTTCTCGGCAGCGCGGCGCCCGAACTCGCTGTGCACGAGGATCGCAACCTTGTCGCCGTGCCCGTGCGCTTCGAGGTCGGTGACGAACGCGGCGAGCGCCGCGTCGAGTTCTGCCAACAGCCCGGCGTGCGTCGGCAACTGCCGCGCGTGCGTGTCGAAGCCGGTGAAGCCCAGGTGCAGGAGCCGCGTGCCAAAACCGGAGACCACCAGTTGCGCCGCCAGCCGCAGTTGGCGACCGAGGCCACTGTCGGGGTAGTCCGCCGTCGGCTGGTAACGCGCGAGTGCGCTCTCGAGGCCACCGGCGAGCTGCACGGCCCGTTGCGACATCGCTGCCGCGAACGCCCGCAGATCGTCAGCGGACGGCGTCGCCGCACCTGCCACCACTGCTCGCGTCGGCGACGTTGCCGCCAGCGCTTCGCGCCGCTGCAGCGCCAACCACTGGAAGTCCTCGACGCGGCGCAAGCTCGGCACGCGCACGCGGTGGCCCTTCAGCAGCAGCGGCACTTCCAGCCCGCCGATCGCCGCCGCCGGCACGCCGTCGCCGGCATTCGCCTGCGCGAGCGCATCGGCCGCGCGGCCGAGCCAGCCGGTGGTCGCCGCCGCCACGCGCTGGTGCGCCGGATCGCCGACGTGCCAGATGTCGCGACTGCGGAAGTGCGAACGGTCCGGGTTCGCATAACCGACGCCGTGCAGCACCGTCGCCTTGCCGGCGCCCACCATGGCATGCAGTTGCGCGAGTGCGGGATGCAGGCGCGTGCCGTCGGCCAGCTCGCGCGCCCCATTCTGCACCGCCGACAACTTCGGCCGCAGCCGCGTGTAGGCCGCGTCGCCGCTCGGGATCACCGTGTTGAGGCCGTCGTTGCCGCCGACCAGTTCCAGGACCAGCAAGGTGCGCTCGCCGGCCGTCGGCAACCACGCGCCCGCACCACGCACGCTCCACCACAGCGGGATCGCCGTGGCGCACTGCAGGAACGAGCGGCGGTTGAGTCGGGTCATCGTGGCCTCACGCGAGTTGGTATTCGGGCAAGCATGCTGCAGCGTGCAGCACCGCGTGCGCCGCCGCCCTGGTGTCGGCACCGTGCGCGGCGGCGACGTCGGCGAGCCGCTCCGCATCTTCCTTGCGCAGCGCCCCGTCGAGCAGCAGCAGCGCGGCGATGCGCGCGAACTCGGCCGGCTTCTCGGCGCGTTTGAAGGAACGTTCGGGATCCGGCGCCAGCTTGCCGGTGCGCCCGCTGAGCAGATCGGCGACGAAGTTCACGCGCAGCAACCACGACGCCGGCGACAGCCACGCCCGTTCGCCATGCCAGCCTTCGACCGACGGCGGTTCGCACCAGGTCTCGCCGAGCGACGCCATCGTCGCGGCGAGTTCGACCGGGGCCGCGCGCGCGCCGAGCGCCCGCACGAAACCGAGCACGAAATCGGCCGGGCTCTTCACCTTCGCCCGCAGCGCCCGCGGTGCGAAGAACAGCTTGCTGGCCAACAATGTCGTCAACGTCGCGCGCACGTCGCGGCCGGTCTGCTCGTAGACCGCGGCCAACGCATCGATCTCGGCCCGCTCCGGTTCGGGATGCACGAAGAAGCGCAGCCAGCGATCGGCGAGGAACTCGGCCGACTCGCGCCGCGCGACCGTGGCCGCGACCACGTCGTCGCCGGTCAGCCGGCCACTCTTGCCGAACAGGACCTTGTCGCCATCGTCGTGCAGGCGCGCGTGGAAGAAGAACTGGCCATCGCGCACATGCCAGCCGGTGAAGCAGCGCGCCGCTTCGCGGATGTCGGCTTCGCTGTAGTTGCCGCGTCCCAGCGCGAACAACTCGAACAGCTCGCGCGCGAAGTTCTCGTTCGGCTTCGCCTTGGTGTTGACGTCGTTGTCGAGCCAGCGCAGCAGCGCCGGATCGCGGCACAGCGCGGCCAGCAGCTCGTCGAAGCGCGCGAGTCCGAGTCGATCGAACGTCGCCAGTTGCAGCGCCATCGCGCGCGGATCGTTCAGCTTCGTGTTGCTCGTCGCGAAGTGGCCGTGCCAGAAGTAGCTCACCCGCTGCGTCAGCGGCTGCTGCGCGTTCTGTGCCAGCCACACGCGGAAGGCGCGCACGCGCTCGATGTCGCCGAACGCGATCGCGTCCTGCAGCAGCGTCTCGTCGGGCGGTGCTGGCGTCGCAACCCCGGCAAGCTGTGCGATCGCCGCGGTGACGCCGGCCTGTTCGAGCTGCCGTCGCTGCGTCAACGAGCCGCCAAACCCGGCGCGGCGCAGCAGGTGCCCGACCTTGACCAGGTCGAAGGGGTCCGTTGCCGTCGGTTGCCAGGGTGTGAGCAGATCGTTCATCGCGCCCGCTCCACGCTGAGCTCCACCGTGGTCGTCGTCGCCGCACACTGCACCGCGAACGTCACTTCGTGCAGCGCGTTGGCGACGATGTCGAGCACGTCGAAGAACTGCGTTGCGGTGGCCGGTTCCTCGCCTTCGTCGAGCACGCGCCCGAGTTCGAACACCGGTCGGCTGGCAGCGATCGCGGCGCCGATCGCCGGACCACGCAACACGAGGCGGTCGCCCATGGGTTCCGTTGGCGTCGTGCCCGCTTGCCGCACGGCCGCGAGGGCCGCCATCGCGGCGTCGTAGGTGCTGGCGAGCACCGCGTGGCCGTTCTCGCACCACAGCGTCGGCGACAGTCCCTGCTCGATGGGGGGCGCACCGGGACCACGCCACGGCAGCGGCTCGCCGACGAGCCCGCGGCCCGCTTCGCTGCGACGCAGGCGCAGTGGAAAGGGCGACTGGCCCCGCTGCGAGCGTTCGGTGTTCGCGATCAGCCCGAACGCCTCGGCAACGCGGAACAGCACCTTCTCCGCCTTCGGATCGTGGATGCGCGCCACCAGCGCAAGGCCCGGCAACTGCAACCGCGACGGCGGTCCGTCCACCGGCGGCGTGATCGGCAACAGCAGCAGCGTGAACGGTTCGCCCAGGCCGCCGACCAGGTCGTCGACGAATGACGAGTGGGGGCCATCGATGGCGTCGGCGATCGACAGGAAGCCCTGCACGGAGAGCACCTCGGCGGGTTTCAGCAATCGCTCCGGTTGCTGCAGCAGCGTGCGCAGGCTGCGATCCAGGCGGAGCGACGCGAGCCCGTCGGCCGGCAGCGGCACTTCCGTGGCCTGGCCGGCGGCGGGCAACATCGCCGACAGCGGCGTCGTGCGCACCGAGTTCGCCGTGGTCGCCGTGACCACGAGCCGGTCGCCGCCGCGCACCGCGAACGTGACCATCGCTGCGTCCGTCACCACGGGCGCGAACGGCAACAGCAGGAACTTCGCGCCGGCTTCGAGCGACGCGAACGTCGGCGCCTTGTTGCCGAGGCCGCGCCGGATCGCCGCCACGTCGATCGCCCCGCGCATCGCTGCGGCGGGACCGAAATCGATGTCGGCCCAGCGGCCCTTTGCCCGGGCCACCCGCGCGGCGGTCGCGGCGACGAGTTGCTGGTCAGCGCTGAGCACCAGCACGCCATCGACGACCTGCCGCGGCAGCTTGCCGGCGAACTTCGTGCACCAACGCTCCGTGGCCGGCACGTCGTGCGGTCGCAGCAGCAGGACGGCTTGTGGTTTCCGGCCGTCTGGAACCAGCGCCAGCACGGCCCCGCCGCCCGAAACTTGCGTCGCGAACGCCTCCGGATCGCCATCGACCGCGATCCACATCGCGGCGAGCCCGGTCCAGGCGGCGACACCCATGCGTTCCTTCAACCCCGGCGGAATGCCGCCCACTGCCTGCAGCAGGCTGCGGGTCGCCGCCACCGGATCGGCCATCTCGACGACGACGATCGCTTCCTCCGGAACTGCGGCCCGCAAGCCGGGCTCCTGACCTCGTGCCGAAGCCACCGGCAACCAGCCGGCGATGGCGAGCAGCAACGGCGACAAGGCGGGAAGGTCGTGCATGCGAAACAACCGCCCGCAGGTGGCCGAGCGGTCGCGGTTCGTGTCGAGCGTCCTGCATTGTCCGCTCGCTGGGAAGAGGGACACGCGGCCACGGGCGCGATCGGATGCCGTTCGGAGCATCTGCGCGCCCGCCTCGTCCGGTTGGCGAGCGGACCAGTCTCTCAGTACTCGCGCCGTTCGGCCGGCTTCGCGGGCGCCAGGGCAACCTCGATGGCCTTCTCGAGTTCGTCCGGCTTGAAGCCGAACGGGCCGCGCGCGCCGGCATAGGCGATCTTGCCGTCCTTGCCGATCAGGTAGAGCCGGTCCGGGTGCGAGGCATAGGCCTTGCTCACCGCGTCGTCGACCTGGTCGAGCAGCGCCGGCATCGCAAAACCGATCTCGGCGACGAACTTCTTGGCAACGTCGCGGCGCTCGGCGTTCGTGACCGGATCTTCCACCAGGGTTTTGGTGCTCGGGGACGCGCCGTCGATCGGGTGGGCCTCACGGCAATACACGAACAGGAACTCGACGCGGTCGCCGAACTTGGTGTGCAGGCTCTTCAGCTGACCAGCTGAAGCGACGAACGGGCCTCAAGTACAACTGCCGAAGATCAGCGCCACGGGTTTGTTGCCGCGGAAGCTCGACAGCTTGACCTTCTTCTCGGCGTCGCTGACCAGCGTCAGTTCGAAGTCCGGTGCCGCGGTGCCGGCCTGCGGCCCGGTGCTCCGGTTGCGATCGCCGCCGCCGTGCCGCGGGGTGCTGCTCTCGACCTGCCAATCCGCCGCAGTCAGCACGCCGTCCTGGTTGCGATCGAGGCGGGTGAAGGTCGCGGCGTCGCGCGCGTACTCCTGCTTGCTGACTTCGCCGTTCTTGTCGGCGTCGTACTTCTCGGCCAGGAACTTGAAGGCCTGCTCGCCGCCGCCGTCGCGTCCGCCGCCTTGGCCGCGACCGCCGCGCGCAGGGGTGTTGGCGGGCATGGCCGCCATCTCTTCCTTGCTGACGATGCCGTCGCCGTCCTTGTCGGCAGCGACGAGGCGCGTCCACATGCGCTCGTCGGTGACCTCGTCCTTGCTGAGCTTGCCGTCCTTGTTGGCATCGAAGCGCTCGAGCATGCGCGCGGTGCGATCGGCAGGTGGGCCGCCGCCCTGGGCCGGGGCCATGGTGGCGAGAAGCAACGCGGTAACGCCAGTGCCGAGCAGGAACGTGTGCATGGTGGCAGCAAACGGCCAGCGCGAGCGGTCGCCCACGGTGGTGGTCTCCGCCGGAAGATTCGTCACATTCGCGAACGGGCGCAAGGCCCGTCGCCGGACTGCCTGCGACCAGGCCGCTCAGTCGCCGCCGCCGTTCCGCCCACCACCACCACCGCCCCGCCCGCCGCCCATCAGGCCCGACAGTCCGGCGGCTGGCACCACTTCGCCAAGCTCGCGCTGCAGGAAGTTCTTGAACTCCGCTCCATCGCCGCCGCGCACCACCTTGGCCGCGGCTTCGAGCCACGCCTTCGTGTCCAGCGCCTCTTCGCGCGCCGCGGCCTCTTCGAGCGTCAAGGCGAACTCCGCATCGCGGCGTGAGGCGAGCACGAACGCCGCCGTCGATCGCACCTTGGACGACGGATCGCGCAGTGCAGAACGCAGGCCTTCCTGCACCTTCGCCTTGTCGTCGACCTGGGACAGCGCCAGCAACGCTTGCGCGCGCACTTCAACATTCGGCTCCTTCGCCATCAGCTTGTCGATCTGCGCCAGGGTCTCCTTCTGCGCGGGGCCACTGCTCGCCATCGCTCGCAGCAGGCGACCGCGCACCTTGTCGTCCTTCTCCAGCTTGTATTGCTTGGCCAGCGCCGCGAAGGCCTTGGGCTCGGCGATGCGTTCGAGTGCGCCGGCAGCGGCGAAACGAACGGACTCATCGCGGTTGGTCAGATAGCCGCCGATCACGGTGTGGTAGGCCTTCGGCGAGATCATGCCCATCGTGTCGAGCGCGCCTGTGACCCAGTTCGCCTGCAGCCCCTTCAAGGTGGAGTCAATGAAGCCGATCGCATCGGGATGGTCGCTCCTCATCAGCAGCTCGATCTCCGCCAGGTTGCCGAACGCACCGCGGCGGGACTTCCTGACTTCCTTGAGCGCCTCGGCCACCTCTTCCTTGGTCGGCGGCTTGCCATTCTCGCCACGTTCCACCGCGCCGAAGCTGAGCCGCGTCGGTGCGCGTGCGGCCGTGCTCAGTTCCCACGCGAACTTGGGATCGACCTTCCTGATCGCGTCCACCCAGGCCCATTCCAGCTCGCCCTTGGTGATGCGGTACGAAACGGCGCTCAACACGGTGCCGTCCGGGCCGACGAACACATGCTGCGGCGCGATGACGTCCTCGCCCGGACCGATCTTGAGCACCTGCAGCCGCGCCTGCTGCTCGGCGGCCTGATGCTGGGCGGGCGTCACCCCGGGCACCCGGGGTTCGGTCGCGATCGAACAGAACACATTGACCGAGAACTGCGACAGCTTGCCGAGGACCGGGTCCTTGTAGTGGTCCGCGACCATCTCGTCGTTGGCGCGTTCCCCGGCGAGGTTGAAGGCGAACAGGACGACCTTGTTCTCGGCCTTGGCAACCTGCATCGCCTCATCGAAGCGCGGGGTCCAGCGGATCTGGGCTACCGCGGGCGTCAGGAGGGAGGTGATGGCTACGACTGCGGCCAGGGAACGTGCTTGCATGGTGATTGGCGCCGGAAGTCGGCGCCCCTGTCTTGGTCCGGATAACGGACGGGGACAGTGCGAATCACCTTGTGACAAGATGCTGGCAACGACCCGGCCGCGGCCTCAGTTCACCCGGAGGTCCCACGTCACGTTGTTCACCGGGGCGTTGCCGCTGGTGTTGGCGAGGAACAGCTTGCCGGTGCCCGGCACCGGGATCGTCATCGAGAAGGACGTCTGGTTCGGCTGGATCGTCGCCTTGACGACCCCGGCCTGGTCCTTGATCACCAGGGCGCCGCCACCCGGGGCGCGGGTCATCGATACGGTGTAGTTCTTGGGGACAGGGCTCGCGTTTTCGACGATCGGGCCGGGGGCCTGGTTGCTGGGCCACGTGGTCGCCGGCGGGATGCTGTAGGGGCCGAAGTCGAACCCGAACACCGCTTCGCCGGTCCCCGCGGTCACACCGATGTTGGTGACGACGAGGTTGCTGGCGGCGACCTGGCCGGTGGGGGCCAGCACGAGGGCCTGCAGCGCGAGGTCGAGACCGGTCAGCGCCGGATCCGGCGGGATCGGCAACGTCATCGAGCCGAGGCCCAGGGGGGAGAGCGGCAGCGGCATCGTGCCGAGCAAGGCCAGCGGATCGAGATACAACGCCAGCGGATCCGCGAACGGGTGCCAGGCGGGCCACACGTTCGTGCTGATGCCGGTGATGCCAAACGTGAACCCGGGCGCCATCAGGCCCCAGCTCGCAGTACCGCCGACGATCGGCGGCATGCCGCCGTCGAGTCGCACGACGCCGCCGGGCGGGATCCCGCCGGAGGCACCGAACATGGGTTCGTGGGCGGCGCGGGCGTCTTGGGCCACTGCGCTGCCGATGGCGAGGCCGACGAGGCAGGTGGTGCGGAGGAGGGAGCGGACGGTGTTGGCTTCTGCGTTCATTGTGGTTCTCGGTAGGGCGACGGGGATAGGTCTGCCTTCTGAACCGCATGCGGAGGCCGCAACCGGAGGGCCTTCCTTCGAATTGTTGCCGGCTCGACCGGTGCGCGACGGCGGCGCGTGCGCACGGCCTGGCGACGTTCGTCGCCGCGGGGTTCGAGCACAGCATCGCGAACATGTACTTCGTGCCGCTCGCCCTGTTCCTGGACGTGCCCGGCACCGGCGTCGCACTCGGCTGGGACGGCTTCGTGCGCAACCTCGTGCCGGTGACGCTCGGCAACCTGGTCGGCGGTGCGGGCCTCGTCGGTGCGGTCTACTGGATCGTCTACCGGCGGCCGGTGCTCAGCTGACGCGGTCGTCGTCGAGTCGCGACGCGCTAGAAGGTGCCGATCCATCGCATGTCGCTGACCGCCCGGACAACGACACGGCAGCAGCCTACGGGGCGATGATCAGCGTCAGCGCGTTGCTGATGTCGACATTGAGCGCCTGGCACCAGAGCGCAGCACCCGCGGTTCCCGGCGGCACGACGAGGCTCAAGCCGCCGATGCCCGCCGCATCGAGCGGCAGTCCGAACGCGACGGCGCCGGCAAGGTCGATGCCGACGATGCCGAGCGTGCCGAGGTCGAGCTTCCCCGGCCCGGGGCCGAACGCGAGGATCGCGAAGCTGTTTGGTACGCCGCCGTCGACCCGGAACGTGATCGTCTGCGCCACCTGCGGCGTGCCGAACAGCAGCAGGTCGAAGTCGAGCGGGCTGCCGGTGCGGCGGGCGTCGTAGCGCCGGCCGGTGCCGGCCTGCACCGGCGGCGCGTTCGCGGTCGGCGTCCACAGGTACCACTGGTCGGGCCCGGCCGCCGGCATGCGGCCGTAGCTGCGATCGGCCTTCTGCAGGATGAAGCGGTAGCCGTCGAGGTAGCGCTTGTTGTTCGCGATGGTGTCGGACAGCACGACCCACTCGCCGTCCTTGCTCAACTTGAAGTTGGCGTGCAACGGACCGTCGAGCGGCTCTTCGTCGCACCAGACGCGCACGTAGCCGCCGGCGGGCACCATGGTGCCGTTCGGGAACTGCCACTTGGTGACGAGCGCCGGATCGTCGGACAGGTAGTGCCCGGTCAGGTCGTACGGCACGGCGCCGGTGTTGTGCACTTCGATCCAGTCCTCGAACTCGTTGGCTTCATCGACGTCGATCGTCTCGTTGTCGGCCAGCAGTTCGGACACTCGCAGCGGACCGAACGGCGTGCCACCTTCGCTGCGCACCGACAGGAAGACGTGTTCGGCTTCCGGCGGGAACACCTGCACGGTGTTGCTGGTGTTGCGGGCGTGCACGTAGTAGCGCATCAGCTGCAGCGGCCCGGGTGCCGTGAACGACGCGCCCCAGATGCCGTCGCCGGCGGCGCCATCGTTGTGCAACCCGTCGTCGAACATCGGCGTCGGCGTGAACGGTCCGGCGACCGACGCGCGCAGCTCCACGGCGGCGATGGCCGGCGTGCCGACCACGCGGGCAGTGACCCAGAACGGCTGGCCCGGCAGGGCCAGCGGCTGCAACGCCGTGACCTGCGTGATCTGCGGCTCGGGCTTGGTCAGGTCGATCTGGGTGTCGAGGAACGCGCGGCGATTCAGCGCGACCTGCTGCAGGCCGTGCACGTAGTGGAACGACATGAAGACGCTGCCCGTGAACGACGGATTGAAGTACGCCGGGTAGAGCAGATTCGGGTCCGTCTGCACGTGCGGGAGGATCAGGCTTTGGTACTGCGCGTTGAGCGGCTGCAGCACATTGGTCCAGTCCATCCAGCGGTTCTTGGCGGTGCGGTAGTGCGCGAAGTACAGCTCGCGCCACTCCGGCACCGCGAGCAGCTTCTGCACCAGCGGGTACGACGACGACGTGGCGTTCTGCAGGATCGGGTAGTTCCAGGGGTTGGTCGCCGGTCCGTGCACCCCGAACGACTCGTTGAGATCCCACGGGATCATGTTCATGCGCCCGTCGGTCGGATCGAAGTACATGTAGTAGTTGTGGCCGGCCCCCATGTAGTCGTCGGAGTTGACCAGCATGTTCATCAACGCCATGTACCAGAGCGCCCGGTCGACGTTGAGCACCTGCTCAATCACGGTCTTGAAGTTCGCAGTCGGCGTGTTGTTGAGCTTGTCGATCAGGTTGACGAGGTCGGTCCAGACGTTCGGGTGCGTCGGCGTCTTCGCTTCGTAGCTGTTGAAGTAGAGGCCGGGCGTGCTGCCGAGCCAGTTGAGTCGTGACGTGCCCACCGCCGCTGCCCCGGGGCGGTCGCCCTTGTAGCGATCGCCTTCGTCGCTGCTGAACCACGTGCGCACGAAGTCCTTGTTCGGCTGCTCGACCAGGATGTAGAGGCCCCAATAGGTGCCGTTCAGGTGCAGTCGGAAGTAGGCGGTGCGTGGCGACGGGATGAAGTCGCGCATCACGCGGTAGCTGATGGTCTCGCGGGTCAGGGTCGGGTCGACCGCGCCGTTGTTGAGGTTGAGCGTCGAGAAGCCGTAGATCGCCTGGTTCTGGACGAACGCGTCCATCGTCAGGTTGAACGGCTTCTTGTTGCCCGCGACCATCGACGAACTCGAGCTGCGCATCCGGATGCCGACGCTCGGGTAGGTGATGCCGTCGACGACCAGCGTGGCCGGAATGTCGAGGCCGGTGGACTGTGAGTTCTGCAGGTCCTGCCACCAGGTCGGCTGCGCGAACGTGAAGTAGAAGTCGCGCACCTGGGTCATGTCCCAGAGATCCTGGGCGGCGGCCGGGCGGGCGAACGACAGCAGGAAGGCGAGGACGGCGAGGGCGGTCTTGAGCATGGTGGGCCGAGGGCTCGGGGCTCCAGCATGCTACCCAAAACCGCAGGCTACGCCGGAGTGCGCATGGCTAGGTCGACCGGCGACGTACACAGTGCTGCCCGCCGCCAGCGCCCGCCGCTGCCGCGGCCACGGTTGGCAAGCCTGCGGCCGTGCCTCACATCGTGCTGGCGACGGACCTCTCCGAAGAGTCCAAGCGCGCGTTCGCTCCGACTGCGGCGGTGGCGCGGCGCCTCGGCATGCGGATCACGCTGGTGAGCGTGCTCGAGACGATGCCGTTCATGCCGACGGAGACCGGGCTCGTCGCGCACTATCCACTTCCCGAACACGTGCGTGGCGACACGACGCAGGCACTCGCCAGGCTGGCGACGGCGTTCGGGAACGACGTGTGCCCCAGGACCGAAGTGCTCGACGGGGCCGATGCGGCAGCGGCGATGTGCAAAACGGATCGGGCCTGGGCACGCGGCCGTCGTCGTGGTTCCATGGGGGCGCCACGCATTCACTGCCCAAGGGGCAAGGACCAGTTCCATGCGCGTACCTTCCTGGTTCGTCTCGATCGCCATTTCCGTGGGCGCCATCGGCACGTCGCTGCGAGCCCAATGCGCCAATGCATGGCTGCCGGGCGAAGCGGTGCCCGGTGTGCTTGGCGAGGTCTTCGCCACCGCGACGTGGGATCCCGACGGTGCCGGTCCGTTGCCCGCGCAACTGGTGGTTGGCGGCAGCTTCACGGTCGCCGGCGATGTCTTCTGTGCGAACATCGCCAGCTTCGACCACGCGACCGGCACCTGGTCGAGCCTCGGCGTCGGCACGAATGGCGCTGTGCGCGCGCTGGCCATCCTGCCGACGGGCGAACTCGTCGCGGCGGGTTCGTTCACGCAGGCCGGTGGAGTGGCGGCGGCCCGCATCGCCCGCTGGAACGGCAACGCGTGGTCGCCGCTCGGCAGCGGCTTCGACGCCGAAGTGGTTGCCTTGTGTCTCGGGCCGAACGGCATCCTCGTCGCCACGGGTTCGTTCCTCGCCGCGGGCGGGATCCCGGCGAGTCGCATCGCGCAGTGGGACGGCGCGAACTGGTCGGCGTGTGGTTCGGGGCTCAGTGCCCCGGGTGCCGCACTCGTGCAACTCGCGACGGGCGAAGCTGTCGTCGGCGGTGGCTTCTGGACGGCCGGCGGGCTTGTGGCCAACGGCGTCGCGAGCTGGAACGGCTCGTCGTGGGCGCTGCTGGGCAATGGCGTCGGCCCCATCGTGCGGGCCATCGCGGTGGCGCCGAACGGCGACCTCGTCGCTGCCGGCTTCAATGGCATCATCCAACGCTGGAACGGCGCCACCTGGACGCCGATGCCGCAGGCGAACATCACGACGAACGCGCTGACGTTCCTGCCGAACGGCGACCTGCTCGCCCACGGCTGGTTGCCGTATGGCCAGGGGCTGCTGTCGCTTTTCAACGGCACCTGGACGTCGATCACGACGATGGGGCTCGTGAACACGCTCCGCACGGAGGCCAACGGCAGCGTGGTCCTGGGTGGGACCTTCCGGATCGGCGGCGGCGTCAGCCTCGCCACCTGGAACGGCACGTTCGCTCCGATCGGCACCGGGTTCGACAATTGGGTCGGCGGCGTGTGCGCGTTGCCCGATGGTGGCATGGTCGTCGTCGGCAATTTCCAGCGCGCTGGCGCCACGCTCGCCAAAGGCATCGCGCGGTGGAACGGCGCGAACTGGTCCGCCCTCGGTTCGGGCGCGAACGGCAGTCTGTCCGCGGTGACGGCGTTGCCGAACGGTGACATCGTCGCCGGTGGCTCGTTCACGCAGATCGATGGTGTCGCCGCCAACTACGTCGCACGATGGAACGGCACCGCGTGGTCGGCCCTCGGCGCTGGCGTGGGCGGCTTCGTCAGCGCGCTGGCAACGCTGCCGAACGGACAACTGCTCGCGGCGGCCCGCGCCTACAACCAGTTCCCGACAACCATCGTTCGCTGGAACGGCAGTGTCTGGCAACCACTCGGCGCGGCGACCAACCATCTGGTGACCGACCTGCTGGTGCTGCCGAACGGTGACATCATCGCGTCCGGCGAGTTCACTGCGATCGGTGCTGCACCGGTGAATCGCATCGCGCGCTGGGACGGCACGACGTGGACGTCGATCGCGTATCCCGGCAGCCGCGCGTACGGCCTCTCGCTGCTGCCGAACGGGGATCTGCTGGCCAGCGATTACGCCGGCGTCTGGCGCTGGAACGGCCTCGCGTGGTCGACGGTCGGCAGCGCGTTCAACGGCACCGTCGCCAACGTGCTCGGGTTGCCGAACGGCGACGTGCTCGCCATTGGCTACTTCCTTCAGGCAGGCGGCCAACCCGCGAATCGCATCGCGCGCTGGAATGGCGCCACGTGGACGGCGGTCGGCGCCGGCTTCGATTCCTACGCCCTCGACATCGCGCGCCTCACGAACGACGACGTCGTGGTCACCGGCCCGTTCATGACCGCGGGTGACCAGGTCTCGACGTCGGTGGCGCGCTTGACGACGACGTGCCCGGCGAGCGCTGTGCCGTTCGGTGCTGGCTGCACAGGCAGCGGTGGCTTGAACTCGCACACCGCGACGGCGTTGCCGTGGCTCGGGGCGACGTTCCGCGCCGAAGCGAGCGGCATGCCGGCGAACGGTTTCGTGGTCGCGGTCACCGGTTTCAACCAGGTCGCAGTTCCGTTGCCGTGGGTGCTGGTCGAGGCCCTGCCCGGTTGCCAGGGCCTCGTGACTCCGGATGCGGTCGAGTTGCTGCTGCCGGTCGCCGGACGCGTGCAGACACAGCTCGCGATTCCCGCCAACGCCGGCCTCGTCGGCCTCGCGCTGCACCAATACGTGGTCGCGTTCGAACTCGGTGCGGTGGGGCAGATCGCGGCGATCACCAGCTCCAACGCGCTGACCCTGCAGATCGGCTCGTTCTAGCCGTTCGAACCGTGGCTGCGTTCCGTCGGTCGGTCAGACGTTGCCGAGGCGCCACGCGAGGCCGTTGCTCACGATGACCTCGAGCGGGGTGCTGGCCCGGTGCTGGGGCGCAGCGACGGTCGCCCAGGTGTCGCCGTGGTCGCCGGTCGGCGCGTTCCCTTCGCCATTCCGTCCGACGTGCGCGACTTTCGCTACGATCGCAAGCCATCGGCCGCACGCCGACCATGGCATCTGGGTGCATGGCGCCGCGCCGCCCAGGAATCGAGATTTCGCATGGGAATCACGCACCTGGTTTCGCTGGTGAAGGTCATGCACCCTCTGACCCCACGCGCAACGACGACGTTGCGGTTCGCGGCGTTCGCCCTCGGCGTGGCTTCGGCGACTGCGCAGGCCGTGCCGATCGCCATCGCCAACCACGGATTCGAACAGCCGGCGATCGCCGCCGGCACCTTTGCCACGAACGCGCCGCCACCGGGCTGGTCCGGCTACGGCGCCTTGAACTTCGGCGCGCGCACGATCGGCGTGCTGCATCCCGCGACGACGACGCTCTACACGGTGCCGCCGCCCGAAGGTGCGCAGGTCGGGGTGGTGTTCCTGATGGACAACCCCGCCAACCAGTTGCAGTTCGCCAACAGCGAAGCGGGGCTGCAGCAGGTTCTCGGCGCCGTGCTGCAGACCAACCGGCGCTACGTGTTGACGGTCGCCATCGGCAACATCGGCAACGACGTCGCGGCGCCGTTCTTGTTTGGCGGCTTCCCCGGCTATCGCGTCGCGCTGCAAGCCGGCGGCGTGACGATCGGTGTCGACAGCGGTGCGGTGTTGCCGCCGGAAGCCGGGTTTCTCACCACGACGCTGGTCGTCGATGTGCCGGCCGTGCATCCGCAGGCCGGGTTGCCGCTGCGCATCCGCCTCGGCAATCGCAACGCGGCACCGGGCATCGAAGTGAACTTCGACGACGTGCGGCTCACGGTCGAACCGACGGCGACCTGGACCGATCTTGGTCAGGGACTCGCCGGCGCCGGCGGCATCCCGTCGTTGGTTGGCACCGGCTCGATGCTCGGTGGGTCGACGAACAACCTCGCCGTCGCGGGAGCGCCTGGCGGCGGGTTGGGGGTGCTGGTGATCGGGCTCGCGGCGGTGAATCAGCCGTTGTTCGGCGGCACGCTGGTCCCGGCGCCTGAGCTCTTGTTCCTGCTGGTCGCCAACGGCTCGGGTGCGACGTCGTTTCCCTTCGCGCTCGCGACGCCGCCGCCGAGCGGCACCGAGTTGTTCGCGCAGTACTGGGCATTCGATGCTTCCGTGCCAACGGGATTCGCGGTCAGCAACGCAGTGCGAGCTTCCGTGCCCTGAGTCGCGGTTGCGGAGTCAGCGACTGCCGACGCGCGCCGTCGCCGGGATCGCGAACGTCGTTGACGCGTCCTCGGCGCCGAGGAACACCTTGGCGGCGACGTGCACTGACTCTCCTGCACGTCGTGTGCTACCGGAACGGGCGCGCCGAAACGCGCGTGCGCGCTGCGCCGCGGCGCCCGTTCTGTCGTTCTTGACGACGCCGGCCGCACATGGCGGCGCGAAGGACGGCGGGGCTCGTGTGCAACGCCCGCGCATCCCGGCATCGCATGGAACGCACACACACGGAGACTGTCATGGCCAGCAAGAAGAAGGACGTTCAGGATTTCTCGGCATCGTGCAGCATCGAGAAGATGCTGCTCGACGCACTCGCCCGCGGCGACGACTCGATGCAGACGGGGCGCTACCTCGTGACCTATCGCGAAGGGGCCGCCGAAGAGGGCATGAAGGCACTGAAGACCGGGGGCATGCGCATCGCCGACTCGCGCGACTTCGACGCGCAGGCGATGGCGATGGAGGACATCGGCGACGCCGATGCGGTCGGTTTCGCCGAACTCGGCGTGGCACTGCTCGGCGCGAAGGCCGCGGAGTCCCAGGGCCTGTCGACCGCTGGCGTCACCGCCGAAGACGGTTCCGGACCCATCGAGGCCGTCGAGCCCGAGTACTTCGTGTTCGCCGACGGCAGCGACTACCTGCGCGGCTTCCTCAGTGCGTCGCAGACGATCGCTCGCGAGATGGGCGGTGGTGCGGCGGTGGCCGAACCCGAAGGCGACGAAGCCGAGGCCGAAGCGCTCGGTGCGACCTGGGGGCTGCGTGCAACCCGGGTGCCGTTGAGCCTGCGCAGCGGTGCCGGCATCAAGGTTGCCGTGCTCGACACCGGCTTCGATCTCGGCCATCCGGACTTCGCCGGTCGCCCGATCGTCTCGCGTTCGTTCGTCGGCCAGCCGGTGCAGGACCTGAACGGCCACGGCACGCACTGCATCGGAACGGCCTGCGGGCCGCGGTCGCCGGCCGGGACCACGCCGCGCTACGGCATCGGCTACGGCACGCGCATCTACGTCGGCAAGGTGCTGACCAACGCCGGTAGCGGTAGCAGCGCGACGGTGCTCGCTGGCATGAACTGGGCGATTGCGAACCGCTGCGAAGTCATCTCGATGTCGCTCGGCGCACAGACTCCGGTCCAGGCCGCGTACACAGCCGCCGGAGCCGCAGCGTTGCGCCACGGCTTGCTGATCGTCGCCGCGGCTGGCAACACCGGCGGTCCGACCGGTGCGCCGGCGAACTCGCCGACGATCCTGTCGGTGGCCTCGGTCGACCCGAACCTGGTGCGGTCGAACTTCTCGTGCCGCGGCAAGATCGAGATCGCCGCACCCGGTCGTGACGTGTTCTCGTCGTGGCCGCGGCCGCGTCGCTACCACACGATCTCCGGCACCAGCATGGCGACGCCGCACGTGGCCGGTTGCGCCGCGCTCTTTGCGCAGAGCAATCCCGCCTTGCGCGGCATGGCCCTGTGGCGCCAGTTGCAGGCGCGCGCGCGCCGACTGGCACAGCCCGTCGCGCACGTCGGCGCGGGCCTCGTGCAGGCTCCATGAGCCTGCGGTAGCCTGCACCATCCGCCACGAACCCCATGCCGAAACAACCTCGCTGGACCGTGACTGCCGACGGCAAGCGTCCGCTCGCCGCCCTGGTGGCTGACCTGGGCAAGCACGGGTTCGTGGTCCGCGAGGTGCTCGGCGAGATCGGCTGCGTCATCGGTGATGCCACCCCGGCCGCGGTCCGGCGCCTGCGCAAGCTGGATGGGGTGGCCGACATCGCCCCCGATGCGCCGATCGACCTGGGCGATCCCGACCGCGTCACCTGGTGACCGGCCGGCTCCGGTCCCGACGGCACGGGATTCCGGAATTGCTTGCGCCTGCCGGCGCCAAACGTCGTTTTTCCCGTGGGACGATCGCGCCTGCTTCCTGCGTGCACCCGCTTGCGCCGGTGCGCCCGAGAAGGGGAAGCGAGGAGAGTCGGGGGGGTGCCGGAGGCGAGCCGGCGCCCCCCTGTTTTTCACGTGTTGAGCCTTCGTTCCAGCCCTCGCCGTCAGTTGCCCCATGCAACCCACTCCGCAACCTTCACCCGCGCCTGCCTCGCCCTACCGCAAGTCGGTCGCGATCGGTGCGGTCGGTGGGGAGCCGTCGGCTACAGTGCCGCGATCGGGGCCTGCCATGTCCGAGCTACCGGAGCATCCGCTGTCGCACGAGGAAGGAGCGCGCTTGTTCGCCGCCCTGGCGGCGGAACTGCGGCGCATTGCCGGCAGCATCGCCAAGCGGGAGGTCGGCCACACGATGCAGCCGACCGCCTTGGTCAACGAGCTGTTCATGAAGTTCTTCGGAGGGCGGCCACGCTCGTGGAACGACGAGGTCCACTTCATGCGTTCGGCTGCGGCGACGATGCGCAGCATCCTGCTCGACCACAAGAAGCACCGGGCGGCTGCCAAGCGCGGTGGTGGAGCAGCCGACGAGCCACTCGACCTGGTCGTGCACCAGCTCGAAGCAAGCTGTGGCGGCGACCTGTTCGGTGTGCACGAGGCCATCGAAGCGTTGGCGGAACACGACCCCCTGCTCGCGGAGTACGTCCAGCTGCGGTTCTTCGGTGGGCAGACGAATGAGGAGACCACGCGGATCCTCGGCATCAGCGAGCGCACTGGCGACAACCACTGGAACTTCGCGAAGCACTGGCTCAAGCGGAAACTCCAGCCGTGAACGACCGCTTCCGTCGCTTGCGCGCTGCGTTCGAGGCCGCCAGGGCCGAAGCCGATCCCCTGCGCCGTGAGCGCGTGTTGCTCGAGACGTGTGGTGGTGATCAGGACTTGATGGCGGAGGTCCGCGAACTGCTCGCCGACCAACCGGGCCCCGGGTTTCTCGAGACGCCTCCGGCCGCGACGCCGACCTTGCCGACGAAACTCGGCGAGTTCGAGCTCGTGCGGCCGATCGGTTCCGGGGGCAGCGGCACGGTCTGGCTGGCGCGCCAGCCGTCCCTGGACCGCAACGTCGCGGTCAAGGTCGTGCTCGACGGCGGCACGTCGGATGCGACGCTCGAGCGGTTCCACCGCGAGTCGCGTGCGATCGCCAGCCTGTCGCACCCGCACATCGTGCCCGTGCTGAGCGACGGCACCACGGGGGTGATGCACTGGTTCGCGATGCAGTACGTTGACGGGCACGGCCTCGACGTCGAGTTGCGCCGCCAGCGCGATCGCAAGCCGAACGAGAAACGGCTGCTGCCCGACTTCAGCTCGGGACACTGGTTCGCTGCCGTTGCGCAGCTGTGTGCCGACGCGGCGGACGCCCTGCACACTGCCCACGAACGCGGCATCGTGCACCGCGACGTCAAGCCGGGGAACCTGCTGCTCGACCACCAGGGCAGGGTGCTGGTCGTCGACTTCGGCATCGCGCGCGACGAGCGGTTCGGCGCGTTGACGGAACCAGGCAGCATCGCCGGCACCTGGCACTACATGAGTCCGGAGCAGGCTCGCGTCGCCGACCTGCCCGTCGACCACCGCACCGACGTGTACTCGCTCGGCGTCGTGCTGTACGAACTGCTCACGCTGCAGCGTCCGTACGAAGGCCAGACCTCGTTCGAGGTGATCGAGAGCCTCAAGCGCAGGGTGCCGCGGACGGTGCGGGCGTGGAACCAGCGCACGCCGCGCGACCTGGAAACGATCTGCATGGCGGCGATGGCCCAGGACCCGACCGCGCGGTACCCGACCGCCGCGGCGCTGCGCGACGACCTGCGCCGCTTCCTCGGTCACGAAGCGATCCTGCAGCAACCGCCCACCTGGCGCGCGCGGTTCGCCCAGGGCATGCGGGCGCGCCGTCGCAGCTTGAGGGTGGCCCTCGGTTGCGTGGTGGCGGCGGGTGTTGGCATCCTCTTGCAGTCGCAGTGGGCCGCGGCGGCAGGACGTGACACGCTGCGCCAGACACTGGCGCCGCTGCTCGCGGCCGACGACTTCGAACTCGTGACGGAAGCGCAGCTCGCCGCGGCCTGGATCGCGACCGGCGGCGACGACGGCGTCGAGGCGCAGGGGGTGCGGCGGCGACTGCTCGAGTACCGCGATCGGTTGCTCGCCAGCAGTGCCGAGGCGTTGGCGCCAAAGCCGGGCGCAGGCGCGGCTGCGGTCGCCACCGACGAGCGGGAGACCTGGCTGCGCGGCATGTTCCTGTGGTCGCGGGCCGCCGCGATCTTCGTCGACGACGTCCGTGTGGCGGCGGCGCGGCCGATCGACGCCTTCCAGGCCCAGGTTGCCGTGCGGCTCGTCGACGGTGCCGGTGCAAGCGTCCCCGGTTCGATCGCGCTGCGTTCGATCGACGGGTTGTCCAGCTTGCCCGGGCCCGTCGTCCTGTCCGCGCTGCAGGTCGGCGCACCCGTGCGACTGCCGGCGGGCCCCGTCCGGTTCGAAGTCGCCACGGCCGCCGGTGAACGTCGCGAGTTCGACCGCTTCGTCGCCGCCGCGCGCGCCTACGAGTTCGAGTTCGTCGTGCGGCCCGTCGCGCAGCAACTCGATGGCATGGTGCGCATTGCCGGTGGGGACTTGCAGCTGCCGCCCAGCGCCGCGCCGAGCGGGCTCGCGGGCAGACGCACGGCCGTGCCGGGCTTCTGGATCGACCGCTGCGAGGTGACGGTCGCCGAGTACCGCGCGTTCTGCCAGGCCACCGGCCGGAGCATGCCGTGGGGCAGCGAACGGCTCGAGCCGCGCCACGACCGGATGCCAATCGTGCACGTCAGCTTCGACGACGCGGTTGCGTACGCCGAATGGGCGGGCAAGCGACTGCCGACGGTGGCCGAGTGGCTGCTGGCCGCGCACGGGCCCGGGCCGTCGCCGCGGCGCTATCCCTGGGGGGACGTGGGCATGCACGGCAACGTCGCCGCGCCGTGGACCGGCACGCAGTCGCGCAGCGACGGCTTCGCGCTGTGGTTGCTCCATGCCGCCGTCGTCGACGCCGACCCGGCGAGTTGCAGCCCCGAGGGCGTGTTCGAATTGTTCGGCAACGTCGAGGAGTGGACCGGTTCCGCGGGCGTGGATCGTGGCCCGGCCGGTACCTTCGTGCGCAGCGACAAACGCGTGGTGTGCGGCCACGCGATGCACGTCCAGCACGTCAACCCCAAGGCCCATGTCGGCCAGACGCTGCTTGCGGACTTCGGTCCGACCCACTTCAGCCATCTGCGCGGCTTCCGCTGCGCCAGGAGTACGGAACGATGAGCAACCAAACGAGTCCGAGCACGCCTGTGCCGCCGGGGCGATTCGAACGGCGACGCGAACACATTGGGTCGAGGCAGTCTGATCCTGGTACCGATCTGGCCGCGCGGCTGGATCGGGCCAAGGCCCTGTGCACCTTCGACCAATGGAGCGATCCCGACGAGTTTCTGCTGCGCGGCGAAGCGGGCGTCGCCAACGAAATCGTGGTGTTCACCCAGGTGCTGATCCTGCGCAGCCTGCAGCGGGCGGCGTTCTCGTTGCGTGGGCTGCCGTTCGAGCCCGGGGTCGAGGACAAGTTCTGGATCGCCACGGCCAAGAACGCCGAGCGCGTGTTCCGGCGCGCCCTGCGGAGGGCATTCGAGCCGGAGTCGCTCGACCAGGACGAACGGGACGAGGGTGGCCAACAGCAGCGTCCGCTGGCGCGACTACGGGCCTGCGAGCGGGCGTTCGCGAGCTTCGTCGGTGGCGAACTCCGGCTCGATCGACTCGGCGCCGTGGATCCGAGCGACGCCCTGGCGTTCCACGGCGCACCGGACGGCGCGAACTACTTCTGCTTCGCCGAGGCCGTGCTGGTGTTCCTGCGCCACGGCCTCAACCCGGGATTCTGGGGGCCATTGCTGCGCACCTTCGTCGGCGGCGCGCAGGTGTTCGCGGCGGTGCACTGGGATCGCCGGAGCCGGACGCGGGCCGCGTACCTGTGTCGCCCCAACACGGTCGTCGTTCCAGCCGATGTCGTGCTCGCCGGCATCGACCATTTCACCGGCGGCATGGACCACAGCCAGATGGCGCGTTGGTTCGGCGAGATCGTCGCGGTTTCCTTGCGCGACGATCCGCTGTTGCCGTCACCCCGTCCCCTCGCACCCGAGTTCCGTTCCTAGGAGATGCCCATGACCACGACCGTCGAAGTGCTCTACAAGCTCTACGAACAGCCGGATCCCAAGGCACGCAGGTTCGTTCCCGTCACTCGGCAGGCCGACCGCGACATCGCCGACCTGCTCGAGTGGGCAGACCCGTTGCGTGAGGTGGCGACGCACGGCAACGTCACCGAACAGAACCGGCTGCTGCGCGACTACGTGCGCCGGGTTCCGTTCGAACTGCCGGCGCAGGGTCACGTGATCGATTTCGACGAGGCGGACGACTCACGGTGGGACGAAGATTCGCAGAGTTGGGTCAAGACCCTGCTCGGCGGCGCCACCGCGTTCCCGGTGCAACTCGAGGGATCGACCGGTCCCGCGCGCCTGCACCTGGCCGTCTGGACCCGCGGGGCCACGGCGGCGCCCTGAGGCTCCGGCGAGCTGACGCACGCGCGCGTCAGCGGCCGAGGTCGAGCCGCAGTCCGGCACTCAGCGTGAAGCCCGCCGGTGCGCTGGTGTCGAGCGTGGCCGCCTGGAAGAAGAAGTCCTCGCCGAGCAGCGCCGCCTGGTTCGGGATCGGCAACACGAACCGCGCGACGCCGGTCGCGCTCGCGGCCAGCACCGCGCTCGCTTCGCCAGGGTTGACCAGCAGCGTGCAGCCGCCGAACGGCAGGTTGGCGCCCGTGGCCGCGCCGGCCAGCGCGACCAAGCCGCCGTTCGCGACGCGGGTCACTTCGAGTTCGAACGTCGCCTCGCCGACGCGCGGCAACGCCGCGCCGAACAGCCGCGGGGCAGTGCTCGTGCACGCCGTGCCGAGCGCAGTCGCGGCAGCAGGCGCCGTCAGCAACTCGACCGCGCCCCAGGTCGTGCCGTGGTCGAGGATCGTCAGGCGCCCGCTCGGCCCGGTCACGGCGAACCCGTACAGCAGCCACGGCACCGGGCCTCCCGCAGGCCCGGTCACCGGCAGCGGTGCCCAACCGGAGCCGGTGAACTCGAACAGCGTCGGCGCGAAGAACAGGTCGAGGTGGACCAGCCCGAGGGCGTTGCGCGCGGCGTCGAAGGCGATCACGCCCTGTGGGGCGTTCGGCGCGTTGGCGAGCAGTTGCCAGGTCGTGCCGTTCCACGCCCAGGTGTCGCCGAGCTGCACCGGACCAAAGGGACCGACGCCGAGGCCCCCGTGCACGACGACGCGTTGGCCGATGGGATCCCACGCCATCGAGTGGTAGCCGCGGCTCGGGGGGCCACCGGCGATCGGCGTCCACGCCACGCCGTCGAACGTCCACGCGTCGGCATAGGGGACGTCGTTCTGGTCGGCGCCGCCGAACAGCACGGCCTGTTGCCGGATCGGATCGAACACCACGGCCGCGCCCTGGCGCAGCGGCGGCGTGGCTCCGGTCGGCGTGAGCTGGGTCCAGTTGCTACCGTCCCAACGCCACAGGTCGCCGCGCACGATGCCGGTGAGGCGGTCGACGCCACCGAACAGGAACGTCGAGCCGGCCTGGTTCCACAGCACCGTGCTCAATCGCCCTGGCGGACCGTTGGCGGCGAGCAGCGTCCAGCTAGCGCCGTTCCATTCCCACAGTTGGCCGGCGATCGCCGCGTAGTCGCCGTCGAAACGATGCACCGTCGCCGAGCCGGTGGTGCAGACGGCGCTCGGCACGCTGGTCGGCAATTGGCCGAGGTTCGTGCGCAGCGACCACGCCGTGCCGTTCCAGCTCCACAGCTCGGCGCGGAAGGCGTTGGGCTCGCGCAGTCCCGTCAGCAGCACCTCCGCGCGCGTGGCGTCGTAGACGAGGCCCGCGGCGGCGACTCCTGGAGCCCACGGCGGCACAGCGCCGATCGCCCACTGGACGCCGTTGTAGGTCCACACTCCCGCGTTGGTGACCAACATGGTCCGGTTGCGCGCGGCGTCGAACACCATCGGCGTGGCGAACTGCGGTGGTGGCGACGTGGTCGTGACGACCTGGGTCCAGTTGGAACCGTTCCACTCCCAGGTGTCGGTCGGCGAACCAGGTCCGTCGGTGCCGCCGAACAGCACGACGCGCTGTCGCGCGGTGTCGCAGGCGAGGCTCGCCGCGTAGCGCGCCGATGGCGAAGTAGTCGGTGTGCGTTGCGTCCACGCTACTCCGTCGAACGTCCAGGTTTCGTTGCGGGGCAGACCCGTGATGCCGTTGAAGCCACCGAACACCACCAGCTCGTTGCGCACCTCATCGTGCACGAGTGCCGCACCCCAGCACCGGGCGGGACCGCCGGTCGTCGGTAGCACGCTCCAGGCCATGCCGATGCGTTGCCAGACCACGAACGTCTGCGCCGACGTGCCGAACGGATCGTCGTCGACGAACGCCAGCAGCCGCCCGTTGCCAGGTTCGACGTAGCAGCTCGCCGGATTCGGAGCGGGGCCGTCCGGAGTCTGTCGCAGCACGGTGCCGTCCCACTCGAATCCATAGAGCAGGGTGCTGGGCAGCACGACCTTCTGCCGGATCGGATCGTGGCAGCCGACCGACAGGGCGGGCGGCGCCACGCGTCGCAGTTCCTGGGCGGCGAGAGCGAGGGCCGAAGCGAGAACGGGCAACAGCACGCGGACGAAGGGCGACATGGTTACGTCTGGGTAGCGACTGGCGGCATGGGTGCGGGACCAATGCCGCACGGCCCGCCATGTGCAAGGGGCGTGCCTGGCAGCAGTGTAGCGCCAACTTCGCGCCCCGACCGGTTGCTGCGGTCGTCGCGGCGAAGTAGACGCGATTGCCGGCGGCGACGAATCTGCCGTAGGGCGCCCGAGAATGCCGCGGCGTGGCCAGGGCTGCGCGCCGAGGACGGCAGTTGGGTTGCGCGCGACGACGTGTTCGTGACCTACCGACCCGAGCACGGGCCGCGCAAGGTCGGCCCGTTGTCGATCGGCTTCGCGGTCTACCAGGGCCGGCACCACATCGGCCCCGAGCATGGTCACCGCGGCAGGCGAGCCGGATCCCCGCTGGTTTGGCGCCGATGCCCTGCACCTCAACGAACAGGGCTACCGGCATTGGGCCGAGGTCGTGCGGCCGGTCGTCACCCGCCTGCACGCCGAGGCCACGCGCTGAACGGCGCCGCGCGCCGGCGTCATGACGTTCGCAGCGCGCGCGAACCCAGCAAGGCCGCCAGCAGCAGGCCGAGCAGGGCGAACGGACTGGCGACGAACAGTGCCGTGGCGGAGGTGCCATCGCCGGCGAACCACCCGGCGGCGCCGACGGCGCACAGCACGGCGAGGCAGCCCTCGATCGGGCGCGGCATGCGCGGCAGCCACAGTCCGACGCGCTCGCGGTAGGCGACGAACGGCGCCCCGAAGCGCCGGACGAGATCGCGTTCCTCGGGCGGACGCGCAACGCCATGCCACAGCACCGCACCGGCCAGCGCGTAGAGCACGACGAGAACGTCGTCGCGCCACAGCCCGACCGCGAAGCCCTGGGTGATGCCAGCCAGCGCCATCGGGTTGCGCAGCCATCGGTACGGACCGGAGGTCACGAACTCGCGCGCCGTGCACATCGGCAACGGCGTGCCGCGACCAAGCACCGCCATCATGATGCCGGTGGAGAGGCCAAGAGCGCTGGCGGCGACGAACAAGGCGATCGCGACGGGCGTTCCGCCGACGCGTTCGACGCCGAGCCGCGGCAGGGCGAACTTGCTGCCCAATGCGGACACGAGTTCGGGCAGCAACCACAGGAAGGTGAACCAGAACGCTGCCGTCTGCAGCAACGTCGCGGCGATGTGCCGCGCCGTGCTGGCTTCGTTGGCGACGCGAAAGCCGATCATCGCGGCTCCGGGTCGCGCGCGGTCACCGCCCAACCCATCCCCGCCGAGGCCGCCGCCATCAGGGCGGTCGACAACCAGCCGGAGCCGGTGACGAGGTTGGTGCCGACACACCACAGCGTCGCGTAGAGCGTCGCTCCCGCGAGCAACCACAGCAGCGGTCGACCCGCCGGGTGCTTGCTTCGCACCGCCGCCGCCGCGAGCAGCGAACCGAGCACCAGCACGACGACGTCAGGCAGCGCGAAGGCGAGCAGCGTGGCCTCGGGCCAGTCGTCGACCACGAACAGGGCGCGTGCTGGCGGCGACCACCACAGCCACAGCCACCATCCGACGATCAGGATTGCCTGCGCCAGCAGGTAGAGCGGCACGAGCGACGCAGGTGGCCAGCGCATCGCGGCATGGTGGTGTAGCGCCGATGACGCGGCAAGCACAAGGTTGGCCTCGGGTCGTACACGACACGCACCGACCTGCATGGCGGTGCTGGCCGGGCGCAGTTCGCGCACGCCGGGTATCCTCGGCGCGTGGTCTCCGATCCGGCACCCGACGATGACGCCCGCGCGCGCTTCGCGACCCAATTCGCGCAGACCGCACCGCTGTTGTTCGCGTGGGCTGGCTGCCGCATCGGGCGCGAGCTGCGGCAGCGCATCGATCCGGAGGATCTCGTGCAGGAAGTGGGCGTGCGTGCCTGCCAACGGGCAGCCGACTACGACCCGGGGCGCGGCACCTTCCGCCAGTGGTTGCTCGGCTTCGCCAACCGCGTTTGGCTCGAGGCGCTGCGCGAACTCGGCCGCGATCCGCTCGGCCCGCGACGGCGGCTCGGCGGCGATTCGCGCCTGCCGTCCGTGCTCGACAGCGTGACGACGATCAGCCGACGCGTCGCGAACGACGAGTCGGCGCGAACGTGCCGTGCGCGCATCGACGAACTCGATGTCGAGGATCGCAAGCTGCTGGTCGCGCTCGGCATCGAAGGCCTGACGCACGGCGAAGCGGGTGCCCTGCTTGGCATCGGCGAGGACGCGTGCCGCAAACGTTGGCAGCGGCTGCGCGATCGCCTGCAGGGTGATCCGCTGCTGCGCCTTTGCGCCGAGTGAGCTGCGCTCGCGGCGCCCGCCGCGTCACTCGATGCGCCGCGCCGGTCGCACTCCGGCCTCGGCGCCGCTGGTGTTCTTCTGCACTCCCATGCGCGCCGCTGCGCGGGCGTCGTCGGTCCAGCTCGAGAAGCTGCCGCCGCGCACGATGCGGTACTCGTCGTACTTGCCGCGTCGCAGCCCGTCGCCCGGCCGCGGGGCTGCTGCCGGGTAGTCCTCCCACGAATCGGCGCACCATTCCTTCACGTTGCCGCCCATGTCGTGGAAGCCCCAGCCATTCGGCCGCAACGAACCCACCGGTGCGTGCACCAGCCAGCCGTCGTCGAGCCAGTCGATGAAGCGCAGCCGGCGATTGGAGCCGCGCTCGCGCGCCGTCACGTCGGCGAGATTCTCGTGCGTGGCGAGGCTCTTCGCATCCGGACCATACGGATACGGCGAGCTGGTGCCGGCGCGGTAAGCGAACTCCCACTGGGCCTCGGTGGGTAGGCAAAGGTCGAGCTGCTGCAGGACGCGATCGCAGTCGGTCCACGTGACCAGTTCGATCGGGTGCCGCACGCTCGCGATCGTGGTGAGGCCACCGCCGATCTGGTACGTCGCCGGATTGCCGCCGGTGTGCCGCTGCCACTGCGCCTGCGTCATCTCGAAGCGGGCCAGGAAGAACGGTTGCAGCGCGAGCGCATAACTCGGCTCCTGCTCCTTGGGAGTCTCCGGATCGACATTGGCGGGCCGACCGTCTGGCGGCGCTTCCCGGTCCGCACCGAGCAGCGCCGGGCCACCGGGCACCAGCACCAGCACGATGCCGCCGTCGTCGGACGCGCGCAGGGCACCATCGGCGGCGCGTTCTGGCACGGAGCCCGACAGCACGTGCGCGAACTCCTCGAGGCCACTGTGCGGATCGGGTCCGAGCGGCACGAGCCCGAGCTGGGGCTTCAGTTGCAGGCCGCGGTAGCGCGGGTTCGCGGCGATGCGCGCGCTGGCGTCGCGCCAGACCGCGGCCGGCTCCGCGAGCGTGCGCTGCACCAGGGTGGTGGCGGTCGCCATGCGCGCGTCGACCGCGGTGGCCGTGATTGCGAGCTGGGAATGCACGCCGAGCAGCAGGTCGAGTTGCTCCCGCTCCCACAGGACCGCGGCATCGGCTTCGCCGTCGCCAAGCGCCGTGCGCCGGTCACGGTGCGCCGGCAGCCGTTCGTGCAGCACGTCGAACTCGGCGTGCCAGGAGCGCATCGCCGCGAGCCGTTCCGGCCGGGCCGGCCACAGGTCGTCGGCGCGCGCCACCAGTTCGCGCGCGAGCTTGAGGTCGGCGAGGCGCTTGACGTCGGCGAGGGCACGATCGCTCTGCCGCCACAACCACGTGGTCGCGATGAGGCCGGTCGCGACAGCGAGCACCAGCGCGCCGAGGCTGCGAGCCAGTCCGGGATTGCGCTGCGCCCACCGCTGCAACCGCAGCAACGGGCTTGCCGGCCGCGCCGCGATCGGCCGCAGGGCGAGCACGCGGGCGAGGTCGTCGGCGAACGCGGCGGCGGTCGCGTAGCGGTCGAGCGGCACCTTGGCGATCGCGGTAGCGACGACCACGGCGAGGTCGGCGGGCACGCTCGGGTTGCTCGTGCGCACGTCCGGCGTGGCGCCGTCGGCCAGCGCCTTCAGTTCGTGCGCCATCACGTCGGCTTCGTACGGCCGCCGGCCCGTGAGCAGTTCGAACAGCACGGCCCCGAGCGAATACACGTCGCTGCGGGCGTCGGCGGCAGCGCCGGCCAGGCGCTCCGGCGCGAGATAGCCGACCGTGCCGAACACCGAACCGGGCGCGGTGATCGTCGGCGTGGCGGCGCGTTCGTCCGCGGCGAGACCGAAATCGACCAGCACCGGCTCGTCGGCGGCCTTCAACAACAGGTTCGCCGGCTTGATGTCGCGGTGCAGGATGCCGGCTCCGTGTGCGGCTGCCAGCGCCCGTGCCGCGCGTTCGGCCAGGCGCACCACCGACGCAATGGCCGCGGCATCGCGCGGCGGGCCGGCCCGACCCCGCATCTGGTCCTGCACGCTGCCACCCGGAACGTACTGCATCGCGATCCATGCCGCGTCGGCGTCGTGGCCGTGTTCGTAGACATGGGCGACGCCCTCGTGTTCCAAGCGCGCGATGGCCTCGGCTTCGCGTTGCAACCGCAACAACGCTGCGCCCGACAACGAGCGCACGTCCTGCTGCAACACCTTCAGCGCGACGCGACGACCGAGCCGTGGGTCCTCGGCGAGGTAGACTACTCCTTGCGCGCCACGGCCGAGTTCGGACAGCAGGTGGTAGGGGCCCAGCGTCGCCTTGTGGCCGCCGCCGCTGCCGAGCCCGTCGCCCGACGGTGCGGGCACCTCGGGCCGGGCCAGGCCACGCAGCTGCAACCACTCGCGGGCGATGCGGTCCTCGAACGGCGGGAACATCGCGAGATAGCAGGCCAGCGACTGCGTGCTCCCGGCGAGGGCATCGGCGACGAACCGCTCGAGGAACGCGACCGCGGCGCGTTCTTCGAGGGCTTCGGGCAAGAGCGTTGTCGTCGGATCGTTCACGTGGCCGGGTGCACCTTCGTCGAGTCGCCGGATCCCGTCAATCGCGTGCGGCGCATGTCACTGGGCCTGCAGCACGAGGTCGACGCCGTTGCTGAGCGAGGCGAAGTCGAGGAAGGGGCCGCCCTGCAGCACGACCCATTGCGCCGACAGGCGCAGACCTGCGAACGCGCCGGACGCCGGGATCGGCAGCGGCTGGTTGGCGAGGCCGTTGGTTCCCGTCAGCAGAGCCAGCGGCGTGGCGAAGTTGGCGACACGCACTTCGCACGACCCCAGCGCGATTTCGATCGGATCCCCGATGACGACGAGGGCGATCGACGAAGGTGCCGCATCGATCGTCAGCGAGAACGCACCGTTGCCGAGGGACGGCGCGCCGATCGCCGCGGCGAGCGGTGCCGTCGCCAGCGATGCGGCGCACGGCGTCCCGATCGGGGCCGCCGCCGCCATCGTCGGCATCGCGAACAGCTCGCGTCCGGTCGGGCTGGCAGGCGCTTCGGTCTGCGTGGCTGCGAACACGAGCTGCGCGCCGGCGCGCACCGGCCGGGCCGGGAACGAACCAAGTGCACCCGGCTGCAGCTCCCCGTGCAGCACCGTCCCGATGGCGGTGCCGTCGGTGCGCCACAGCTCCATGCCGCCGTTGCCGTTGGTGCCGGCGAACACGGCCCGCGCCGCCGCGGGCTCGGCGTGCACGAACCCGGCATAGCCGTTGCCGCCGCCGTCGTGGCGCGGACAACCCGACGCGGGACCGGGCAACAAGTCGACGACCAGCTGCGTGCCGGCGGTGGTGCCGTCGCTCTTCCACAGTTCGAAGCCGTGCACGCCGTTGTCGGCGACGAACAGCACGCCGTTGCCGAACGCGCACAGCGCGTAGGGGTTCGACGAGTCGCTGCCGGGCTTGATGTCCTTGACGAGCGTGATCGTCACGCCGTCGGTGACGCAGAGTTCGAGTCCGGTGCCCGCTCCGTTCGGTTCCCCGGCGAAGAACAGGCGATTGCCGACTGCGACCTTCTCGTGGTTCTGGCCGACGATGCCGACGACGGTGGTGCCACCCGCGGTGCCGTCGCTGGCCAGCATGGCGCCGGGGCTCGAACCCAGGTCGAACATGAGCCGGCGGCCGACGGCGCGCAGGTTGAAGAGGTTGCCGCCGAGCGTGTTCTGCCACACCTGCTGCGTGCCGGCGGTGGTGCCGTCGGTGATCCACAGGTTGTTGCCGCTCGCTTCCTGCGCCGCGAAGAACAGGCGGTTGCCGACGACGCAGAGGTTGGTGATGGTGCCGCCGTTGCCCGGAAACACGTCCTTCACCAGCACCGGCGCGCCGAGCGCATCGTTCCACGCGTACAGCTCTTCACCGAGGGCCGGCGTGTAGCCGTCGAAGAAGACGCGGCCGGCGAACGTCACCAGGTCGGTGAACGTCACCTGGACGCCCGGAATCGAATTCGTGCTCGGCACGGTTCCCGCCGTGCGCCACAGCACGCTGCCGGGCACCGTGTTGAACCACGTGTACTGGCCGAACGACGCCGCGCGCGTGTGCACGCCGCCGCCGCTCGAAGAACCGCCGGCGGCGTCGACCAGCATCTGCGCGCTGCCTTGCGCACCGCTGCTGAAGTGCGGCTCGCGGCCGAGGGCGCCGGGTCCCGCGTTCGGGCCACGCTGCGCCGTGAAGAAGAAGCGTCCGTCGATCTGCGGCACGATGCGCCGGGGATCGCTGTCGCCGTTGCTGCCGCGACGGATGTCGCGCACCAGGTGGCTGCCGGTGCCCTGGCTGGCGAACAGTTCGACGTTGCCGTCGAGCACTCCCGCGAACACGCAGTAGACACCGACGAACCCGAGCACGGTCGGGCTGCCGTTGCCGTAGCCGACGACGATGTCGCTGCAGCGCTGCGTCGTCGTGCCGTCACTGCGCCACAACTCGTAGCCGGTGCTGCCGTCGTGGGCGCTGAAGTATGTCCATTGCGAACCGTCCCAGGCGAAGCCGCCTGCCCCGCTGGACGGCGAACCCGGCCACACGTCGTAGATGAACTGCGTGCCGGCGACGGTGCCATCGGTCGACCACACTTCCCAGCCGACATTGGTGCCGCTGCTCTTGTGCGCGGCAAACCACACGCGATTGCCGCAGGTGGCCAGGTTCTGCGGCGACCGCGGACCCACCGCCGGATCGAGCGCGAGCGTGCCGGCCACGGTGCCATCGCTGCGCCACAACCGCGTGGCGCCGCCGCTGGTCGCGCCGAACACCGCGAGGCCGTTCAGCGCGGCGAAATCCGTCGGATAGCTGCTGCCGCTGCCGGCGTCGATGTCGAGCAGCATCTGCGTGCCACCCTGCGTGCCGTTGCAGCGCCAGAGTTCCCGGCCCGCCGCGCCGTCGTCGCACGCGAACACCGCCTGGATGCCGGCCAGCGGAACCAGTTCGGTGACGGCGGTCGGCACCGTTGCCGCGAGATAGACCCCGGAGGAACCATCGCTGGCCCACAGTTCGCCGCCGCTGCCGGTGTCGACCGGCATCCACAGGTGGCTTGGGCCGGCGAACAGCTGTTCGGCGAACACCGGCGTCGGACTGACCTGGAACGTGTTGCCCGGCGTGCCGTCGGTCCGCCACAGCTTGCCGGCGGCGAGGAAGTAGTAGAGGTTGTTCATGCGCACGAACGGCACGTCGCTGCCGAACGTGCCGGAGGCGCCCGGCGTGATGTCGAGCAGCAGCTGCGTGCCGGCACTGGTGCCGTCGGTGCGCCACAATTCGCGGCCGGAGACGCCGTCATCGGCGACGAACACCAACCAGCCGCCGAGCACCCCGAACAGGTGCGGGTCGCTGCCGCCGTCCGGCACGAGGTCGCGCACCAGGGTCGCGTCGCCCACGGCCCCGTTCGTGCGCCACAATTCGGCCCCGTACCCGTCGCCGTCCGCGGCGAACCACAGGTAGGAGTTCCAGGTGACTCCCGACAGATGGCGCGGCTCGTAGAACGAACCTGGATTGTTCGGCGCCGCCGCCTCCACGTCGGCGAGCAGGGTCACCGGCCCCTGGCAAGGCAGGCTCGGGGCCAGGAACAAGGCCAGGGCGAGGAGCGGACGGAAGGCAATGGTGTGCACGTGGTGCATGCCTTCACGTTGCGTGGACGCGGACGAACGTGACCAGATCTTGCAGCCGCCGGCGCCGGGGTGGTGGTGGGGGGCGGATCCCGCGTTGCACCGGCCTCTCGTCTCGATCCTCGGGCACGGCCACGAAGTGGCTCCAGAGTCGGGCAACAGGCGTTCTTTGCTGACGCCGCTCGCCGAACGGCGAGCCACCAAACTCAGAACAGCGGGAGCAAGAACGGGGAGGGCCGGATGTCGCCCTCGTTGCCCTGGATGTTGATCACCAGACCGGTGTCGTCGACGCGCACGCCTTGCGCATTCTCGTACCCGCGCCACGCGAGGTAGCGGCGCTTCTCGCTGCCGGAAAGGGCCACGCCGTTGCGGAACACGTTGATGTTGTCGTCGAGGATCGTGTTGGTGCCGTCGACATTGGTGCCCGGGCGCGAGAAAAGTTGCACGATGCCCATGCCGCCGTAGCCGCCCGTGGGGACGGCGTCGATCTGGGCGGCCGACAGTGGCAGGAATCCGTTGTTTCCATACTTGCGGACGATCACGACGTTTCCGTAGGTCCCGGTCCGCGAGACGCCGCCGTCGGCGGACAACACGAAGTCATAGTTGTTGTTGGCGTACGTCTCGCCCTTCACGTGCAGGTCGATCTGTCCGCTGGCGGCCAGGATCAACAAGCCGCCCGAGCCGCCGCCGCCGCCGCCGCCACGCTGGCTCGAACCAGCCCAGCCGCCGCCGCCGCCGTGGCCGCCGTTCGCGGTCACCTTGCCGGCGGGGCCGACGATGAGGTTGTTGTGCGAGTAGAGGATGAGGCAGCCGCCGCCGCCGCCACCACCGCCGCCCTGGTCGTCGTTGATCCAGCCAGGGCTCGGCAACAGGTTGTCGTAGGAGAGATCGCCGCCGCCACCACCGCCGGAACCGCCGACGAGACTGGTGAGATCGCCGGTGATCCACGTCTGCGAAGCCACGTCGTAGCCGATGCCGAAGAAGTCGTCGTCAGCGCGCGCGTCGAAGAACATCAGCCCACCGGGGCCGCCGCCAAGCAGCGTGCGCGAGGCCGCGCCGGTGGCGCCGAGGCAGCCAAAGCCGCCAATGCCCAGGCGCTGCACGAACGACGTCCCGGTTCCTTGCGGGGTCTTGAACCACGGATCGCCGGCCGTGGCAAAGGCGCCGCCGCCGCCACCGGATCCGCGACCACAAGCAGCCAGGATCGAGAGAATGCCACCGCCGCCGCCAAGGCCGGGAGTGTTGCCGGGACCATTGCCGCTGCGCCCGGCGAGGGACTGCATGGTGAATTGCGGGCTGCCCTGCCCGCCGGTGCCGCCGGCGGCGCCGCCGATGCCGCCGGGAATGGGGATGTTCGCGCTCGACAGCGTCAGGACGTGATTGCCGTCGCTGCCGTTCACGCTGAGTTCGCCGTCGATCGTGATCGAGTTGGCAACCCAGATCATCGGCTTGCTGCCGATGCCGCGCACGGTGCAGCCCGCCGGGATCGTCACTGAATTGAAGATGAACACGCCGCCGGTCACGTTCACCGTGCCGGTGGTCGTCACCACCTGCGTGAAGTCCGTGTTGAGAACGGTCTCCCCGGATGGCGCGACGAAGTTGGCTTGCGCCAGGGTGTAGGGAGTCAGGCAGAGGAATGCCGCGAGTTGGGCGCTGCGGGTCATGTTCTTGATGGTCTCCGCGGCGAACTAGCCAGCCCTTGGTTGGCCGTAACGACGCGAGCGAAAGCGCGCGCGGCGCGGCGACATCATCATCGAGCGCCGCGCTGGCAGCGGAGGCCGCGCCCGTTCACTCGGGCAGGCGGTAGCGGAGAACCTGCTCCTTGCCCTGGCGCCACACCACGATCTCGGTCTCGACACCGGCGGTCAGCGTCAGCCCGACCCAGGCGTGCAGATGCTGGAAGTCGACGAAGTCGCGCTTGCCGGCGAAACCGACCACGATGTCGCCCTTCTTGAGGCCGGCCGCGGCGGCGGCGTGGCCGCGCGCCGCGCGTTCGCCCCAGTCGACCACGTACTGCACGCGCATCGCGAACGGTGCTTGCTGGAGGCCGAGCTTCGCCCGCGCGGCGGCGTCGAGCGACGGGCCGCCGAAGCCGCACGACGGCGTCAGGTTCCATTGGAACGGCCGCCACGAGTACTGCTCGGGCGCGCAGCGCTTCCAGCCGTTGGCGAGAGCGAAGGTCGCGTCGTGTTCCTTGCCGTCGCGCGCGAAGCGGACCGGCAGCCGGTTGGCGCCGAACGGGGCCTCGTGCAGCGCCCACTGCACGTCGCTCTGCGTGCGCACGCGCCGCTGCACGCCGAGCGAGATCACTTCGTCGCCGGCGCGCAGCCCCGCCGTCGCCGCCGGCGAGCCGGCGGTCACCGCGGTGACCTTGGCCTGGCTTTCGCGGTCGAGGGCGAGCCCGACCTGGGCCGGGTCCGGGAACACGTAGGCGTCGTCGCGGCGCCACGTCTTGCGGTCGAAGGCGTCGGCGAAGGTGGCGTCGTTGATGGTGTGGCAGTGCACGCAGTCGAGGCGTTGGCCGGCGGCGACCTGGCGTTTCAGCACCGGCAGTTCGAGCACCGGCTGTGGCGGCCGCTTCTTCGGCGGTGACGGCGCCTTGTCGTAGGCGCGATGGTCGGGCAGCGCGTCGCGCAGCAGGGCCGCTAGCGACGACTGGCTCAGGTAGTGATCGGCGCCTTCGGCACCGCGGCTGCCGTAGCGGTGGTAGATCGTGCCGTCGGCGTGCATCAGCACCGCGGCGAAGGTCAGATCGAAGTCGAACCGGATCACGTTCAGGTCGACATTGCTCATGTCGGTGACGCGCACCGCGACGTACGGCGCGGCGGCGGCGGCGAGTTCAGCGGAGGCGCGGCCCAACTGGCCGTAGAAGTCGCTGCAGTCCTTTCAACGTTCGCAGCGGAACACCACGAACAGCGGCGCCTTCTGTTCGGCCGCGAGCTTTTGCGCGGCGACGAGGTCGATCTGCCACTCGATCGACGGCGCTTGCGCGGCGAGACCGCCGAGCAGGAACAGGGACAGGAACAGGGACAAGGACGCGGGGACGAGTGGGCGGTCCATGGCGGCACGATACGCGGGCGCGCCCCGGGGAGCGCCCGCAA